>JANNFE010000317.1:0-2619 GCA_031379415.1 Betaproteobacteria bacterium | reverse complement strand
GTGGCCAACGACCTGAAGCTGAGCAAGAGCTTCGCCATGGGCGACGGCGCCAAGCTCACCGCCACCGGCGGCCTGTACATGTCGTCGCAGACGCTGAACATCACCTGGAACTTCAACCAATACGCGCTCTCGGCTGCGGGCGAAAGCGCCCAGCTGCTCAACGTGCCGGGCGTCGCCAACGGCAGCCCCGGCTTCGGCGGCTGCTGCAGCAACACTCAGGACTCCACCTACCGCACCAACGCGCCCTACCTGATCCTGGCCTACGAGGTGGGCGGCCTGACGGTGGACGGCAGCGTGCGCCGCGACAGCAACAGCGCCAGCGGCGTGTACTACCAGTCCAACGCCGGCGTGGCCTACGACCTCACCAAGCCCAACGTCATCGACTACGACTTCAGCCGCAGCTCGTATTCGCTGGGCACCAACTACCAGTTGAACAAGGACCTGGCGGTGTTCGGCCGCGTCAGCGACGGCGCCGCCTACAACGCCGACCGCATCACCTTCTTCAACAACCCCAACCTCGTGAACGGCGCCAGCAGCAAGATCCCGGTCAACGAGGTCAAGCAGCTCGAAGGCGGCGTGAAGTGGCGCAGCGGCGGCGTCAGCGTGTTCGCCACGCTGTTCTTCGCCAAGACCGACGAGATCAACGTCGACCCGACGACCACGCCGGTGAAGGTGACGACCAACAAGTACGACAGCAAGGGTCTGGAGCTCGAAGCCGCCTGGCGTGCCGGCGCCTTCGCCATGAGCGGCGGCCTGACCTACACCACGGCCGAGATCACGCAGAGCAGCAATGCCGCGCTGGTGGGCAAGACGCCCAAGCGGCAGGCCAAGATCGTCTACCAGCTGGCGCCTTCGTTCACCATCAACGACGACGCGCTGGTGGGTCTGAGCGTCGTCGGCACCACCGGCAGCAAGGACGACGGCCCCGCCGGCCCGCTGAGCATCGAGCTGCCGGCCTACATGACGGTGAACGCCTTTGCCAACGTCAACATCACGCCGCAGACCACCGTGAGCCTGGCGGTGAACAATCTGTTCGACAAGCTCGGCTACACCGAGAGCAACGACGGCCGCGGCGCCGCACGCTCGGTCAACGGCCGCACGGCCAAGGTGACGCTGAAGTACGTTTTCTGAGCCCAGCCACTGCCTCGCCCGCCGCCACCGTGACCGTCCCGCCCGACACCCTGGCCCGCTTGCGGCCGGCCGCGCCCGCGCCCGGCGCCGCGGTGGCCGTGCTCGGTGAGGCGCTGGTCGACGCACTGCCCGACGGCCGCCGCGTGCCCGGCGGTGCGCCCTTCAACGTGGCGCGTTGGCTGGCGGGCTTCGGCGTGCGCACGCTGCTGGTCAGCCGCTGGGCCGCGCACGACGCCGCCGGCCGACTGCTGCAGGCCGAGGTGCGCCGTTTCGGCCTGGACGAGCGCGGCGTGCAGCACGATGCCGGCCATCCCACGGGCCTGGTGCGCGTGGTGGCGCAAGCGCAGGGCCACGGCTTCGAGATCGCCGCCGACAGCGCCTGGGACCACCTGGACGCCGCGCCGGCGCTGCCCGTGTTGCAGGCCTTCGCGCCGGGCGTGGTGGTCTTCGGCACCCTGGCGCTGCGCAGCGCTGCGGCGCGCGCAAGCATCACGACGCTGGTCAACGCGACGCCGGCGCTGCGTCTGGCCGATCTCAACCTGCGCCCGGTGGACGGCCTGCGCGAACTGGCCGCGCACGCGCTGGCCCTGGCCGACTGGGTGAAGGTCAATGACGAAGAGTTGCAGTGCCTGCTGCAGTGGTTCGTGAGCAGCGACGCGCCCGCGCCCACGCTCGCGCCCGGCGGCCCGGCGCACGACGGCGCGCTGGCCGTGCTGATGCAGCGCTTCGGTCTGCAGCGCCTGATCGTCACCTGCGGCGCGCAGGGCTGGTATGCGGTGGACGCGACGGGCCGCACCGACGCACGTGGCCCCGCAGAGCCCGTGGCCCAGGTGCGGGACACCGTGGGCGCCGGCGACGCCTTCGCAGCCGCCACGCTGGCCGCCTGCGTGCGGGGCCAGCCGCTGCCGCAGGCGCTGCATGCCGCGGCGCGGCTGGCGGCGGCGGTGTGCACCTGGCCGGGTGCGTTGCCGCAAGACATGGCCGTGGTCACGCACTGGCGCCACGCCCTGGGCTTCATCGGCGCCGCCAGCAGCGCGTTGCCCCCAACCGGAGCCCGTGCATGAGCAGCCCCAAGCCCAGCCTGTCGTTCTGGCAGATCGTGAACATGAATGTCGGCTTCTTCGGCATCCAGTTCAGCTTCGGCCTGCAGCAAGCCAACATGTCGCCCATCTACCAGTACCTGGGCGCCGACGAAAGCAAGCTGCCGCTGCTGTGGCTGGCCGGGCCGATGACCGGGCTGCTGGTGCAGCCGCTCATCGGCGCGATGAGCGACCGCACCGTGTCGCGCTGGGGCCGGCGCACACCGTACTTCCTGATCGGCGCCATCCTGTGCAGCCTGGGCCTGCTGTTCATGCCCTTCAGCCCGACGCTGTGGTTCGCCGCCGGCCTGCTGTGGATGCTGGACGCCGCCAACAACGTGACCATGGAGCCCTACCGGGCATATGTCAGTGACAGGCTGAACCCCCAACAGCACTCGCTCGGCTTCCT
>JANNFE010000302.1:0-1553 GCA_031379415.1 Betaproteobacteria bacterium | reverse complement strand
TCGTCGCTGCCGAGCAGGGCCTGGTAGCGCTCGTCGGGCAAGCGCATCAGGAACACGCAGGCCTCGGCCATGTCGTCACTGAACAGGAACTCGCGTCGCGGCGTGCCCGAGCCCCAGACCGTGACCAGCGCTGCGCCGGCCAACCGCGCTTCGTGGAAGCGGCGCAGCAGCGCCGGAATGACGTGGCTGTTGGTCGGGTGGTAGTTGTCGCCGGGCCCGTACAGATTGGTCGGCATGGCGGCCAGGAACTGCGTGCCGTACTGGCGGTTGTAGCTCCAGCACATCTCCACACCGGCGATCTTGGCCAGGGCGTAGGGGCGGTTGGTGGGCTCCAGCGGGCCGGTGAGCAGGTCGCGTTCGCGCATGGGTTGCGGCGCCAGCTTGGGGTAGATGCAGCTGCTGCCCAGGAAGAGCAGGCGCTTCACGCCAGAGAGATAGGCGGCATGCAACGTGTTGGTCTGGATAGCCAGGTTGTCGCGGATGAACTCGGCCGGGTAGCTGTTGTTGGCGACGATGCCGCCCACCTTGGCGGCGGCCAGGAACACATGTTCCGGGCGCTCGGCCTCGAAAAAGGCGCGCACGGCACGCTCGTCCGTGAGGTCGAGTTCGGCATGGGTGCGCGTGATCAGACCGCGGTGGCCGTCGGCCTGCAGCCGGCGCACGATGGCGCTGCCGACCAGGCCGCGGTGGCCCGCCACGTAGATGCGGGAGTCGGGCTGCATCGGCGCGCTCACTCGTGATGGTCGTAGGCCTGGAAGCCAGCCAGCTTGACCAGGCTGTCGCGCTTGGCGCTGGTGTAGTCGCTTTCCACCATCTCGCGCACCAGGGACGCGAAGGGCGTGGTCGGTTCCCAGCCCAGCTTCTGCTTGGCCTTGGACGGGTCGCCGAGCAGCGTCTCCACCTCGGTGGGGCGGAAGTAGCGCGGGTCCACGCGCACGATGACGTCGCCGGGCTTGCACTTGGCGCGCAGCTCGCCGGCGGTTTTCTCGACCTGGGTGACGATGCCCACTTCGGCCTCGCCCGTGCCTTCGAAGGCCACGGTGATGCCGAGTTCGGCGGCGGCGCGCTGCACAAATTCACGCACGCTGTGCTGCTGGCCGGTGGCGATGACGTAGTCCTCGGCCACGTCCTGCTGCAGCATCAGCCACTGCATCTGCACGTAGTCGCGCGCATGGCCCCAGTCGCGCAGCGCACTCAGGTTGCCCAGGTGCAGCGTGTCCTGCAGGCCGAGCGCGATGCGCGCGATGGCGCGCGTGATCTTGCGCGTGACGAAGGTTTCGCCGCGGATCGGGCTTTCGTGGTTGAAGAGGATGCCGTTGCAGGCGTAGATGCCGTAGGCCTCGCGGTAGTTAACGGTGATCCAGTAGGCGTAGAGCTTGGCCACGGCGTAGGGGCTGCGCGGGTAGAAGGGTGTGGTCTCCTTCTGCGGGACCTCCTGCACCAGGCCGTAGAGCTCCGAGGTGCTGGCCTGGTAGAAGCGCGTCTTCTTCTCCAGGCCCAGGATGCGGATGGCCTCGAGCAGGCGCAGCGTGCCGATGCCGTCGGCGTCGGCG
>JANNFE010000256.1:0-1856 GCA_031379415.1 Betaproteobacteria bacterium | reverse complement strand
GTGGTCTCCTTCTGCGGGACCTCCTGCACCAGGCCGTAGAGCTCCGAGGTGCTGGCCTGGTAGAAGCGCGTCTTCTTCTCCAGGCCCAGGATGCGGATGGCCTCGAGCAGGCGCAGCGTGCCGATGCCGTCGGCGTCGGCGGTGTACTCGGGCTGCTCGAAGCTCACCGCCACGTGGCTCATCGCACCCAGGTTGTAGATCTCGTCGGGCTGCACCTGCTGCACGATGCGCGTGAGGTTGCTGCTGTCGGTGAGGTCGCCGTAGTGCAGCTTGAAGCGTGCATTGCTGACATGCGGGTCCTGGTAGAGGTGGTCCACGCGGTCGGTGTTGAAGGACGACGAGCGCCGCTTGATGCCGTGCACGACGTAGCCCTTGCCCAGCAGAAGTTCCGCCAGGTAGGCGCCGTCCTGGCCGGTGATGCCGGTGATGAGTGCGGTCTTGGTCATGAGTCTGAGTGTGGCGTGCGTCCGTCGAAGATAGCACCGCACGATGACCGGCCCCACGCGGTGCGGGTTGCGCCGTGGTGCGCGCCACGGCCGCAAGGCGCACAGGGCAGAAGCCCTGGGCACCGGCACCTAATTTCCTCGGCCCTCCGGGTTGCAGGCCCCGGGGCGGGTTATATTACCGAGGTAGATTTGAGCAAGACAGTTTTGAGACAGTGTTCGGTGTGCCCTGCTGCAAAGCAGGAGTCGGCGGATTTCTCGATCGGTGATTCTTCTTGGCCCGCATCTGCACTGCGCAGCATGTGTTGCGCAGCAACCGTGAAAGGATATTCAGCATGACTACGCAAACCGGCATCGTGAAGTGGTTCGACGACGGCAAGGGCTTCGGCTTCATCACCCCCGACGGTGGTGGCAAGGACCTCTTCGCCCACTTCAGCGAAATCCAATCCACTGGCGGCTTCCGCAGCCTGGCCGAAGGCCAGAAGGTGGAATTCGAAGTGAAGCAGGGCCAGAAGGGCCCGCAAGCTTCGACCCTCCAGGCCATCTAAGGTCTCGTTGGTCTGATGCGGCCTTCGGGCCTGCAGCGAAAACCGCAGCCTCGGCTGCGGTTTTTTTATGCCTGCAGCGGCGGCAGGTCGGCGGCGGCCAGCAGTGACGCCGCAGCGTCCTTGGGCGCCACCAGCGGCGCCGCCATGCCCTTGGGCAGCGGCCAGTTGATGCCGATGGCCGGGTCGTCCCAGCGGATGCTGCGCTCGCAGTCCTTGGCGTAGACGTCGGTGGTCTTGTAGAGGAAGTGCGTGTCGTCCTGCAACGCCAGGAAGGCGTGCGCGTAGCCTTCCGGTACCCACAGCTGGCGTTTGTTGTCGGCGTTCAGCTCCACGCCTTCCCACTGGCCGAAGGTGGGCGAGCCCTGGCGGATGTCCACCGCCACGTCGAAGGCCGCGCCCGGCACCTCGCGCACCAGCTTGCCCTGCGCATGCGGCGGCAGCTGGTAGTGCAGGCCGCGCAGCACGCCGGCCTTGCTGCAGGAGTGGTTGTCCTGCACGAAGCGGCGCGGCGCGGGCAGGCCGATGTCGGCCAGCGCAGCGTTGAATCGCGCCTCGTTGAAGCTTTCGGAGAACCAGCCGCGGTCGTCGCCGAAGACGGCAGGCTCGATGATGACAACGCCAGGCAGACGGGTGGGAACGAGGCGCATGTTCAGTAGACCTTCTCGCGCAGCACCTGCATCAGGTACTGGCCGTAGGCGTTCTTCAGCATCGGGGCGGCCAGCATGTCCAGTTGGGCGGCATCGATCCAGCCGGCGCGGAAGGCGATCTCTTCCGGGCAGGCCACCTTCAGGCCCTGGCGCTTTTCCAGCGTGGCGATGAACTGGCCAGCTTCCATCAGGCTGTCGTGCGTGCCGGTGTCCAGCCA
>JANNFE010000170.1:0-19961 GCA_031379415.1 Betaproteobacteria bacterium | reverse complement strand
GCCACTTCCTTGATGCGCACGGCAGCCACAGACGGCAGGCACAGCGCCAGCGCCACAACGAAGGCCAGCAGGCGCTTCATCACAGCGGTGACAGGTTGAGGAACACGCGCCCCAGCCAGCCCATGGCCTGGGCTTCATGCTGCTGGCCGCGGCCGCGCTGTTCCAGCCGCACGTTGGCAATCGCCGCGCTGGGCACGCTGTTGCCGGGCTGGATGGCACGCGGGTCGACCTGGCCCGAGAAGCGCAGCACATCGACGTTCTGATTGACACCGATCTGCTTTTCGCCGGCGATCAGCAGGTGGCCGTTGGGCAGCACGCCGCGCACCACCACCGTGATGGTGCCGCTGAAGTCGTTGCTGGTCTCGGTGGCGCCCTTGCCGGCGAAAGCATTGCTGCCGGTGCCGTCGGCGGTGGCCCGCCTGAAGGCATTCGGGCTGATGCCGGGGAAAGCCGTGACGCTGCCGGAAATGGTGCCGGTCTTGTCCACCGAGCTCGTGCTCTTGGCGGTGGCCGTGACCTTCTCGATGATGTTGATGGTCAGCGTGTCACCGACCAGCCGCGCGCGGTGGTCCTCGAACAGCGGCCGGTAGTTCGATGCCTGGAAGATGGAGCCGTTGCCGGCTACCACCTGCGGCATGGCCGCGGGTGCCGGCGGCGTGGTGTCGGCCACGTCGACGCGAGGCGCGAGGTAGCCGCAGCCTGTCAGCGCTGCGCAGCACAACAAGGCGGTTAGCGCGCGCATCACAGCTGCCCCAGCTTCTGCAGCATCTGGTCGCTGGTCTGGATGGCCTTGGAGTTCAGCTCGTAGGCGCGCTGCGTGGCGATCATGCTCACCAGTTCCTCGACGACGTTGACGTTGCTGCCTTCGACGAAGCCTTGCAGCAGCGAGCCGTGGCCGGCGCTGCCGGGCGCCGCGGTGTTGGGCGTGCCCGAGGCCGCGGTCTCGCCGAAGATGTTGCCGCCGCGCGCATCCAGACCGGCCGGGTTGATGAAGGACGTGAGCTGGATCTGGCCCAGCGACTGCGGCGCCGTCTGGCCGGCGAGGGTGGCACTGACCGTGCCGTCGGCGGCGATGGTCACCGCGCGGGCCGTGGCCGGGATGGTGATGCCGGGCTGCAGCACATAGCCGGCATTGGTGACGACCTGCCCGGCGGCGTCGACCTGGAAGCCACCGTCACGCGTGTAGCCGGTGCTGCCGTCGGGCAGCTGGATCTGGAAGAAGCCGTCACCCTTGATCGCGATGTCGAGGTTGTTGCCGGTGTTCTGCAAGGCACCCTGGCTGAAGTTGCGCGTGGTGGCCGCCACACGCACGCCCAGACCGACCTGCAGGCCGGTGGGCAGCTGGCTCTGCTCAGAGCTGGCCGCACCTGCAGACCGCAGGTTCTGGTACATGAGGTCGTCGAAGGCCACCCCGGCGCGCTTGTAGCCGTTGGTGCCGACGTTGGCCAGGTTGTTGGAGATGGCGTCCAGCTTGGTCTGCTGGCCTTCCATGCCGGTCTTGGCTATCCACAGTGAGCGGATCATGTGCGTTCAGTCCCCGGTAGCGTTGTCGCATCTTGGCGCGGACTGAAGGGCCGCAAGCGCTGGAAATGAGGCGACTGCACCGCCCATCTCGCGGCACAGTGTTACTGCACCCCCAGCAGCTTGGCCGCCGCCTGCTCGCGCTGCTCGGCACCCTGCAGCATCTTCATCTGCTGTTCGAACTGGCGCGCCGCGGCGATCATCGCGACCATGGTCTCGACGGCGCTGACATTGCTGCCTTCGAGGGCCCCGCTCTGCACACGCGCCGTGGCGTCGTTCGGCAGCTCGGCGCCGTCGCCGGGGCGGAAGAGGCCATCGGCACCGCGCAGCAAGGGGGCGCCATCCTCCGGCGTGACCAGCTTCAGCCGGCCGGCGGCCTGCGGGCGGCCGTTGCCCACCGTCGTCGTGATCTGCCCGGTGGCCGCGATCTCGATGCTGGCGTTTACCGGCAGCGTGATCGGCCCGCCGTCGCCCAATACCGGCAGGCCATTCGGCGTGACGAGCTGGCCTTCGGCATTGACCTGCAGCGAGCCCGCGCGCGTGTAGGCCTCGGTGCCGTCCAGGCCCTGCACGGCGAGCCAGCTGCTGCCCTGCACCGCCACGTCCAGCGGGCGGCCGGTGCTGGACACCGGGCCGGGGCTGGTGTCATGGCCGATGGTCGATTCCAGCGCGTAGACGCGCGTGGTGGCGCCGTCGCCACGCACCGGCACGGCGCGGAAGGCCTGCATCTCGGCGCGGAAGCCGGTGGTCGACGCGTTGGCCAGGTTGTTGGCCAGCGTGTCCTGGCGCTGCAAGGCCGCCTTGGCGCCCGACATCGACAGGTAGATGAGGCGGTCCATCTAGCAGGTCAACGCAGGTTGACCAGCGTCTGCAGCACCTGGTCCTGCGTCTTGATGGTCTGCGCATTGGCCTGGTAGGTGCGCTGCGCGGTGATCATGTTCACCAGCTCACCCGTCAGGTCGATGTTGCTTTCCTCCAGCGCGCCGGCCGTCAGGCTGCCCAGGTTGCCGTCGCCGGGCACACCCAGCACCGGGTCGCCCGATGCGAAGGTGCGCGCCCAGGCGTTGTCGCCGACCGGCTGCAGGCCTTGCGCATTGCGGAAGTTGGCCAGCTCGATCTGGCCCGCCGGGCGCGACTGGCCGTTGGAGTAGCGCGCGGTGATGATGCCGTTGGCTTCCACCGCAATGGCCGCCAGCACACCGGCGGCATAACCGTCCTGCGTCATGTCCGTCACGCCGAAGGGGCTGCCGAACTGCGTGGCTCCACTCAGATCCAGCGTCACGCCGGCAATGGGGATGGTGGCGCCGCCGTTGGCCGTGGCGGTGGCCGGGACGTCGAAGGCCACCGGGCCCACCGGCGCGGTGGGCGCGCTGCCGTCCAGCGGGAATGTGATGGTCGTGATGGGCGCCAGCGCGCCACCGGCGTCGAGCACCGGGTTGCCGTTGGCGGTGGCGAAGACGTTCCAGGTGTCGGCGGCCGACTTCTGGAAGTAGTAGCTCAGCGCCACCTGCTGGCCCTGGATGTCGTAGACCGTCAACGACGTGGCGTTGTTGTAGGTGTCGGAATCATTGAAGTCGATGGGCGCGCCGGCGGCCGGTGCGGTGACGGCCAGGCGCGAGTCGAGGTTCATCTCCACCGCCACCGCGGTGCTGGCCGCCGGGCTCACGCCGGCCGTGGGCAACTGCAGCGACACCGGCTGGCCGCGCTGGATCACACCCTGGCCATCGGCGGCGTAACCCATCAGGCGCTGCTGGCCGCTGTTGACGATGTAGCCCTCGCGGTCAACCTTGAACTGGCCGTTGCGGCTGAAGGTCACGGCGCTGGCGCCGTCGCTGAGCTGGAAGAAGCCGGCGCCGTTCAAGGCCAGGTCCATCGGGTTGTCGGTGGTGGTGATGGTGCCTTGCGTGAACTGCTGCGCCACCGCGCCCAGGCGCGTGCCGATGCCCACCGTGTTGGTGCCGGCGCCGTTCAGCGCCGCGGCGTAGACATCGGCGAACTCGGCGCGCGAGACCTTGCTGCCGTAGGTGTTGGCATTGGCGATGTTATTGCCGATGACTTCAAGGTTCTTGCTGCTGGCGTTCAGGCCGGACAGGCCTTGCTGGAAGCTCATGATGGTTCCTGTTCAGTGGGGTTCAGTTGAAGGCCTTGACGTCGGCGTAGGCCACGTCGCCGGAATGCTGGGTCTGCAGCACGAGGCCGCCACCGGACGTGCTGACGGCCTGCACCTGGTCGCGCATCAGCAGCGTGCTGGGCACGGTCTGCGCGCCGCTGGTGGCGGTGACACGGAAGCGCAGCTCGGCGCCGTCGGCGATGTCGGTGGCCGGCCACTCGAAGCCGTGGCGTCCGGCGGTCTGCGCGCCCAGCTGCACGGTGTCGATGACACGGCCGGCGGCGTTGAGCACTTCCACCTTCACCTGGTCGGCGGTGCCTGCGAGTTCGAAGCCGCCCTGCGCCTGGCCATCTTCCACCGCCAGGCGGTTGCCCTGCAGCGTGATGTCGCGGCCCACCAGCGTGGCGCCCTGCAGCGCCTGCATCTGCACGAACTGCGTGTTCAGGCTCTTCACGGTGCCGTTGAGCGTCTCGATGCCGTTGACGGTGTTGATCTGCGCCATCTGGCTCGTGATCTGCGCGTTGTCCATCGGGTTCAGCGGGTCCTGGTTCTGCATCTGCGTGACCAGCAGCTTCAGGAAGCGGTCGGCGCTGCCGGCCTCGTTCTGTGTCTGCGTGGTGGCGGCGGTGCCGTTCAGGGCGGCGTAGGGGTTGTTGGTGACGGCGGTGGTCATGCGATGTCCTGGTCAGCAGGGGCTCACTGGCCCATCTGCAGCGTCTTCAGCAGCAGGCTGCGGGCGGTGTTCATGACCTCGACGTTGTTCTGGTAAGAACGCGAGGCCGAGATCATGTTGACCATCTCTTCCACCGGGTTGACGTTGCTGTAGGTCACGTAGCCTTCGGCGTCGGCGCTGGGGTGCTTGGGGTCGTGCACGCGGCGGCCGGGGGTGTTGTCTTCGGTGATGGTGCTGACGGTGACGCCGGCGTTGGCGTCGCGCTGGCCAACCGGGCCCATCAAGCGCGTCTGGAACACCACCTGGCGTGCCTTGTAGGCACTGCCGTCGGGGCCGGCCACGGTGTCGGCGTTGGCCAGGTTGGAAGCGACGACGTTCAGGCGCTGGCTCTGCGCACTGACCGCGCTGCCGGCGACGTCGAAGATGCGGAACATGCTCATGGTTGCTCCCTATCAGCCTTGGTTGTGGCTCTTCATCGCTTCGAGCGTGGTGCGCACGCTGCCGTTGATGAAGCGCAGCGTGGCTTCGTACTTCACGGCGTTGTCGGCGAAGGCGGCGCGTTCGCGGTCCATGTCGACACTGTTGCCGTCGAGGTTGGTCTGCGACGGGATTGCATAGCGCAGCGTCGGCTGGGCGCGGCTGCCGGCGGGTGCCATCACGCCCTGGGCGATGCCCTCACCAGTAGCCGCGCTGCCGCTGGCGACGCTGGCAGCGCGTAGGGCGCTGGCGAAGTCGAAGTCACGCGACTTGTAGCCGGGCGTGTCGGCATTGGCGATGTTGCCGGCGATCAGGCGCTGCCGCTCGGCGCGCAGCACCAGGGCCTGGCTCTGGAAGTCCAAGGCGGCGGTCAGGCGGGGGATCATGCGGCGCTCCAGTCGGGCCCGGGTCTTCGGGCATGCGAGTCATTCTGTGGCGCCACCCCCTGGAAGATGAGCGGGAATAAGGGCCCTCAAGGCCGCCTTTTCCGCCTGCTGCCGACCCGCCCGCTGGCTAGAGTGGCCGCTGTGAACCTTCCGCACGTCCGTCTTCTGGTGCCGCTGGCCGCCGCATGCCTGGCAGGCGGCGCCGTCGCGCAGACCGTCGCCACCGCCGAGGCCGCCGTGCCGCCGCAGGCCATGGCGCGCGCGCTGGCACTGGCCGCCGAAGCCGCCACCGCGCTGGCGCCGCCGGGCGCGCGCGTGACGGCCCAGCCGGGCATCCTGAATCCGCGCCTGATGCTCGTGCCCTGCGCGCAGGTCGAGGCCTACCTGCCCGCCGGTGTGCCGGCCTGGGGGCGCACGCGCGTTGGCCTGCGCTGCAATTCGGGCGCCTTGCGCTGGAACATCTTCCTGCCCGTCACGGTGCAGGTCTGGGCGCCGGCGGTGATCAGCACTGGCGCCCTGCCGGCCGGTGCGCGCCTGGCCGTCAGCCAGCTGGAACAGGCCGAAGCCGACTGGGGCGCCGGCCCCGACACCCTGTTCAGCACGCCGCAGGCGCTGGCCGGGCGCACGCTGACGCGCCCGCTGGCCGCCGGCCAGCCGGTGCGCAATGCCGACCTGCAGCCGCGGCAGTGGTTCTCGGCCGGCGAGACGGTGCGGGTGCTGGCCGCTGGCGAGGGTTATGCCGTGGCCGCCGAGGGCGTGGCCATGGCCGCGGGCATGGAAGGCCAGCCGGTGCGCGTGCGCATGGCGGGTGACCGTGTCCTGGTGGGGCGGCCGGTGGCCGAACGCCAGGTCGAGGTGGGGCCGTGAAACAATCTGTTGTGGACAAATGCGCCAGAGCCCGGGCGGCGTGGGGCAGCTGCTCCCGCAATCAGGGGGGAAGAACGAAAATTTCTCATCCGGGCCTAAAGTCGGCGCCGCCACCGTCCGATAGAGCGTCTATGTCCTTGGGTCAGCACGGTGGCCGTGCCCCTGACAGGAGTTCATCATGAAGATCGGTCCTCTCGATACCAAGCCTCCGGGCACGGCGCCTGCCGACCGCAAGAGCGGCCCCGGGTCGCCAACCAAGACGCCTGAGGTGCCCAGCACCGAGGTGGCGTTGTCGCCTGCAGCCGCCGGCCTGGCCGGCGCTGCCGGCGACGCCAGCTTCGACGCTTCGAAGGTGGAGCGCATAGCCGGCGCCATCCGCGAAGGCAAGTTCACGATCAACGCCGAGGCGATCGCCGACAAGCTGATCGTCAACGCCGAAGAACTGCTGGGCCGCAAGCTCAGCTGAAGCCATTCCCTTCCCCGCCCATGATCACCACGCCGCAAGAGCGCCACGCCGTGCAACGGGCTGCCGAACTGGAGCGCCCGCTGCAGGGCGTGGAAGACAGCCTGACGGCGCTGGGCCTGGCCCTGCACCAGCGAGATGCGCAGGCCGTGGACCGCGTGGCCGCCGAGCTGCACGCCGCGCTGGCTGCTGCCGTCGACCACTTCGCGCGCGCCGCGCGCAGCGGCGGCGTGCCCCCGCAACTGCGCCAACGCCTGGCGCGTGCCTCGGGCCAGGTTGCCGCGCAGCGTGAAGCGCTGGCCCGGGCCACGGCGTCGCTCGACCGCGCCATCGACGTGCTGATGCCCGCCCACCCTGGCCATGCCGCGCTGTATTCCGCCACCGGCGGCGCCGAGCGCCTGAACACCGCCCACGGCCTGCTGGCCTGAACCGCGGGCCCGCGCGGCGCTACATGCGCGCCAGGTTCTGCAGGTTGCCGCGCTCCTGGCCGAGCGCATGGCCCACCATCTGACAGTCCTGCAGCGACGTGAAGTCGCGCTGCGCCGCGTTGCCCAGGTTGCCCAGGCGGCCCTGCGCGCGCTGCACTTCCTGCTGCTTCTGCGGCGTCATGCGGCCGTTGCGCGCGGCGGCCTGGAACATCTGCTGGACCTCGTTCCAGCCCTGCCGTACCTGCGCCTTGCACTGCTCCAGGCGCGGGTCGACCTGGCCCATGCGCTGCACCGCGCCCTGGGCCTGGCCGATGAACTGGCCGACCTGCTGGCAGTCCTGCAGCGAAGCACCTTCGCGGAAGGCCGCCTGCATCATCTGGTTCAGGCGGTTGT
This sequence comes from Betaproteobacteria bacterium, assembly GCA_031379415.1. Classification (GTDB taxonomy): domain Bacteria; phylum Pseudomonadota; class Gammaproteobacteria; order Burkholderiales; family Burkholderiaceae_C; genus Rubrivivax. Next base: position 12,643 of record JANNFE010000170.1, on the reverse strand, counting down.
TGATGTTCTGGAACTCGCTGAACTCCTGCGGCGAGACGCGGCCCGTGCGCTGCTGGCTCTGGAAGCCGTTCACCAGCTCGCCCTGGCCCTGGCGCAGCTGGTTGCGGCAGGCGTCGATGCGCGGGTCGTGCTGGCCCATGCGCTGAACCGCGTTGCGCATCTGGCCCAGCGCGTTGTGGATGCTCTGGCATTCGCCGAGCGACAGGCCGTCGCGCGCCGCGCTCTGGGCGTAGTCGTGCACACGCGATTGCATGGTCTGGAACTCGCCGGACTCCTGCGGTGAGATGCGCCCGCTGCGCTGCAGGGCCTGGAACTGCTGCATCACTTCACCCTGCGCACCGCGCAGGCGCTGCTGGCATTCCTGGGCCTGGGCGTCGAACGCGGGGCGTGCGGGCGCCGCCATCTGTGAATGCGGCAGCGCCATCTGCAGGTTCTGGCCCTGCGGCCGCGCCTGCAGCGCCGCCTGCCCACCGTCGCCGGCCAGCACCGGCGTGCCGAAGGCCTGGGCATAGGCCGAGCGCACCTCTTGCACCTGGGCGCGCAGGCCGGCAAAGGTGCGTGCGATCTGCTCGCATTCGTCCAGCGACAGGATGTCGCGGCTGAACAGCACCAGCTGCTGCAGCAACAGGTCCTGCACCAGGCGCTTGAGCTGGGCGCGGCCGTTGGCGTTGAGCTTGCCGTGCGAGTTCAGGTTCATGGCCACCTGCTGCACGTCGCGGAAGTTCAGGCGCAGCTCGCTCACGCAGGCGCGGGCGCGCGTGTCCACCACCGTGGGCGGCGGCATCATGGCCGCGGTGCTGTCGCTAGCCAGCTCGGCCTGCGGCGCGGCGGGCGCCGAGCTGGCCCGGGACTCCAGGCGCTGCAGCTCGGCTTCGGCCTGGGCCAGCGCGCGGCCATTGCCGGTGCACTCGGCAGCCACGGTTTGAGTGGGCGAGAGCGCTGCGTTGAGCGCCGCCAGCCGTCGACCCAGGGCCTGCGAAGGCGCCATCAGTTCGCCCGCCACGCGGCCCGACTGCAGGAAGGCGCTGAAGCGCTGCACCAGGTCCTCATAGGCCTGGCTGTTGGCGGCGATACACGGAGCGGGTGGTGGTGGTGGCGCGGCCTGCACGGCCGCTGGGGCCGGCTGGGCCATCGGCATCGGCACCGGCGCGGGTGCGGCGGCTGGCGCCGGCACCACGACCAGGGTGCGGCTGCGCTGCAGGCGCTGCAGCGTGTCGCGCTCTTCGGCCACGCCCTTGCCCAGACGCTCGCAGCCGGCGGCATCGGGCGGCGCTTTCAGGCCGGCCAGCAGGCTGTCGCGCAGTGCGTTCAGGCGCGTGGACGCGGCCATCAGTTCAGCGTCAGGGCCCTGCCCTTCGCCACGACTGCGCTGCAGCTGCGTGAGCAGCTGCGCCACCTCGTTGAAGTCCTGGCCGACGCTGGTGATGCAGGCGTTGTCAGGCGCGGGCGGTGGCGGCGCGGCTGCCGGTGTGGCAGCCGGCAGGGCGCGTGCCGCCGGGGCAGCCGTTGCGCCCGCTGCCGGCGCTGCGGGCGCCACTGCGGCCTCATCGCTGGCCGTCAGGCGCAGCAGCCGCTGGCCTTCGGCCTCGATCTGCGCCGTCAGCTGTTCGCAGTCGGCCAACGAGCGGGCCGGGCGTTGCGCGGCATCACGCAACTTGCCGAGTTGGACGCCGAAGGCCTGCAGCCGCGACACGCGCACCGGGTCGAGCACATGCTTGCCGCGCGCCGCCTCCGTGGCCTGTGTGAGTTCGGCCACCTGCTGACGATAGGCGGCCATGCATTCGGCCTGCGGCGTGCTCTTGCCCGCGGCCTGCGCGAGCACGGCCTGCGGCAGCAGCCACAGCGCTGCTCCCAGCAAAACCGCTGCCACGCCCGTGCATGCGGGCGCCACTTTCTGCGTTCTCATCCTTGCCCCTGTCCCCTGCGTGTTTGTAGCACGCAAGGAAGGGCGCAGCGGCTCGGAACTTGAAGGCCAGGCGCAGCCCGCTTCAGTGGCGGCCGTTCACCGTGATGGGTGCCGCGGCTTCTGGCAAGCCCACGAACGGGCCGCCGCCCCTGTCGTGGCAGCTGGCTGTTCCATTTACCACTCGCGCAGCCGCGTGCGCAGGCGCGCAATGCTCTGGCTGTGCAATTGGCAGACACGGCTTTCGGTGACGCCCAGCACCGCAGCAATTTCCTTCAGGTTCATGTCGTGTTCGTAGTACATGCTCATCACGTACTGCTCGCGCTCGGGCAGGTTCTTGATGGCTTCCACCAGCGCCTCGCGCATGCGCTGGTCCTGCATGCGCGCCAGCGGGTTGGACTCCTTGTCGATGACGTGGCGGTCGAGGTAGTCGTCGTCGCCGTCGTCGCCGCTCATGTCTTCCAGGTAGATGAGCTGCGTGCCCCTCACTTTTCCCAGCAGTTCCTGGTACTCGGTCAGGCTCAGCCCCATCTCGCGTGCGATTTCGCCTTCGCTGGGCGCGCGGCCGTGGCGCTGTTCCAGCTTGTGCACGGCGGCTTCGATGCTGCGCTGGTGGCGACGGTCGCCGCGGCTCATCCAGTCGTTGCCACGCAGTTCATCCAGCATGGCGCCGCGGATGCGCTGGGTGGCGAAGGTCTCGAACTGCACGCCCTGCGCGGCGTCGAAGCGGCTCAGCGCGTCGCTCAGGCCGATCATGCCGACCTGGATCAAGTCGTCCAGCTCCACGTTGGCCGGCAGCTTGGCGATCATCTGGTGCGCGAGGCGGCGCACCAGCGGCTGGTACTGCTTGAGCAGAGCGCCGGCGTCGAGTTGTCCCTTGGCGGTGTACATGGTCATGCCTCTATCGGAGTGCGGGGCGTTGGGGTGTGGCGTCGGCGTAGGCGCGGCGTGGTGCGGGTTCGGCGAGCGGAGCGTCGTCGAGCGCCAGCTGGGCAGCGAGCAGTTGCGCCAGGTCTTCGTCGGCCGGCGCGCGGATGTCGCCGGCCGGGTCGATCAGCGCCGACGCCAGCAGCGTGGCGCCCAGGAAGTTGTCGACGCAGCCGGCCAGGCTGCCGGCAATGCTGCCGGCGCGCGGCGAATGCGGCGCGGCGGCGAGCAGCAGGTCGAAGGTCATCAGCCCGCAGCGGCTGACCAGCAGCTTGGCGTTGGCATAGGCGTGCTTGATGCTCTCGGGGTGGTCGGCGCCCAGCAGCACGGGCCGTGCGCCGCGGTGCTTGAGCAGGCGCGCCAGGTCGCTGCCGTCGGCGTGCAGCAGCAGCACCTCGGCCTGCGGCGCAGCCTGCATCACGGCGTCGATGAAGGCGGCCGAAGAACCGCGTGTGTCGACGTAGGCCTTGGGCAGGCCACGTGCCGGCAGGTAGTTGACGCGCGGCGCGATGGTCTCGACGCAGGCCGCCAGATCCACGCCGGCCAGTTCGTGCGGGGGCGGCGAGGTGGCGGCGGCGTCGACCACCAGCACCTGCTTGCCGCTGCGCGAGAGCACGGCCGCCAGGCGGTCGAGCACGACGCCCGCAAAGGCCACGTGCGGGTTGGCCGTCAGCGCCACCTCGTGGCGGCGGCGGCCGGCAAACAGCCGCCGCAGGCCGTCGGCCTGGTCCAGCGGCATGCGCTGCGATGAGGCGTAGAAGTCGGGCATGCTCAGGCGTGCAGCGCGGGTGCCACCGGGCCGCGGGCGGCGGGCAGGCCAGCGAAGATGAGGTTGACATCGCCGTCGTCCAGCTTCCAGGCCGGGCCGCCGCTGCTCTTCAGCGCGCGCTGCACCAGCGCGTTGGCCGAGAGGCGGTGCCAGTCTTCGGGCACGCGCTGGCCATTGGCCACGGCCAGCACCTTGAGCTTGTGGCGGACCATGGCGTCGAGCGCCGGTGCCAGCTTCACGGCTTCGTCGAGCTTGGACAGGATGATGCCGCGGCAGCTCGGCGCGGCGTAGGCCGCCAGTTGGTCCTCGATGGTCTCGCCCTGCGCCGAGGCATTCACCACCAGCAGGCGGTTGATGGCGCGGTGCGACAGCATGTCCAGCAGTTCACGCGTGCGCGCATCGCGCTGCGCCATGCCGGCGGTGTCGATGAGCACCATGCGCTTGGCGCTGAGCAGCTCCAGCAGGTCTTCCAGCGACGCGCGGTCGTGCGCGGTGTGCACCGGCACGCCCAGGATGCGGCCATAGGTGCGCAGCTGTTCGTGCGCGCCGACGCGGTAGGCGTCCAGCGTGATGAGGCCCAGGTTGGCGGCGCCGTGGCGCGTGGCAAAGGCCGCCGCCAGCTTGGCCGTGCTGGTGGTCTTGCCCACGCCGGTGGCACCGATGAGTGCATAGACACCGCCCACGTCTTCCAGCGGTGCCTCGCGTTCCGCCGTGGGCAGGTTGCGTTCCAGGATGCCGGAGGCCCAGGCCAGTTCGTCACCGGCAGCCGGCAGGCTTTCGACCAGCTTGCGGATCAGCGCCGGCGAGAAACCCGCGTCGAGCAGGCGCTGCGACAGGTGGGCCTGGCGCGGATGGCGCTGCAGCTTTTCCATGAAGGCCAAGGCGCCGAAACGCTGCTCGATGAGGCCGCGCATGCTGCGCAGCTCGCTCATCATCTCGATCTGTTCGCCGCGTGTGGCGAGGGCGGGTGTGGGCTGCGCGGGCACCATCGTCGGCGCCATCACGGGCGCATGGTCTGCCAGGCGCACCTCGTCGCGCAGCACGGGCACATCGCGGCTGGGCGCAGCGGCCACGCTGTCCTTGCGCGTGGCGTGGCGGGCGCGTGCGGCCTCGATCGGTGCGACGCTGGGCGGCAGCGGCGCCGGGGCTTCGGGCTCCGGCGGCAGTTCGGCCAGGCGCTCGGATTCACGGCGCTTGAGCATGCGGTCGCGCACATAGTCCTGGAAGGACAGCGTGCTCATCTGCAGCTGCTCCACGTCCTGCGCCACCTCGGTGTCGAAGCTGGGTTCCACACGCTGCTGGCTGCGCGCGGGCGGCGCTGCGGGTGCCGCCTGCGGCGTGCGTTCGCGGGCCTTCAGCAGCGGCTGGCGTACGGCCTGCGGTGCCTGGGCTGCGGCCGGCATGCCGACACGTTCCAGCTGCTGCACGCTCTCCGGCGCCATGGCCAACACCTCCACGCCTTCGGCGCAGGGTTTGGTGGACATCACCACGGCGTCGTCACCGAAGGCCTGCTTGACGAGGGCGAGGGCCTCGCGCGAAGTGCGGGCCGTGAAGCGCTTCAAGTTCATACGGTGCTTCCGATGATCGAGCCGATGCGGATCGAATGGGTTTCAGGTATCTCGCTGTGGCCCAGCACCTTCAGGCGCGGGGCGGCACGCTTGAGCAGGCGGGCCATGGGGGCGCGGATGAGGTCGGGCACCAGCAGGCAGGCCGGGTGGCCCATGTCTTCCTGCTTGCGCGCGGTGTCGGCGGCGCTGCGGCTGAGCGTATCGGCCACGCCGGGGTCGAGCGCGGCGCCGTGCGGGCTGCTCAGGGCTTGCGTGACCAGGCGTTCGAGTTCGGGGTCGAGCGCAATCACGTCGAGTTCCTTCACCGCGCCGTAGATCTGCTGCACGATGGCCGGGGCCAGATGCACGCGGATGTGGCGCGCCAGCTCGCCGGGGTCGGTCACGGTGCTGGCGTGTTCGGCCAGGCACTCGACGATGGAGCGCATGTCGCGGATGTGCACGCCTTCTTCGAGCAGCAGTTGCAGCACACGTTGCAGGGTAGCGATTCCGACCATCTTGGGCACGACGTCTTCGATCAGTTTGGGAGCCAGCTTGGTGACATGCTCGACGAGCGCTTGCGTTTCCACGCGGCCCAGCAGCTTGGCCGCGTGAACCTGCATCAAGTGTGAGAGATGGGTGGCCACGACGGTCGCGCAATCAACGACCGTAAACCCGGCCATCTGCGCCATCTCCTTGTGGCGCTCGTCGATCCACACCGCGGGCAGGCCGAAGGCCGGGTCGGTGGTCTTCACGCCGGGCAGTTGCTGCTGAATCGAAGGCGACACGCCGCCGGGGTTGATGGCCAGGAACTGGCCCGGGTTGGCCTCGCCCTCGCCCACCACGGCGCCGCGCAGCGTCACGCGGTAGGCGCCGGGCTTGAGCTCCAGCAGGTTGTCGCGGATGTGCACCGGCGGCGGCAGGAAACCCACGTCCTGCGCGAACTTCTTGCGCACGCCCTTGATGCGCGTCAGCAGGTCACCCTGGCGCGCCTTGTCGACCAGCGCGATGAGGCGGTAACCCACTTCCAGGCCCAGCGTGTCCACCGGCGTCAGGTCGTCCCAGCTGGCTTCGGCATTGGCCGGCTGCACGTCGCTGCCGACCGCGCGTTCGGGCGCCGCGGCGGCGGCGCGGCGCTGCCTGGTCAGCTGCCAGGCCAGCAGCGCCAGGCCCGAGGCGACGATGAGGAACACCAGGTGCGGCATGCCCGGCACCAGGCCCAGCAGGCCCACCACCGCGGCGGCCACGCCCAGGGCCTGCGGTGAGTCGAAGACCTGGCCGCGGATCTGCGTGCCGATGTCCTGTTCCTTGCCCACGCGCGACACCACCATGGCGCTGGCCACTGAAATCAACAGCGCCGGGATCTGCGCCACCAGCGCGTCACCCACGGCCAGCGTGACGTAGCTGCTGGCGGCTTCCGACGCGCTCATGCCGTGCATGGCCAGGCCGATGATGAAACCACCGACGATGGTGATGAAGAGGATCAGCAGGCCGGCCATGGCGTCGCCGCGCACGAACTTGCTGGCGCCGTCCATGCTGCCGAAGAAGTCGGCTTCCTCGGCCACCTCGGCACGGCGCTGGCGCGCCATCTTCTCGTCGATGAGGCCCGCATTCAGATCGGCGTCGATGGCCATCTGCTTGCCGGGCATGGCATCCAGCGCGAAACGCGCGCCCACTTCGGCGATGCGTTCAGCACCCTTGGTGACCACGACGAAATTGATGACCACCAGGATGGCGAAGACGATCAGGCCGACGGCGAAGTTGCCACCGATGAGGAAGTGGCCGAAGGCCTCGATCACCTGCCCTGCCGCGCCCGGGCCGGTGTGGCCCTGCATCAGCACGACGCGGGTGGAGGCGACGTTGAGCGACAGGCGCAGCAGCGTCGTCACCAGCAGCACCGTGGGCAGGGCCGCGAAGTCCAGCGGCTTGACCATCTGCGCGCTGACCATCATGACGACGAGTGCCAGCGCGATGTTGAAGGTGAACAGCAGGTCGAGCACGAAGCTCGGCAACGGCAGCACCATCATCGCCAGCATCATGACGACGAAGGCCGGCAGCACCAGGGCCTTGAACGAGCCCGCACCACTTGCCCCGTTGGGCCCGAGCAGCGCATTCAGGCGTTGCATCAGCGCGTTCATTGCTCAGGCTCCACGAACTTCTTCGATGCCGGGTTGTGCGGGTCCAGGTCGGCGGGCACCTCCGGCATCGGCGCTTCCTGCGTCGCCAGGCGGCCGGCCGCCGCGGCGTCGCGCAGCGCGTAGACCCAGGCCAGCACTTGCGCCACCGCACTGAACAGGCGCGCCGGAATTTCCTGGTCGACCTCGGTGTGGGCATACAGCGCGCGCGCCAGCGGCGGCGCCTGCAGCACGGGTACCTTGGCTTCGCGCGCCAGGTCGCGGATCTTCATGGCCAGCAGGTCCGCGCCCTTGGCGACGACACGCGGCGCACCCATCTTCGCCTCGTCGTACTTCAGCGCCACGGCGAAATGGCTCGGGTTCATCACCACCAGGTCGGCCAGCGGCACCTGCGTGAGCATGCGGCGGTTGGCCAGCTCGCGCATGCGCGCCTTCATGCGACCCTTGATCTCGCCATTGCCTTCGGTTTCCTTGTGTTCCTGCTTGGCTTCGGCGGCCGTCATGCGCAGGCGCTTCATCAGCATCTGGCGCTGCAGCGGCACGTCGACCAGCGCAAACACCGCCAGCACGCCGCACAGCAGCAGCAGGCCGCCCTGCAGCAGCCCGGCGCCGGCCGCCAGCGCGGCGGGCAGCGGCAGGGCCAGCAACTCGGCATGCTGCGTCCAGCGCTGTGCCAGGTAGAGCGCGGCCACGCCGCCCAGCAGCAGGGCCAGCAGGCAGGCCTTCAGCGTCTGTGTGAGCTGCTGGCCCGAGAACACGCGGCCAATCCCGGCAATGGGGTTGAACTTGTCGAACTTGGGCGCCATGGCCTTCATCGAGAAGTTCCAGCCGCCGGCCAGCACGCCCGAGGCCAGCGCCACCACGAACAGCGTGCCGAACAGCGGCAGCAGCACGGCCAGCATCTTCAACGCCATCAGCGTCAGGCGTTCCGACATGGCGTCGGGGCGCACCACCTCGGTGGCGTCGAAACGCAGCGCCTCGGCCAGCAGGCGGCCCAGCCAGCCGGTGAGCTCGGGCGCCATCGCCGCCAGCAGGCCCACCACCGCCGCCAGCGCGCCGAAGTGACCGAGGTCGCGCGAACGCGCCACCTGGCCTTCGGTGCGGGCTTTTTCCAGCTTGCGCTGGCTGGCTGGCAGGTTGCGGTCTTGGGAGGTATCGGCCATGGCTGTCGAGAGCCCGGGCCATTGCCGGGCAGCCCTGCCATGGTGCCGGCTGGTGCGCCGGACTTGAGGCCGATAAGCGGGGGAAAGGCGAGCGTGTTCGGATGCACGTCAAGCCGCCTGCAGCCTGCGTGCAGTGGCGCTGAATGCGACCGGCACCACGCCGGTTCACACTCCCGGGCAGGACTTCACGAAAGAGCCGATATGCGCACCCTGCCCACCTACTTCATCTCGCACGGCGGCGGCCCCTGGCCCTGGATGGACGAGATGCGCGAGCGCATGGCGCCGCTGGCGGCTTCTTTGCGCGCCATCACACAGGAGATCGGTGGCAAGCCGCGGGCCGTGCTGTCGGTGTCGGGCCACTGGGAAGCGCCGCAGTTCACGGCCATGGCCGCGGCGCGGCCCGGCATGGTCTACGACTACAGCGGTTTCCCCGAGCACACCTACCGCATCCAGTACCCGGCGCCGGGCGCGCCCGAGGTGGCACAGCGCATCCAGGCGCTGCTGCAGGGCGCCGGCATCGCCGTCGTCAGCGATGCGAACCAGGGCTACGACCACGGTACCTTCGCGCCACTGGCGGTGATGTACCCGCAGGCCGACGTGCCGCTGCTGCAGCTGTCGCTGAAAAGTGGCTACGACCCCGCCGAGCACCTGGCCGTGGGCCGCGCGCTGGCGCCGCTGCGTGACGAAGGCGTGCTCATCCTGGGCAGCGGCCTGAGCTTCCACAACCTGCGCCTGCGCGGGCCGGGCGCCGTGGCGCCTTCACGCGCCTTCGATGCCTGGCTGCACGAGACCCTGGAAGGCCTGCCGTCGGCCGAGCGCAGCGCGCAGTTGCTGCACTGGGATGCAGCGCCGTCGGCACGCATCGCGCACCCGCAGGAAGACCATCTGCTGCCGCTGATGGTGGCGCTGGGTGCTGCTGAAGACGAGACGGCCGCGACCGTGTATCACGAGGATCCGTCAGCCATCGGCTGGACGGTGTCGAGCTGGAGATTCGGCAAGGCCTTGCCGCATGACGCTCGGAGTCCCGGGCGTTCCTAGGCGGTAGCTGCGAGCTTCTGCAGGATCTTCCGCACCTTGTCCTCGAGGGCGGCCTTGGTGAAGGGCTTGACGAGATAGCCCGCCGCGCCGCTCTGCGCGGCCAGCACCATGTCTTCCTTGCGCGCTTCGGCCGTCACCATCAGCACCGGGATGTGGCGCAGCGTCTGCTCGGCCTTGATGGCCTTGAGCAGCTCGAAGCCGTTCATGTTGGGCATGTTGATGTCCGTGACGACGAAGTCGTAGGGCGTCTTCATCAGCATGCTCAGCGCGACGGTGCCGTCCTCGGCCTCGTCGGCGCTGTGGCAGCCCATTTCCTGCAGCAGCCCGCGCACGATGCTACGCATGGTGGAGAAGTCATCGACGATGAGGAACTTCATCTCGGTGGTGTTCATGGTGCAGGGCCTTGGCGCGTGGCAACTGCGGGTCTATCGGCGCACGGGGGGCGTACTGCCTGAAAGCGCCGCTGGCGGCGGTGGCGTGGCCACTTCGGGCGGCGCTTCGGGCATGGTGCGGAACAGCGCCTCCTCGGCCTCGCGCGTCATCACGATGAGGCTGATGCGGCGATTGGCCGGCGCCGCAGGGTCGCGGCGGTCGTAGGGGTTGCTGGCGGCCAGGCCCTGCACACGCAGCACCTGGTCTTCGGGCAGGCCACCGGCCACGAGCTCGCGGCGCGATGCATTGGCGCGGTCGGCGCTCAGCTCCCAGTTGCTGTAGCCGCGTTCGCTGCTGCCGAACGGCAAGGCATCGGTATGGCCTTCCAGTGTCAACCGGTTGGGCACTTCGGCCAGCAGGCCACCCACTTCGCGCAGCAGCTCGCGCATGGTCGGCACCACCACCGCACTGCCACTGGGAAACATGGCACGGTTGTCCTGGTCGACGATCTGGATGCGCAGGCCGTCGCGCGTCATCTCCAGCAAGATCTGCGAGGCCATGCCCGCCAGCTTGGGGTTAGCGGCGATCTTCGCTTCCACCTTCTTCTTCAGGTCCTGCAGCCGCGCCACTTCGGCGCGCACCTGCTCGGCCTTCAGCTGGTGCACGTTGACGGTACTCTTCGTGGCCTCGGTGTCGCCGCGCTTGACCTGCCCGGTGGTGCGCGTGAGGTCCTGCCCACCGCCCTTGACGACGTGCGAAGAGTCACCCGAGCCGCTGCCGCCATTGAGCAGCGCCAGCTTCAGCGGCGAGCCGAAGTAGTCGGCAATGCCCTTCTTGTCGCCTTCGGTGGTGCTGCCCAGCAGCCACATCAGCAGGAAGAAGGCCATCATGGCCGTCACGAAGTCGGCATACGCGATCTTCCACGCGCCGCCATGGACGGCATGGCCGCCCTTCTTGACGCGCTTGATGATGATGGGTTGGAGCTTCTTGGCATCGCCGGCCATGTCAGCTCCTACTTCTTGCCTTTGACATGACCTTCGAGCTCGGTGAAGGTCGGCCGGTCACCCGAATACAGCACCTTGCGCCCGAACTCGATGGCCACCTGCGGCGCGTAGCCCTGCATGCTGGCCAGCAGCGTGGTCTTGATGCACTGCAGTTCCTTGCCGGCGTCTTCGACCTTCTGCTCGAGCAGGCCGCCCAGCGGCTCGACGAAACCGTAGGCCAGCAGGATGCCCAGGAAGGTGCCGACCAGCGCCGAGCCGATCATGCCGCCCAGCACGGCCGGCGGCTGGCCCACGCTGCCCATGGTGTTGACCACGCCCAGCACGGCGGCCACGATGCCGAAGGCCGGCAGGCCGCCGGCCAGGCGCTGGATGGCCGCCACCGCGGCGTGTTCTTCCGCGTGGTGGGTGTCGATCTCGCTGTCCATCAGCGCCTCGATCTCGTGCGCGTTCAGGTTGCCCGAGACCATCATGCGCAGGTAGTCGGTGATGAACTCGGTGATGTGGTGGTCGGTGCCGACGTTGGGGTACTTCTGGAACAGCGGCGAGCTGTGCGGGTCCTCGACGTCCTTCTCGATCGACATCAGGCCTTCCTTGCGCGCCTTTTGCAGGATGTCGAACATCAGCGCCAGCAGTTCCATGTAGCGCGCCTTGCTGAACTTGCTGCCCTTGAAGCAGCGGCCCAGGCCGGCCAGCGAGGCCTTCACCACCTTCATCTGGTTGTTGGCCAGGAAGGCGCCGGTGGCGGCGCCGAAGATGGTGATCATCTCGAACGGCAGCGCCTTCAGGATGACGTCGATGTTCCCGCCGTGCACGATGTACACGCCGAAGATGCAGCCAAGGGCGACGACCCAACCGATGATGACGAACATGAGGGGTGTGTTCTGCGATGCGTGCCGCGCGAGCCGAATGCCAGCGTGGGGCTTGCGTGGTTATCGGCCAGGCGGGCGCCTGGTTGAGCGGGCGGCATCGGTGGCCCCGGCGGCAGGGCGATAGATCCACACGGACCGGCGGCCCGGCCCCTGCAGGCAGGCCGCGGGCACCACGCCGGGCACGGCGAATTCCAGGCTCACCAGCCAGGCCTGCGGCGCCAGTTCGCGCGCCGCTTTGGCATAGGCGCGGGCCATGCTCTCGGGGCGCTGGAACAGGTAGACGAGGTCGTGCCCGGCCCACGACGCGGCCCACATGTCGCCGCGCCGCACCTCGGCACGAATGGGCGAGCTTCGGCAGCGCAGCGCCGTGGCCCAGGCCAGCAGCGGGCTCCACTCCACGCCGGCCAGCGCCGCCTGCGGCCACAGCCGGCGCAGCGCAGCCAGGCCGTGACCCAGGCCGCAACCGGCGTCCAGCACCCAGCGCGGCTGGCCGACCACCGTGTCCAGCCCGGCCAATGCATCGTGCGGCGTGGGGAACAGCGGCGCGTCGCGCCAGGCGCGCAGCGGATAGAGCGCCACCAGCGGCAGCAGCAACAGCAGCCAGGCCCACGGCGCCAGCCCGGAGGCCGCGCCCAAGGCCAGCGCCGACAGCGGAAAGCCGGCGGCGGCGATGAACTGGCGCAGGCGGCCTGTGCAGCGCCAGGCCAGCAACGTGGCCGCCAGCAGCCCGGCGCCGAAAGCCAGCGCCGCCGGGGCATCAGCGGCACGCAGCAGGGCCCACAGCAGCCAGCCGGCCGCCCAGGCCAGCAAGGCCGGCAGGGGCCAAGGCAAGGGAAACTTCATTGACGCAGTGTGGAAGGCCGGCGACGCCGCCGCGGCCGGATAAGCCAGCTCACAGGCTGGCTGTTCGGCGCATGGG
>JANNFE010000241.1:0-8782 GCA_031379415.1 Betaproteobacteria bacterium | reverse complement strand
ATCGCCTACACGCCCTTCGGCGAGTTCACGGTGTTCGTGTTCTTCGGGCTGGTGGCGGTCATGGGCTCGGACTGGGTGCTCACCGGCAGCGTGGGCGGCGTCAGCATGCTGGCCGCGCTGGCGCTGGGCGGGCTGGCAGCAGCGGCGCTGGCGGTCAACAACCACCGCGACATCGCGCACGACCGGCTGGTCGGCCGCCGCACCTTCGCGGTGAGCTTTGGCGACGCCGCATCGCGCGGCCTGTACAGCGCGCTGCTGCTGGGGCCCTTCGCAACGGTACCGCTGATGGCGCTGCTGGCCGGCGCGCCGGCATTGCTGTTGCCATTGGCGCTGCTGCCCACGGCCTGGCAGTTGCGGCGCGACTTCATCGCCTGCCCGCGCGGCCTGGCCTTCAACCCCATCCTCTTCCGCACGTTCCGGCTCGAGCTGTGGTTCGCCGCCCTGCTGTCGGCCGGCGCGCTGCTTGGCCGGATCGTCGGCAGGATCGTCGCCTGATGGGCACGCGGATCAACCGGCGTCAGGCGCTGCTGGCCGCTGCCGCAGCGGCCTGGCTCGGCCGCCCCGGGTTCGTGCATGCGGCTGCGGAGCGCTTCCCGCAGCGGCCGGTGCGGCTCGTCGTGCCCTACTCGGTGGGCGTGGGGCCCGATGTGGTGGCGCGTGCCGTGGCCGCCAACCTGGCGCGCCGCTGGGACCAGACGGTGTGGGTCGACAACAAGCCGGGCGCATCGGGCATCGTCGCCTTTGGCGAAGTGCGCCGCACGCTGGCCGACGGCCACACGCTCTTCCTGGCCGATACCGCCACGCTGGCCGTCAACCCGCTGGTGCACACCGCCCTGCCCTACGACCCCCAACGCGACCTGGTGCCACTGAGCCTGCTGTTCCGCGCCACCTTCCTGGTGTGGGTCAGCGGCGCCAGCCGCTACGCCACGCTGGCGCAGCTGATCGCCGACGCGCAGCGCGAACCCGGGCGCGTGAGCTATGCCACCCTGGGCAACGGGCACGCCAGCCATGTGGCCGTGGAGAGCTTTGCGCGCGCCGCACAGCTGCAGATGCTGCACCTGCCTTTCAAGGATTTCGGCATGCTGCTCACGGCGGTGGCTTCGGGCGACGTCGACTTCACGACCTTCAGCCTCAACACCATGGCCGGGCTGTACGCACAGGGCAAGCTGCGGCCGCTTGCGGTGGCCGCACGCCAGCGCCTGGCCGCGCTGCCGGCCGTGCCGACGCTGCCTGAAGCCGGCGGCCCGGCGGTGGAGATGCACCCCTGGGCGGCGCTGGTGGCCGTGGCCGGCACGCCGGCACCGGTGCTGGCCCAGCTGGAAGCCGACATCGCCGTGGCCCTGGCCGCACCCGAGGTCCGGCAGCAGTGCGAACAGGCCGGCTTCGAACTCACGCCGTCCACGCCGCAGGCCTTGCGCGAGCGCATGCTGAGCGACAGCGCGCTCTACGCACCGCTGGTGAACGAAGGGCGCATCGCCCGTCAGTGAGGGCCTATCGGTGAGGGCCTATCGGTGAGGGCCTGTCAGTGAGCGCCAACGCGTGAGCGCCAACCCGTGAGCGCAGGACAGTGCGCAGAGGCTGGCGCTTTCCCGCTGGTGATCAGCGCGGCGCGGGCACTACGATGCTGGGCATGAACACGCGCCAAGACTCCGAACTGCTGCCGCGCCGCCTGGTGCAGTTGCTCTGCGCCCTGGCCGCAGCTGCCGGCGCCAAGCTGGGCTATGACTTCGGCATCCAGATCGGCGGCACGCCGGTGGGCGTACTCACCGCCGCCAACACGGCGCTGTTCGGCTGGCTCATGGTCAGTGCCATGGCCAGCCTGGCCCAGCGCTGGAGTCGGAAGCGGCGCCCGCCGCAGGGCTGAATCAGGAGGCCTGTGACTTGGCCTCGGCGGCGCGGCGCCTGCGGTATTCCAGCTCGCGCTTCTGGTTCTTGTAGTAGTAGTGGTTCACCAGGCCCATCAGGACGACGACGATCCAGAGCGTCAGGAGTACGTGCTTGGTTTCCATGGTGAGTTCCTCTTCAGGGTGTGGAAGGTGCAGGGGTGGCGCGGGGTGAACGCTGCAGGGCCGACATCAGTGCAACGGTGACGGCCAGCATCGCCATCTCGACGGTGTAGACGAAGACATAACCCGTATTGGCCGTGGCCAGCGTGGGCCCGAACTGGCCGCGCAAGGCGAGTGCTGCGACCACGTCATTCATGATACCGCCCAGGGCCACGGCCACACCGGCCGCGGTGGCCTGCACCGCACCCCAGGCGCCCAGCGCCAGGCCGGTCTGTTCCTTGGGCGCGCTGTTCATGGTGGCGGTGAGCGTGCCGTGGCTGAACAGGCCGCCACCGAAGCCGATCAGCACGGCGCCCAGCGTGAACAGCAGCACCGACTGCACCGAAGCCGACAGGATGAGCAACGCAAAAGCCGGCACGCCGAACATGGCGCCCATGCTGGCCATGCGGAAGGGGTCGGCGCCGCGGCTCAGCACCTCGGAGGCGAGCGAGAAGCCGACCAGGCCGCCCAAAGCCAGGCTGCCGGTGAGCGTGGTGGTCGCACCCACCGTCATGCCCAGGATCTGGCCGCCATAGGGCTCGAGCAGCACGTCCTGCATCGTGAAGGCCATGGTGCCGAGACCGATGGCCAGCAGGCGCCGGCGCGCTGGGCCGTCCTGGATGTAGGTCTGCCAGGCTTGGCTGAACGAGGGCGGCGCGCTGCGCCTGGACGTGCGCGAACGATCGCGCGTCTCCTGCTTCCACAGCGCCACGCCGTTGAGCACCATGGTGGCCACGGCCGAGCCCTGGATGACCTGCACCAGCCGCCCGGGGCTGAACTCGGCCAGCAACTGGCCGAAGACGAAGGCACTGACGATGGTGCCGGCCAGCAGCATCACGTACATCAGGCCCACCACCTTGGGTTGCGCTTCGACGGGCGCCAGGTCCGTGGCAAGAGCAAGGCCCGCAGTCTGCGTGGTGTGCAGCCCGGCGCCCACCAGCAGGAAGGCCACGCCGGCACCCGCGGGGCCGATCCAGGCCGGCCACTGGCTGGCGTTGCCGCCGCCGCCCAGCACCAGCAGCGCAAAGGGCATCACCGCCAGGCCGCCGAACTGGATCAGCGTGCCCATCCAGATGAAGGGCACGCGGCGCCAGCCGAGTTCTGAGCGGTGGTTGTCGGAGCGATGACCCACCAGCGTGCGGAAGGGTGCGTACAACACCGGCAGCGCCAGCATGATGGCCACCAGCGAAGCCGGCACCTGCAGCTCGACGATCATGACGCGGTTCAGGGTGCCGACCAGCAGCACGAGCGCCATGCCCACCGAGACCTGGAACAGCGACAGCCGCAGCAAGCGCGACAGCGGCAGGTCAGGCGATGCCGCGTCGGCAAAGGGCAGGAAGCGCGGGCCCAGGCCGCTCCAGGTGCGGATGAGCTTCTGGCTGAAGGCGTTCATGGCCTGTGGGCTGTGCGTCGCGCCAGGCAACAGACCTGACGCCGGAAATGAGTGAATCCTTGGCGGGCTTCGAGAGATGGCGTGCGGGCCGGGACTCGGGGCCCCAGCCCGCCCGCATCAGACGGGCGTGCCGAGCCCGCTATTTGGGTGCCGCTGGCGCGGGTGCCGCCGCCGGCGCCGCCATGCGGCCTGCAGCACCGTCGTAGTACTTCGGCAGCCAGGTCGTGTGGTTGATCAGCTGGTAATGCACGAACAGTGAAGTCAGTGCCACCGAGCCGAGCAGGAGGGGCACGCCCACCGTGGGCTTGACCACCAGCCAGATTTTTCCGTAGATCATGTGCTTCCCCTTCTCTCTACTTCAGCCAGGGCGAGTAGATGTAGGCCAACAGATGCGCGAACGCCGCAATGGCGCCGAAGATCTGCGTGCCCTGGATGATGTTGCGATGCAACTCCTGTGCTTCGGGTTCGGTCAGCCCGGTGGGCCACACCTTGTTGGGGTCTGACGCTGTTGGGTCGGACATGTTGCGATCTCCTTATGGACGTCCAGTCTTCGTGCTCAACCCGCACGGGGGTACTACCGCTAGCGCTGTCATTTTGATGTGACACAGATGAATGTCAAGTTGGGTTGACATCAATATCTCGCGTCATCGGTCTCTTGCGGTGTTCAAGGTTTTCCAGCAACTCGATGATGGCCACCGTGCGCTGGTAGAAGCTGCGCCGCGCCCGCTGCGGCAGCTGCGGCAAGGCCGCGGCGTCGACGAGATAGCGCACGGCCGGCAGCGGCGCGAAGCCGGCTGCCGCGCCTGAGGGCGCCACCACCATGGCCACACCGGCCTGCGCGATGAGCGCCAGCTTGCGCCGACGTGGCACCACGGCGCGGCGCGTGATGGAGTCCAGGCCGGCAGCTTCGACTTCGCGGCCGATCTCGGCGTAGACCAGGCGTGCGGCCTGGATGGCCAGCCGGCAGTCGCGCGGCAAGGCCGCCACGCCCTGCTCGGCGCGCGCATACAGCACGTCGGCCGCCTTCAGCAGGCGCTGCACGACGCTGGCGATGCCGGGGCCGAAGTGCGGTGCGGCCAGCCAGGCCTGCGGGTCGATGCCGGCCTCGCGCATCCAGGCGCGCGGCAGATACAGGCGGCCGGCGCGCGCGTCTTCGCCGACGTCGCGTGCGATGTTGGTGAGCTGCATGGCCACGCCCAGTTCGCAGGCCCGCGCCAGCGCGTGCGGGCTGCGTGTGTCCATCACCAGGGCCATCATCGCGCCCACCGTGCCGGCCACGCGGGCGCCGTAGTCGTAGACGTCTTCCAGCGTCTCGTACTCACGCTCCGCGGCGTCCCAGGCAAAGCCTTCGAGCAAGGCGTCGAGCAAGAGGCGCGGGATGCCGCAGCGTTCGACCACGAAGGCCAGCGCGCGGTCGGCGACGATGGGGCGCGGCGTGCCGGCGTACACGGCGTCCAGGCGCAGGCGCAGGTCGGCCAGGGCACGCGGGCGGTCGTCGGTGAGGTCGATGGCGTCATCGGCGACGCGGCAGAAGGCATAGAGCGCCGCCGCCGGTGCACGCACACGCGCAGGCAGCACGCGCGACGCGGCGAAGAAGGTCTTGGAGCCGCCGCGCATGAGCTCGTGGCAGGCCTGCAGATCGACGAGCTGGGCGGTGACCATGGCGTCCATCGGGTTCAGGCTCCTGCGCCGGCAGGCCGCAGGGCCGCGGCGGGTGACGATGCAGACGCCACCGGCGCCGCCGGCAGCACGGACTCCAGCGCCTTGGCCGACATCAGCACCCCGGGAATGCCGGCGCCCGGGTGCGTGCCGGCGCCGACCATGAACAGGCCCTCGACGTCCTCGCTGCGGTTGTGCGGCCGGAACCAGGCGCTCTGCAGCAGCAACGGTTCCAGCCCGAAGGCAGCGCCGTTGTAGGCCAGCAGGCGGTCCTTGAATTCCTGCGGCGTGGTGATCTTGCTCGTCACCACGTGCTGGCGCAGGCCGGGCAGCACGCTGTTTTCCAGCGCTTCGGCGATGCGCGTGCGGTAGCCCTCGGCCTCGGTTGCCCAGTCGGTACCGCTGCCCAGGTGCGGCACCGGGCTCAGCACGTAGAAGGTGTCGCAGCCCGGTGGCGCCATCGAAGGGTCGGTGGCGGTGGGCCGGTGCAGGTAGAGGCTGAAGTCCTGGGCCAGCACCTTGCGCTTGAAGATGTCGGTGAGCAGCTCTTCGTAGCGCGGGCCGAGCAGCATCATGTGGTGCGGCACGTCCTCAAAGCGCTTGTTGGTGCCGAAGTACCAGACGAAGAGGCCCATCGAATAGCGACCGTTCTCGATGCGGCGGTCATTCCAGTGGCGGCGGTACTGCGGGTCCACCAGGTGCTTGTAGGTCCACATCGTGTCGGCGTTGGACACCACCACGTCGGCCGCCAGATGTTCGCCGTTCGCCAGCGTCACGCCACGCGCCCTGCCCTTGCCCTTGTCGCCGGGTTCGATATCGATGCGCCGCACCTCGGCGTTGCAGCGCAGCGTGCCGCCCAGGCCTTCGAGCAGGCTCACCAGACCGCGGATCAGCGTGCCCGTGCCGCCCATCGCCCAGTGCACGCCGAAGCGCCGCTCCAGCGTGTTGATGAGGCTGTAGACGCAGGTCACCGAGAACGGGTTACCGCCGATGAGCAGCGGGTGGAAGCTCATCACCACACGCAGCTTCGGGTGCTTGAAGTGCCCCGCCACCATGCGGTAGATGCTGCGCCAGCCGCGCATCTTCATCAGGCTGGGTACGGCGGCCACCAGGTCGCCCAGCGTGTCGTAGGCGATGCTGCCCAGCTCTTCGAAGCCGAGCTTGTAGCACTGCGCGGCCTCTAGCAGGAAGCGCTCGTAGCCGGGCAGGTCGGCGGGGCTGAAGCGCGCCACTTCGCGCCGCATGTGTTCGGCGTCGCCGCTGTAGTCGAACCACGTGCCGTCGTCGAAGCGGATGCGGTAGAAGGGGTCGAGCGGTCGGAGGTCGACGTCGTCGGCCATGCGGCGACCGGCCAGCGTCCACAGCTCTTCCAGCATGAAGGGCGCGGTGACGATGGTCGGGCCGGCGTCGAAGGTGTAGCCGTCCTGGCGGTGCACATAGGCGCGGCCACCGGGGGCGTCGAGCTTTTCCAGCACGGTGACCTGCCAGCCCTTCACCGCCATGCGCACGGCTGCTGCCAGACCACCGAAGCCACTGCCGATGACCACGGCCCGGGGGCGCTGCAAACGGGGTGGCGCGGCGGCGGCGCCGCCAGGGACGGACTCTTGCAAGGTCTTCATCGGGTTCCAGGTACAACGGCAGGAGAGGAAGGCACCACGGCTTCGGCCGTGGCCAGCGGCGTGGCCGCAGCCGCCGCGCTGCGCCGGCGGCCGGCCTCGCGCAGCGCCCAGCGCCACAGCGCGGTGGTGTCCAGCGGCAGCACCAGCAGCCAGTGTTCGAGGATGGCCAGCGCCAGCATGGTGCCGACCAGCGCTGCGCCCACGGCCACCGCTTCGGGCGTGCCGGGGCTGCGCGCGGCCACCACCATCCAGGCCAGCGCGACGCTGGCGCCGGTAACCGACACCGGGAACAGCAGGTTCATGGGGCGGCGGCGAAAAAAGCTCTCCATGTACGCCAGGTGCCGGGGCAGGAACTGTTCGCTGAGGTTGCGCACGCCGAAGTACAGGTTCAGCTTGGCACTGGTGCGCATCACCCACAGCACGATGAAGGTGCCGGTGCCCACCTGGTTGGGCGCGCCCCAGGTCAGCGCGATGATGGCCAGGCCAGCGATGACGATGGCGATCTCGTGCCACAGGATGGCGCGCACGCTTTCGACGAAGCGTCGCCCTTCGCTCAGCCCTGCCGGCAGCGCCGTCTTGCGCGGCCCCGTCACCCAGCCAGTGAGGAAGCTGAGTTCGTGCCAGCCCCACACCAGCAGCGCCGAGGTGAAGGCACAGTAGGCGCCGGCCACGGTGGTCTGCTGCGCGGTGTGCGCCAAGGCGGTGAGTGCCAGCAGGCCGAGCAGTGATGAGATCAGCAGCGACAGCACGATGGCGCCGCGCGACAGGCGATTCAGCAGCAGCACGATGCCGGTGCTGAACCACCAGATGAAGATCGCGAAGACCACCGCGAGCGCCAGTTCCGATACATCCGACATGCTGTACTTCCGCTGCCTGTGAACCCGCTGCGTCCGCCTACCAGGCCGGCGCCATGCGCACTTGCTGCGGCAGGTCATGACGCTGCACCGGCAGCAGGTACAGGCGCGCGAAGGTGGCCGCGGCCTGCACGGCACAGATGCCCTGCTGCAGCTTGCCCACCAGCCCGCCGCGCTGCTTGGCCGCATCCACGCGCATCTGCAGTTCGAACAGGCGCTCCAGGCCGGCGCGGAAGACCGGGTGGTCGATGTCCAGCGAGATCGGGAACACCTGCTTGCTGATCTCGTTGGTGATGCGGAAGACCTCGAAGCCATAGCTCGTGGCGTCCAGCCCCATGGCGTTCTTCAGCATAGGCCTTGTGTGGTCGCGCACGTACATGGTGGCGTAGACGGCCAGCAGGAAGAAGCGCACCCACAGCAGGTTGGCGCCGCGCAGCAGGTGCGGCTGGCTGCGCATGATCAGCGCGAAGCTTTCACCGTGCCTGAACTCGTCGTTGCACCACCTCTCGAACCAGCGAAAGATGGGGTGGAAGCGCTTGTCGGGGTTGCGCTCGAGCTGGCGGTAGATGGTGATGTAGCGCGCGTAGCCGATCTTCTCCGACAGGTAGGTGGCGTAGAAGATGTACTTGGGCTTGAAGAAGGTGTAGGCCTTGGTGCGCTTCAGGTCACCCAGGTCGATGTTGAGGCCGAAGTCCTTCAGGCTCTGGTTGATGAAGCCGGCGTGGCGCGACTCGTCGCGCGCCATGTAGCGCATCAGGCCCTTGATGTCGGGGTTGGTGACGTTCTTCTGGATCTCGTTGTAGAGGATGCAGCCGCTGAATTCGCTCGTCAGCGAGCTCACCAGGAAGTCCAGGAACTCCTGGCGCAATTCGGGTGAGACCTGCGAGAAGACCTCGGCCACTTCCTGGGCGAAGGCGGCGTCGCGCTGGAAGTGGTCGTGGTTGTTGTCGCCTTCGTACTCGGCCATCATGGTGTCCCACTCGGCGCGCATGGGCGACACGTCCAGCCTGTCCATGGCCTTGAAGTCGGTGGTGTAGAAGCGCGGGCTCAGCAGCGTCTCTTGCTTGGCCTTGTTGGCGGCTTCTTCGCGCGAGGCGATGGCGTGCATGGTGGACATGGGTACTGCTCCTGGTTCAGGGCTTGGTGCTCAGGGCTTTGGCGGGCTGCTGGGCAGCAGCCGCGCAAACACGGCGGCATTGGTGGGGCCGAAGG
>JANNFE010000164.1:0-5693 GCA_031379415.1 Betaproteobacteria bacterium | reverse complement strand
GCTGGCGCCTTGCCGCGCTCCAGCGCCAGGTGCACCAGCGTGGCTGCGGCCCGGTGCTTCACCGAACCGAAGGCGTGCTCGCGCACGTCGTCGGCGCCGCTGACGCGGCGCAGCCAGTCTTCGGCCTCATCGTGCTGGCCTGCACACAGGTGGACGAAGCCGATGCGCTGCATCACCAGCGCCGTGCTCACATGTTCGGCGCCCCACATCGCCATGCGGATGTCCAGGGTCTCGTGCAGCAGCACCAGCGACTCCCCGTAGCGGCCGGTCTCGCACCACGCGCGCGCCAGCAGCAAGGCGGCCACGGTCTGCGGGATGGTCGCGTTGGCCTGGCGCAGGCCGGCGACCGCGGCCTCCAGCGCTGGCACAGCCTCGGTCAGTCGGCCTTCTTCGAGCAGGGCCTCGCCCAGCGCCATGCGGCCTTCGGCCAGCTCGGCGGGGTCGATGCCGGCGCCAGCCGCTTCCAGCACCGGCAAGGCCTGGCGGATCAGCGGCAGCGACTCGTCCAGGCGGCCCAGGATGGTGAGCTGGCGGGCCAGGGTCAGCGCGATCACCGCGGTGGTGGGGTGCTCGGCGCCGGCGGCGTGGCGGCAGCTGTCCAGCGCCTGCCGCAGTTCGGCCTCGCCTTCGGTGTAGCGGCGCTGGGCAAAGAGCAGCGAACCGATGGCCAGGCGCAGGCGCGCGGCGGTCATGCGCCGCGCGTCGCCTTCGCCGAGCAAGGACAGCGCCTCGCGGGCCACGGCATAGGCGGCATCGGCCTGGTGCTGGTGTTCGCTGAGCGCGGTGGCCAGCACCACCAGCGCGTCGGCCAGCTCGGCACCGCCCGGCGCCAGCGCACGCAGGCTGTCCACGGCCTGCTGCAGCATCGTCAGCGCCGCGTCGTCGGCGCGCCGTTGCAAGCGCATGTGTGCCAGCTGCACGCTCAGCACCGCGTGGCGCACCTGCGCCTGGCGCCCCGCGGCACCGGCCAGCAGAAGGAGCGCGGCGCACATGCAGCGCTCGGCCTCGTCGACGTCGCCGCGCTGGTGCAGGGATGCCGCCAGGTCGGCCAGCGCCTGCGCGTGCTCGATGGCTTCGGCGCCGCTGCGCTGCAGCGATGCCAGGCGCAGACGGCGCAACGCAACGGCGCGTTCGGTCAGCGCCAGGTCGTGCAACAGCTGTCCCACCACGCCCTGCAGTTCGGCGGTGAGCGACAGGTCGCCGCCGACGCGGCCCTCGACCAGCTGGCTGGCGGCGCGACCCAGCAGATCGGCCGCGGTAAGCCGCTGGCGCGCGGCAGCTTCACCGTGGGCCAGGCTCAGGGGTTCGAAGATGCCTTGCAGGAAACGCTGGATGGCCTGCGCATGCGCGGCCTGGCGCTGCGCTTCGCGAGCCTGCCGTCGCGCACGGGCGGTCTGCGCCACCGCCACCACCGTGGCACCCGCCAGCAGCGCGATGAGCAGCGCCGTGGCGCCGGCGGCCAGCGCCAGCGCCGCGCCGGCCAGCGCCAGCACCACCGCCGTGGCGTGTTTGCGGTAGCGCTGCAGCCCGCGCAGGGCGCGCTGCAGCGGTGAGGCCGGCCGCGCCAGCACCGGTTCGCCGCGCAGGTGGCGCTGCAGGTCCTGCGCGAAGTCGTCGGCCGTGGCGTAACGCTGCTGCGGCTGCGGCTGCAGGGCCTTGTCGAGGATGGCGTCGAGGTCCCCCCGCAGTGCGCGGCGCCGCGCCAGGTCGACGGCGCATTCGCTGGCCAGCGGACCGGCGCCAGATGGCGCCGCACCGGCTGCACCGGCCGCAGCGGCGTTCGGCCGTAGCGGGCGCACGCCCGCCAGCAGTTCGAAGGCCACCACGCCCAGGCTGTAGATGTCGCTGGTGGCGGCGAGCGTGTCGCCGCGGATCTGCTCGGGGCTGGCGTATTCGGGCGTGAGCACGCGGCCCGCGTCGTGGGTGAGCGCGGTGGCCGCGGCCTGGCCGTCCTGCATCAGCTTGGCGATGCCGAAGTCGAGCAGGCGCACCTGCGCGTCGGCGGTGACCAGCAGGTTGGCGGGCTTCAGGTCGCGGTGCAGCACGCCGCGGCTGTGCGCGTGCGCCACCGCATCGGCCACCTGGCGCAGCAACTCGAGCCGCTGCCGCAGCGGCGCAGCGCGCTGCAGGCACCACACATCGATGGGCTCGCCTTCGACGGACTCCAGCGCCAGGAAGGGACGGCCCAGGTCGTCGACACCGGCGTCGAGCAGGCGCGCGATGTGCGGGTGCTGCAGGTCCGCCAGGATGTCGCGCTCGCGTTGCAGGCGCAGGGCCAGGCCCGGTGTCCAGACCATGTGCGGCAGCTTCAGTGCTACCTTGCGCCGCAGCTGGCCGTCGCTGCGCTCGGCCAGCCAGACCGCGCCCATGCCGCCCTGGCCGAGCAGCCGCAGGATGCGGTAGGTGCCGACTTCCGCACCCGGTTGCAGTGCGGCACGGTCCAGCACGGCAGCGTGCACCGGGAGTGCAAGCGCGTCGGCGGGCGCAGCGTCGCCACGCGCCAGCAGCTCGGCCAGCAGCGCGCGCAGCGCATCGGGCAGGTCGGTCCGGGCGGCCACCCAGGCCGGCCGTTGCGCGGCCGGCATCTCCAGCGCCTCGTCGAGCAGGCCGCCCAGCATGGGCCAGCGCGCCATCAGTGTCGCCAGGTCGGGCATGCACGCTCCCTTGGGGCGCGGCCGGTGGTGGGCCGGCCCGGACCGCCATCATGCCGCGTCCGGACAAGAAAAAGCCCGCCGGGCCGAAGCAGGCGGGCTGGTCGGGGTGGCCGCTGCCACCGCGGCGCGCGGCTACCGCTTGCGCAACTTCTGGATCGCTGCCAGCTGCGCGGCCATGGCCGCGAACTCGCCTTGCGCGGCGGCCAGGTCGATGTCGCTCTTGGCGTTCTTCATCGCCTCTTCGGCCAGCTTCTTGGCTTCCAGCGCCTTGGCCTCATCCAGGTCCTTGCCGCGGATGGCGGTGTCGGCCAGCACCGTCACCGTGCCGGGTTGCACTTCCAGAATGCCGCCGGCAACGAAGACGAACTCCTCGCCGCTGCCGTCGGCCTTCTCGATGCGCACCGCGCCCGGCTTGATGCGCGTGATGAGCGGCGTGTGGCGCGGCAGGATGCCGAGCTCGCCGTTTTCGCCCGGCAGGGCGACGAACTTGGCTTCGCCCGAGAAGATGCTCTCTTCGGCCGAGACCACATCGACGTGGAGGGTCGCCATGGCGCTTCCTTAGTTGATCTTCTTCGCTTTTTCGAAGGCTTCGTCGATGGTGCCGACCATGTAGAAGGCCTGCTCGGGCAGATGGTCGCATTCACCGGCCACGATCATCTTGAAGCCGCGGATGGTTTCCTTCAGCGTCACGTACTTGCCGGGGCTGCCGGTGAACACTTCGGCGACGTGGAAAGGCTGGCTCAGGAAGCGCTGGATCTTGCGCGCGCGGGCCACGGCCAGCTTGTCTTCGGGGCTCAACTCGTCCATGCCCAGGATGGCAATGATGTCGCGCAGTTCCTTGTAGCGCTGCAGCGTGGCCTGCACGGCGCGCGTGGTGTTGTAGTGCTCTTCGCCCACCACGTTGGGGTCGACCTGGCGGCTGTTGCTGTCCAGTGGGTCCACCGCAGGGTAGATGCCGAGCGACGCGATGTCGCGGCTCAACACGACGGTGGCGTCCAGGTGGGCGAAGGTCGTGGCAGGGCTCGGGTCGGTCAGGTCATCCGCAGGCACGTACACGGCCTGGATGGAGGTGATCGAACCCACCTTGGTGGACGTGATGCGTTCCTGCAGGCGGCCCATTTCCTCGGCCAGCGTCGGCTGGTAGCCCACGGCAGAAGGCATGCGGCCGAGCAGCGCCGAGACTTCCGTGCCGGCCAGCGTGTAGCGGTAGATGTTGTCGACGAAGAACAGCACGTCGCGGCCTTCGTCGCGGAAGCTCTCGGCAATCGTCAGGCCGGTCAGCGCCACGCGCAGGCGGTTGCCCGGCGGCTCGTTCATCTGGCCGTAGACCATCGACACCTTGCTCTCGCCCAGGTTCTCGAGGTTCACGACGCCCGAGTCGGCCATCTCGTGATAGAAGTCGTTGCCCTCGCGGGTGCGTTCGCCCACGCCAGCGAACACGCTCAGGCCGCTGTGCGCCTTGGCGATGTTGTTGATGAGCTCCATCATGTTCACGGTCTTGCCCACACCGGCGCCGCCGAACAGGCCGACCTTGCCGCCCTTGGCGAAGGGGCAGATGAGGTCGATGACCTTGATGCCGGTTTCCAGCAGTTCCTGGCTGGGGCTCAGCTCGTCGTAGCTCGGCGCCTTGCGGTGGATGGGCGCAGTGAGCGTCTGGTCCACAGGGCCACGTTCGTCGATGGGGTTGCCCAGCACGTCCATGATGCGGCCGAGTGTCGCCTTGCCCACCGGCACGGTGATGTTGGCGCCGGTGTTGCTGACCATCAGGCCGCGGCGCAGGCCGTCGGAGCTGCCGAGGGCAATGGTGCGCACCACGCCGTCACCCAGCTGCTGCTGCACTTCCAGCGTCAGCGCGGTGCCTTCGAGCTTCAGCGCGTCGTAGATGCGCGGCATCTGGTCGCGCGGGAATTCCACGTCCACCACGGCGCCGATGCACTGGACGATCTTGCCTAGAGCTTGAGTAGAAGCCATTTGTTTTCCTTGCGATTTCTCAGAGTGCTTAAACAGCGGCCGCGCCGCCAACGATCTCGGAGAGTTCCTTCGTGATCGCCGCCTGGCGGGTCTTGTTGTAGATGAGCTTCAGTTCGCTGATCAGGCTGCCGGCGTTGTCGGTGGCGGCCTTCATGGCCACCATGCGCGCGCTCTGCTCGCTGGCCATGTTCTCGGCCACGGCCTGGAAGACCAGCGCCTCGATGTAGCGCGTGAGCAGGTCGTCGATGACGGTGGGCGCATCGGGCTCGTAGATGTAGTCCCAGCCGTACTGGCTCTTCTCGGCCGCCGTCTGCTCCAGGCGCGCGGCGCTCAAGGGCAGCAGCTGTTCCACCGTGGGCTCTTGCTTCATGGTGTTGATGAAGCTGGTGAAGCACAGGTGCACGGCGTCGAGCTTGCCGGCGACGAAGGCGTCGATCATGACCTTCACCGGGCCGATGAGCTTGTCGAGCTGCGGCGCGTCGCCCAGCTGCACGACATGGCTCACCACGTTGGCGCCGACGCGGTTCAGGAAGCCGAAGCCCTTGTTGCCGATGGCCACGGCCTGCATCGTGCCGCCGGCCTGCTGCACGTCACGCATCTTGTTCGTGACCATGCGCAGCACGTTGGTGTTCAGGCCGCCGCACAGGCCCTTGTCGGTGCTGACGACGATGAAGCCCACGGCCTTCGTCGTGCCGCCCGTCTTTGTGTGGTCCCGCATGTAGGGCGACTTGTATTCAGGGTTGGCCTGCGACAGGTGCGCCGTGATGTTGCGGATCTTGTCGGCGTAGGGCCTGGCCGCGCGCATGCGCTCCTGCGCCTTGCGCATCTTGGAAGCGGCGACCATCTCCATGGCCTTGGTGATCTTCTTGGTGTTCTCCACCGATTTGATCTTGCCGCGTATCTCTTTGCCGACCGCCATGGTCTGTGCTCCTGGGTGGCTTTAGGCGAACGACTTCTTGAAGGCTGCGATGGCGCCCGACAGCTCTTCTTCAGCTGCCTTGTCCATGGCCTTGTCGTTCTCCAGCTTGGCCAGCAGGGCCGCATGGCTGCTCTTCAGGTGCTGGTGCA
>JANNFE010000215.1:0-2398 GCA_031379415.1 Betaproteobacteria bacterium | reverse complement strand
GGTAGCATCCCCCGCAGCCCAGGAGGACTTGCCCATGCGTTCCATCACCACCGGCCTTGCCGCCCTGTCTGCCACGCTGGCCCTGTCGGGTTGCGGCTACAACGACTTCCAGCGCCTGGACGAACAGGTCAAGGCCGGCTGGAGCGAGGTGCTGAACCAGTACCAGCGCCGCGCCGACCTCATTCCCAACATCGTCAATACCGTCAAGGGCGAAGCCAATTTCGAGCAGGAGACGCTGACCAAGGTGGTGGAAGCACGCGCCAAGGCGACGTCCATCCAGGCCACGCCCGAGCTCATCAACAACCCCGAGGCCTTCCAGAAGTTCCAGGCCGCTCAGGGCGAACTCTCCGGCGCCTTGAGCCGCCTGCTGGTGGTGACCGAGAACTACCCCAACCTGAAGGCCAACCAGGGCTTCCAGGACCTGCGCGTGCAACTCGAAGGCACCGAGAACCGCATCACCGTGGCGCGCAACCGCTACATCAAGACGGTGCAGGACTACAACACGCTGGCGCGCAGCTTTCCCACCAACCTGACGGCGATGGTCTTCAGCTACGACGTCAAGCCCAGCTTCACGGTGCAGAACGAGGCGCAGATCAGCACACCGCCGGCCGTCAGCTTCGAGAAGCCGGCGTCGAAGTAAGGCCTTGATGCGCAGGCTCATCCTGGCCTTGTGGCTGCTGCTGGGCGCAGCCGCCTGGGCGCAGGACCTGCGCCCGGTGCCGCCGCTCGCCGGCCGTGTCATCGACCAGACCGCCACGCTGCAGCCCGCGCAGGCCGCGGCGCTGGACGCCAAGCTCGCTGCGCTGGAGGCCCAGAGCGGCCCGCAGATCGTGCTGCTGCTGGTGCCGGCCACGGCGCCGGAAGACATCGCCAGCTATGCACAGCGCGTGGCCGACAGCTGGAAGATCGGCCGCCGCGACGTCGGCGACGGCGTGCTGGTGGTGGTGGCCAAGGACGATCGTGCGGTGCGCATCGAGGTGGCCAAGGCCCTGGAAGGCGCCATCCCCGATCTGGCGGCGCGCCAGATCATCGACCGCGCCATCGTCCCGGCCTTCCGCGCCGGCGACTACGCGGGTGGCCTGAATGCGGCGCTGGACCAGCTCACCGCGCGCATCAAGGGCGAAGGCCTGCCGGTACCGGCGGCGCGGGGCGCCCCGCGCACCGACGGCGGCTTGCCTTCAGAGCAGTTCCTGATCTTCTTCTTCGTCGGCGTGGCCGCGGTGGGTGGTGTGCTCAGCATGCTGTTCGGGCGCAAGCTGGCGGCGGTGATCACCGCTGGCGCCGCTGGCGGCGTGGCGTGGTGGTTGAGCGCCAGTCTCTTGATGGCCATTGGGGCCGGCATCGTCACGGTGCTGGTGGTGGGCGTGTTCGGTGTTGGCACCGTGCTGCAACTGGTGGCCATGGGCGCCGGGCGCGGCGGGAGTGGCGGCGGGGGTGGCGGCGGCTTCTCATCGGGTGGCGGCGGCGACTTCGGCGGCGGCGGGGCGTCGGGGCGGTGGTGAAGGCCAAGGCGATGGGCAGACTCACACGCATCCTCAAGCACCGCTGGCTCGACGAGACCGACGCCGCGCGCACGCTGGGCAAGGCTGCGCTGACGCGGCTGCAGGCGCGCGTGGCCGCCAGCGAGCAGCAACACAGCGGCGAGATCCGCCTGTGCGTGGAGGCCGGGCTGCCGCTGGGCTACCTGTGGCGCGGCGCCACGGCGCGGCAACGCGCGGCAACGCTCTTCGGCACGCTGGGCGTGTGGGACACCGAACACAACAACGGCGTGCTCATCTACCTGCTGCTGGCCGAACACGCCATCGAGATCGTGGCCGATCGCGGCCTCGTGCGCCATGTGCCGCAGGCGCATTGGGACGCGCTGGTAGAAGGCATGCGCACGGCCTTCCGCGCCGGGCACTTCGAAGACGGCCTGAACCAGGCCATCGATGCGGTGGGCGGCCTGCTGCGCCAGCACTTCCCGCTGGCGCCGGGCCAGCGCAACCCCAACGAGCTGCCCGACGCAGCCGATCTGCGTTGAGCTAGCCCGCGACGCGGCAGGCCGTGTCGGAAGCACTCCAGTCGGCCAGCGTGCCCATCGCGATACCCCGGCGCACCGCCGTCATCTCGGCCACCACGCTCATGGCGATTTCCGGTGGCGTCTTGCCGCCCAGGTTCAGGCCCACCGGGCCGCGCAACTGCTGCACTTCCTGCGGGCTGACATCGAACTGCAGCAAGCGCTGGCGCCGCGCCTCGTTGTTGCGCCGCGAGCCCAGGGCGCCGACGTAGAAGGCCGGCGTCTTCAGCGCTTCCATCAGCGCCAGGTCGTCGAGCTTGGGGTCGTGCGTGACGGCGACCAGCGCGCTGTTGGCGTCGAGGTTCATGGCGATCACCAGGTCGTCGGGCATCAGGCGGCTGA
>JANNFE010000210.1:0-3897 GCA_031379415.1 Betaproteobacteria bacterium | reverse complement strand
TCGCGCTTGAGCTTCAGCGCCGCCGGGTTGACGACCAGGCGCGACGAGATGTCCATGATCTTCTCCACCTCCACGAGGTGATTCGCCTTCAGCGTGCTGCCGGTGGACACCAGGTCGACAATGGCATCGGCCAGGCCGGTCAGCGGCGCCAGCTCCATCGAGCCGTAGAGCTTGATGAGGTCGACGTGCACGCCCTTGGCGGCGAAGTGCTGACGCGCC
Organism: Betaproteobacteria bacterium; assembly: GCA_031379415.1. GTDB lineage: Bacteria > Pseudomonadota > Gammaproteobacteria > Burkholderiales > Burkholderiaceae_C > Rubrivivax. The sequence goes on along the minus strand of JANNFE010000210.1, from coordinate 3,678 downwards.
ATGTGCGTGTACTTGGTGGCCACGCGCAGCCGCGAGCCCTGCTTGACGGCAGCGGCGTAGTCGAAGTCCTCGCGCACGGCCACGCTCATGCGGCAGCGTGCGATCTTCAGGTCGAGCACGCGGTACAGGCCTTCGCTGTCTTCCAGGAGAACGTCGAGGCCGGCCACGCCCAGATCGGCACCCCCACGCTGCACGTAGGTGGGCACGTCGCTGGCGCGCACCAGCACCACGCGCACGTCGGGCCGGCTGGTGGCCAGAATGAGCTTGCGGCTCTTCTCGGGGTCTTCCAGCACCTCGATGCCCGCGGCGCGCAAGAGCGGCAGCGCGTCGTCGAAGATGCGGCCCTTGGACAGTGCGAGCGTGATCATCGGGTGGTTTTCCACAGGCTCGCCGAAGGGCACCGACACGCGCGCAAGGGGCGCGCGGGGCAGCCCCCGCGGCACGCCGCAGGGGATGTGGCTAGTGGTGGTGCTGGGCCGCGGGTGTTGCGGCTGAAGCAGCGAATTCGGTGGGTGTGAGCGTCTTCATCGACAGCGCATGAATCTGCTCGCGCATTCTATCGCCCAGTGCGGCGTAGACCTTCTGATGGCGCCGCACGCGCGGCAGGCCTTCGAACTCGGCCGAGACGATGGTGGCGAAGAAGTGGCGGCCGTCGCCTTCTACCTCCAGCTGCGTGCAAGGCAGGCCGGCAGCGATGAACGCACGAACTTCGTCTGGGGTGGGGTCGGCCATGATCGTGAACTCAGGCTGCGGCCGGGCCGGGCTGGGCTGGTCGCTGCGGCGGGGCGGTGTGCATGACGCGCATTATCCCGCCAAGCCGCCACGCCAGCGCGGCGTGTGCACGTTCAGAGCTCGACCATGGCGCAGATGCCGTAGAAGGCGGCACTGGGGCTGGTGACGGCCAGCGGCCTGAACGAATGCATGGCCCGGGAATGTCCGAACCTGATGGCCGCCACACCGCGGCCCACGACTTCGGCGCAAGTGGGCCTGCGCACCGCGCGGGGCGGTAGGCCCGATGCCTTGCATGCCATCAGCCGGACGACGGCGCCTGGGGCTGCGCCACGCCGATCATCGCTTCGCGGGTGACGAGCGCGGCCAGTTGCGGCTCGGAACATCCCTCGGTGCCGGCGGGACGCAAGGGCAGCACGAGATAGCGCGTCTCGCCACTCGTGTCCCACACCCGGATCGCGACCGTGTCCGGAACGCGCAACCCCATGTCGGCAAGCAGGGCTCGGGCCTCTCGCACGGCGCGCGCGCGGTACGGGGGGTTCTTGTACCAGTCGGGCGGCAAGCCCAGCAACGGCCAGGCGGTGCAGGAGCATTGGGTGCAGACGATGGCGTTGTGGGTGGATTCGGTGTTCTCCACCGCCACCATCTGGTGCCCCTCGATGCCCTCGATGCCCAGTTCCTTGCAGGCTCGCGTCGCGTCGGCGAGCAGCCGGCCCTTGAACGCCGCATCGACCCAGGCCCGCGCCACCACCCGGGCGCCGTTGGCCGGGGAAAGTTGCTTGCCGACCAGATCCTGCGTCGACGCGAGTTGCCGCTCGTCGATCAAGCCGCGTTCGATCAGCGCATCGCGCAGTGCGGCCGCGCGCGCGTCGAGCGCGGCGTGCCCCGAGTCGACCGGCCCAGCGTGTGGCCGATGCTGTGTCATGCCAGGTCCAGGTAAGTCTCGAACAGTTCCACCAACACACTCTGGTTCAGGTCTGCGCCGGGCCACAGCTCGCAGGCCTTGATCTCCACTGCATAGCTGTGTTCTCGCCGCTTGACGGCCGAATGCGCCCGCAGCTCGGGATAGTAGGCCAGCGGATAGACACGCTGAACCACGCCGCGGCCGCCTCGCACATAGGCCGGGCATCGCGTGTGCCCCGGTGTCGGTTCGGCCGTCACGACGACCGCATCGCCCGGCCTGAATCGCGGCTGCGTCGCCGAAGTGTCCTGCTCCTGGATCACCGGCAGCGCCGCCACCGGCCCGGCCAGGGGAACGGGCCCACCGGCCCGCCGTTCGAGTTCGTCCAGCGGCACCAGGCCCCGTTCGACCAGCAGCGTGGCCACGGCGGTCAGTGTTCGCTCGTAGTAAGGGGCGCGCAAGTACCACGCCGGCTCCATGCGCTCGATCGCGTGTCGATAGGTGTCGGCCTTGTAGACCCGCAGCGTGCCGATGGCCAGCACGTTCAGCGCCCAGGCGGTGGCCTCCCAGGGTTCATGAAACGTGGGCTCCTGCGCCCCGAGCGTCACCGCCCCGAAACCGGTCTTTCCACCGAGGTCGTGTGCGCTGTCCATGGCAGGCAGTCTACGTTTCGGGTGGCGCTTTGGGAACAGCCGGGGCGTCTGGTCCAAACTCGCCCGCCATCCGCATCACCTGGCCCCGACCACCGATGTTCCAGCGTTTCGACACCGCCCTGATGCAGCCCCCCACGCCGCATGATCGCGTCGACGACGCACTGCTCGAGCGCCTGCGCGCCTGGTGCGTGCAAGGCACGCGGCGGCAGCCCACGACGCCGATCCGCATCGCCAGCATCGCGCCCATCGCCGGGCTGGATGCCGCGGCCTGTGCGCTGGACGGCAGCCATGTGCTGGCGCGGCTCGGCCGCTGGCAGGGCCTGGCCTGGCGGCTACAGATCGTGCTGCGGGAATCGCGGCCGGGTCATCGACCGCGTCCCACCGACCCGTGGGACTGCGGCTGGTGGCGCGAGGGTGCGCTCGCCGCCGCTGCAGCCTTCAAGCCGCGCCGCGCGACGCTGCTGCTGGTGCGCGAGCCGCGCCCGTTCGCATGCGAGGCCCTGCTGGCCACGCTGCGCGATCGGAGCCCCGCCTACGCCAGGCCGCTGCGTGTGCTGGTGGTGTCGGCGCACCCGGGCGACGACCTGCCACGCATCTAGGAGTCTGCGCGGCAGAAGGCGTCGAAGCGAAACGTGCGAAAAACGAGGACCGTTCGGTATCGCCTGCAAGCCCAGGGTAGTCCCCCTGGGCGCGGCAGGCGATACCGGACGGGACCGTTTTCTCGCGCGTTGCAGCCGACGACCTTCTGCCGCGCAGACTCCTAGGCCTTCAGCACCCCCGCCCGGCCCGCCTCCACCGCAAACCGCCCCTGCACGCTGATCGCGCTGGCCGCGTCGCGCACGTCGTCCACCACGCGCAACTCGGCCTGCAGCCGGCCCGGCTCCAGGCGGAAGCGCATGCTGCCGCGCTGGTCGCTGCGGGCGTGGTGGATGTGCGGGTTGAACTTGCGCGCCGTATCCAGCCGCGCTTGCGGCAGGCCGTTGCTGCTGATCGAGGTGCCGCAGAACTCGCTGGCGATCACCGGCGTCTTGGGGTCGTCCCAGGCGGCATAGGCACCCGGCTTGAGGTCGGCCGCATAGTTGGCGTGCACGTCGCCGCCCAGCACCACCACGCCCGGTACCTTCTTGTCGGCCACCACGCCCAGCAGGCGTTCGCGCGCGGCGGGGTAGCCGTCCCAGCCGTCGGTCCAGTAGCGGCCACGGCCCGTGTCGTCGGCGGCGCTGGTGTCGGTCCAGCTGCAGCGCGCCATCAGCGTCTGCTGCGCCAGCAGGTTCCACGGCTGGTCGGTGCTCCAGCCTTCGGCCAGCCAGCGTTCCTGCGCGGCGCCCAGCAAGCTGCGCTGCGGGTTCAGCAGCGCCGGGCAGTCGGCCAGCTTCACGGTGTTGCTGCCAGCCT
>JANNFE010000180.1:0-22277 GCA_031379415.1 Betaproteobacteria bacterium | reverse complement strand
AAGGCGACGAAAGTGCGCCTGCTGACGAAGAGCCTGCGCCCGCTGCCCGACAAGTTCCATGGCATGGCCGACCAGGAACAGAAGTACCGCCAGCGCTATGTCGACCTGATCACCGACGAGACTGCGCGCGCCCGCTGCGTGGCGCGCAGCATGGCCGTCAGCTCGATCCGCAACCACATGGTCGAGCATGGCTTCCTGGAGGTGGAAACGCCGATGCTGCACCCGATCCCGGGTGGTGCTAACGCCAAACCGTTTGTGACCCACCACAACGCGCTGGACCAGCAGATGTTCCTGCGCATCGCGCCCGAGCTGTACCTGAAGCGGCTGGTGGTGGGCGGCTTCGAGCGTGTGTTCGAGATCAACCGCAGCTTCCGCAACGAAGGCATCAGCGTCCGCCACAACCCCGAGTTCACGATGATGGAGTTCTATGCGGCCTACTGGACGCACCATGAACTGATGGACTACACCGAAGCCGTGCTGCGCCATGCCGCACGCGCGGCCACGGGTTCGGCCACGCTGAGCTATGCCGGCCGCGTGGTCGACCTGGCCCAGCCCTTTGCGCGCCTGTCGGTGCAGCAGTCATTGGTGCTGCATGCGGGCTTGAGCGAAGAAGAGACCCAGGACACTGCACTGCTGCGCGCGCGCATCGTGGCCGCGGGCGAAGAGGCGCCGCCACACTGGAGCCTGGCCGAGCTGCAGTTCGGCTTGTTCGAAGCCGAGGTCGAAGCCCAGCTCTGGGCGCCGACCTACATCATCGACTACCCCGTCGAGGTCAGCCCGCTGGCCCGCGCCTCCGACAGCAACCCCAGCGTCACCGAACGCTTCGAACTCTTCATCACCGGGCGCGAAGTGGCCAATGGTTTCAGCGAGCTGAACGACGCCGAGGACCAGGCCGCACGCTTTCAGGCCCAGGTGGCGAACAAGGATGCGGGTGACGAGGAGGCGATGTACTTCGATGCCGACTTCATCCGCGCGCTGGAATACGGCATGCCGCCGGCCGGCGGCTGCGGTATCGGCATCGACCGCCTGATCATGCTGCTGACCGACAGCCCGAGCATTCGCGACGTCATCCTGTTCCCGGCCTTGCGCCGGGAATCGGCATGACGCCGGCATTGAGGCAGCAAGGCTGAAGGCCATGACCACGCCTCGACTGACCGTGTTGCGCGACGTGGAAGCCGCGATCTGGCGCGAAATCGCCAGCTGCGTGCGCGACAAGACGCACCCCTGGCGCGTGGCCGTGCTGGCCACCGCCGGTGACGACGGCGCCGACGCCCGCAACGTGGTGCTGCGCGAATGGGACGAGGCCGCGCGCTGCCTCGTCATGTACACCGACGCGCGCAGCCCGAAGGCGCGGCAGATCGAGGCCCATCCGCTGGGCACGCTGGTGCTGTGGTCGGCCGCGCTGGGCTGGCAGCTGCGGCTGCGCGTGCGGCTCTCGGTGGAGACGGCTGGCCTGCGCGTGTCGTCGCGCTGGGCGCGGCTGAAGATGACACCGGCGGCGCAGGACTACCTGTCGCCGCTGCCGCCCGGCAGCCCGCTGGTGCACGCGGTGGCGACGCGGGAGACGCGCGGCCACTTTGCCGTGGTCAGCGCCGAGGTGCTGTCGCTCGACTGGCTGGAACTGCACCCCGAAGGCCACCGGCGCGTGCTCATCGACGGCGACGGCGCGCGCTGGGTCACGCCCTGAACGCGCGGGCTCAGCGCGAGGCCGCCTTGGCGGCGGTGGCCGGGCGCTTCTGTGCCGGCACGGCCGGGTTGATGAAGGCCAGCGGGTCGTAGCCCGCGCCGCCCGGCTTGTAGGAGCCGTCGGCCAGCGAGCGCATCAGCTCGGCCTTCACTTCGGCGCGGGTCTTGCCCTGCGCCGGCACTTCGGCATGTGCCGACAAGGCCGCGGCCAGGGCCAGCGCGGCCACCACGGGGTAGGCGAAGAGTTGCAGCTTGTTCATGATCCAGATTCCTTGCACGCATCCGACGGAGGTGGACTTCATGTCGGTGGATGCTTGACCGGCGTTGTCCATGGACTGCACTTTAGGCAGCCACCCCCGGCGGAAAAAGTAGCAGGGCGGGAACGCAGCATTCGGGAATCAGGAACAAAGGCAGTGCGTCAGTGCTTGGCGTCGATCACCCGCCGGCCGGTGGGGCGAGTTGGCTGAGCTTGTACTCGGCGTTGGCCAGTTCGTCGTAGATGGTCTCCAACGCCGAAGGCGCGCCATAGCGGCCACCATGTCTGGCGGCTTTCGCTTCCCGCTCGTCTTCCTCGGCCTGCCAATGCAGCCGCTGGACGGCCGATGCCGGCGTGGACTTGGGCTTGGCGATGAAGAAGGTGAACAGATTGAAGTCCGGGTTCGCCGCGAGCGCTGCTTCCTCCTCCTGCATGATGAGCTCCAGCGCGGCACGCCCCTCTTCGGTATGGCGTTCCCGGTGCAGCCGATGGTTGTTCATCAGCAGTTGATGGCACAGGCCGCCGCCGAGCCGAACGTGCTTCACGATGTCGAAGTGGCGCAAGAGCACCTCCATCTGCAGTTCCGCGTGCACGGCTTCGGACGGGTCCGTGGCGAGCATCGTCCTCAGGTGCGGGTAGCGAAGAGGGACGCGGTATTTGTCGGGCAGGCGCAGGCTCAGTTCAAGGGTCCTGGACCAGACCTCCCAACTGTATTGATTGCGATGGGCACCGGTGTAGTCGTGGCCCACGTAGAGCCCATCGGCGCAGATCTCGGCCAGCAGCGCCGTCAGGCGATTGATGTAGGCGACATGGTGCATCGCACCGTTGTTCACCGCCAGCTGCGCGCGCAGGCCGTTGGGAACGAAAGTGCTGCTGTCAGCCACCGAGTAGTGCGCAGGCATGCCGATGCGCGCCGCCTCCGCCGTCGCCTGTTCCACGTACTTCGGCATGATGTCGAAGCCCACCACACGGTCGATCACACCCGTCTGGAACAAGCCCCGCTCGACCCAGCCATTGCCGAACCCGAAGACGAAGGCCGAGCCCAGCTTGCCGTAGGTCTCGAACAGATAGCGTTGCCAGCCGGTGGTCGCGTTGCCCGAAATCAGCCGGCACTCCCGTTCAAGAAAGCACTCGAAGTTGTTGAAGAAGATATCGCCTGCGTAGTAGTCGAAGCTCTCGCCAGGTCGAACGGTGGGTGTGCTCATGCTTCAAGTGCTCATTGGTGGCGAAAGACGGGCTTGCGCTTGTTGACGAAGGCGTCCATGCCTTCCTTCTGGTCGGCGGTGGCGAACAGGGCGTGGAACAAGCGTCGCTCGACCATCACACCCTCGGCCAGTGTGCTTTCGAAGGCGCGGTTCACGCATTCCTTGGCCATCATCACGCTGGGACCGCTCATGGCGCAGATGACTTCCGCCGCGGCTTGCGCCTCGGCCAGCAGGCGCTCGGCCGGCACCACACGCGAGACGAGGCCGGCGCGTTCGGCCTCGGCGGCGTCCATCATGCGGGCGGTGAGGATCATGTCCATGGCCTTGCCCTTGCCCACCGCGCGCGGCAAGCGCTGCGTGCCGCCCGCACCGGGGATGATGCCGAGCTTGATCTCGGGCTGGCCGAACTTGGCCGTGTCGGCAGCGATGATGAAGTCGCACATCATGGCCAGCTCGCAGCCGCCACCCAGGGCGAAGCCGGCCACCGCGGCGATGACGGGCTTGCGCACGCGGCGGATGGTTTCCCAGTTGCGCGTGATGAAGTCGCCGCCATAGGCCTCGGCAAAGGTCTGCGTGGCCATGGCGCCGATGTCGGCGCCCGCGGCAAAGGCCTTTTCGCTGCCGGTGATGACGATGCAGCCCACGCCGGGGTCGGCGTCGAAGCCCAGCAAGGCCGCGCCCAGCTCGTCCATCAGCGTGTCGTTCAGGGCGTTCAGCTGCTTGGGCCGGTTCAGCGTGATGAAGGCGACGCGGCGTTCGCCTTCCCCGCGCAGTTCGCTCAGGATGGTGGTGTAGGTGCTGGTGGACATGCAGGGCCCCGCGCCGGTTGGTGACAGTGCAAATCACTATAAGCCGCTGAAAGCAGGGTTTGATCCGTCGATCATCAGCGGTGCCAGCTACTATGCTAAAGAGTAGGAGCGTTGCCACTGCAGTCGGCGCGCCAGGTTGCACCACGCACCACCGCGGACCCCTCGCACTTTCGCACGCATGCCCAGCACCTACCGCAAGACGGACAAGGGAGTCGCCGAGATCGAGACGCGCGCTCATCGGCTGCCCCCGCGCACGCGCAGCCTGCTCATCCTGGTGGACGGCAAGCGCGACGCCGAGGCGCTGGGCAAGCTCGCGCCGCAACAGTGCGCCGAGACGCTGGCCACGCTGCTGGCGCAGGGTTTCATCGAAGCCGCGCCCGAGGCCATCGCCCCGCTGCGGCCTGCGCCAGCGGTGGCCGCCCCGCCGGCAGCACCGGGCGCCGTCTTCGAAGCACGGCGCCGCGCCGTCGTGCGCGCGCTGAACGACGCCGTCGGCCCCGCGGCCGAGACGCTGGCCATCAAGCTCGAACGTTCGCGCAGCCCCGAAGAACTGGAACCGCTGGTGCTGCAGGCGATCCAGCTCGTCAGCACCTTCCGCGGCCGCAGCGACGGCGAGGCCTTCGCGGCCAAGCTCAACCCACCGGTCTGATGCGGCGCTTCAGCGCTTCTCGTCGGCCTGCTGCGGCAGGCGCTCGATCACCAGGTCGACGAAGTTCTCGGCGTCCTGGCGCACGATGATGCGCACCGGCAGGTACTGCAGGCTGGGCGCCACCCACATCTCGGCGGCATAGTCGCCACCCTGGCGCGGCGGTCGACGCGGCTTGACGTGCACGGCGTCCACGCGCCCGGCCGTGGTGTCCAGGCTGTCGATGGCCACCACGTCGTAGGTCCAGGTCTCGATGCGCCGCGGCAGCGCCAGCGTGATGTCGATGCTGCGGCCCGGCGTCAGCAGCTCGGGCTGGGTGGTGAAGAGCCAGGTCAGGTGCACGAACTGGCTCACCGCGTCCTGCACGCCGGGCGGGCGCGGGTGCTCGGCGCCGCCAGGCAGGCGGATGAACCCGGGCTCCAGCACGATGGTGGCGCGCCGCGCATCGCGCAGCACGAGCTTGTTCTCCAGTTCGTAGCGGCGCGGGCTCAGGCCTTCGGCGGTGATTTCACCTTCGCTGCTGTCGCGGCGCGTGAACAGCGGCGAGAAGCTCGGGCCCACGCTGGCTTCCATGAAGACCTGGTAGCGGGTGCCCGAGCGCAGCCACTCCACGCGCGCCTGGCCCTCCACCGGCCCGCGCACGTTGCCGGTGAGGCGGTAGCTCAGGCGCGTGGACGGCGGCCAGGCGAAGGCCGGCGCCGAAGCCGCCGCTGCCGAGGCCGCCAGCTCGGGCAGCGGCGGCGACAGTTCGGCCAGCGGCGGCAGGGTCTCGACGGTCACCGGCAGCGACGGCTCGGGCTCGAGCAGCAGCGGCTCCGGCGCCGAAGCCGCGGCTGCCGGGATGGCTGCCGCCAGCCGCTTGCGCGGCGGTGGCGCAGCCGGCGGCGGCGCCTCGGGTGGTGCGCTGGGCGCCAGCTCGCGCACGAAGGCCACCTCGATGCGGCGGCGCGGCGAGTCGGCCGCGCCTTCGCCCAGGCGTGCCGGCATCACCTCGCCCACCACCCACAGGTGAGCCAGCAGCACGGCCGTGCTCAGGCCCAGCAGCGGCGCGCTGCGCAGCGCATTCAAGGGATGTTCAGGCGCCCGCGGCGCCGATGAAGCAGCACAGCGCGGCCACGCTGCTGAGGCGGAAGCGCAGCGTCAGCCAGCGCGCGGCGCCCTGCACGGGGTACAGGCGCCGGTCCACCAGGTAACAGGCGACAAGCATGGCACCGAGTATCACCAGCCCGGCATGCGCCGGCATGATGATCGCCGGCCAGGCCACCAGCGACGGCACCACACCCCAGCCCAGCCACAGCGCGGGCGGTTCGGGCTGGCGAAAGGCCAGGCCCCAGTGGATGCCGCCCAGAAAGCTGAGGATGACGGCCGCATAGGCGGCCAGGCCGAAGGCGACCTCGCCGCGCACCTCGGGCCGCACCAGCCACACCAGCAAGGCCCCGGAAACGAAAGGCACCAGGCCCAGCCAGCCCAGGCGGCGGGCCGACAGCGGCAGTTCGGTGGCGGGGGGCAGTGCGGTGGCGGCGTTCATGCTGCCATTGTCGGGCCGCCCGGCTGCGCGGCGCGGCCGGCCTTCACTTCTTGGGTGACGAGGCCGCGGCAGCGGCCACCAGCAGGCGTTCGACCATGGCGCCGGGTATGGCGCCGGGCTTGCGCGTGCCGTCGGCAAAGATCACCGCCGGCGTGCCATTGATGCGCTGCTTCTGCGCGAACTTCAGGTTGCGCTCGATGGCGGCGGTGTCGCACTTCAGCGCCTTGGTCGGCGCCATGCCGTCGATCATCCAGGCGCGCCACGCCACCGCCGGCTCCTTCGCGCACCAGATGTCGCGCGACTTGGCGGTGGAATCGGCACCCAGGATGGGCATCAGGAAGGTGTAGATCGAGACGTCCTTGATAGCCGCCAGGTCGCGCTCGAAGCGCTTGCAGTAGCCGCAGTTCGGGTCGACGAAGACGGCCATCTTGCGCGAGCCGTCGCCCTGCTTGACGAGCACGGCGTCCTTCAGCGGCAGGTCGTCGAAGGCGATGGCCAGCAACTTTTCGATGCGCGCCTCGGTCAGGTCGGCGCGCGTCTTGGTGTCGACGAGCGAGCCGTTGATGAAGACGAATTCGCCCTTCTCGTCGCTGTACATGATCTCGGTGCCGCCGTAGCGCACTTCGTACAGGCCAGCCACCGGCGAGCGCGTGATCTCGTCGATCTTGATGTTGGGCAGGCGCTCGGCCAGCATCTTGCGGATGGTGGCTTCCTGCGCGAAGGCGCCGGCCGCTGCGGCCAGGGCCAGGGCGGCGAGCAAGGGCTTGAAGGTGCGGTGCATGGGGATACTTCCTGTGGATGGCTTCAGCCGAGGGCGCGGCCGGTGAGCAGGCGCTTGAGCGGCGGCAGCTGGTTGAGCAGACTCAAGCCCCGGTTGCGGAGTTCCTTGACCAGCGGCTGCGGGCTGGCGAAGAGGTGCAGCAGGCCGTCGGTGAGCTGCGCCATCGCGCGCACGGCCCCCAGGCGCTGGCGAGCGTAGCGCGCGAGCAGTTTCTGATCCCCCAGCGGCCGCCAGGGTTCGCGCGCAGCCAGCACCTCGGCCAGCGTGGCCACGTCGGCCAGGCCCAGGTTCAGCCCCTGGCCGGCCAGCGGGTGCACCACGTGCGCGGCGTCGCCCACCAGCACCCAGCCCGGGCCGTGCAGGCGTTCGGCCTGGGCCAGGGACAGGGGCCAGGCGGCACGTGCACTGGCCAGCGTGAAGCTGCCGGCGGCGCCGCCCGTGGCTTCGTGCAGGCGGGCGAGGAAACCATCGTCGGGCAGCGCCAGCAGCTCATCCGCCCGCGCGTCGGGCACCGACCACACCAGTGCCAGGCCGCGGCCGGCGTTGGGCCGGTCCAGCGGCAGCAGCGCCAACACGTCGGGGCTGCGGAACCACTGCCGCGCCAGGCCGGCGTGCGGCAGGCTGGCCTGCAGCCGCGCGGCAATGGCGCGCTGGCCATAGCCGTGGCGCGGCATGGCCACGCCCAAGGTGGCGCGCGCCTCCGAAAGTTTGCCTTCGGCCAGCACCTGCAGGGCGGCGGGCACCTCACTGTTCACCACCGTGACATGCGGTGCAAAGCGCACCGCGGCACGCAGCGCACGTTCGAGCTCGGCGGCGTCGACGATCCAGGCCAGTTCCGACAGCGACTGCTGCCAGGCCGAAAAGTCCAGCGTGGCACCCGGCGCGTCGCCTTCGACATGCATCTCGTGCACCGCGGTGCGCGCGTCGACCGGGATCGCATCCCACACCTTCAGCTGCGTGAGCAGGCGCACCGAGGCCGCATTCAGCGCGTAGGCGCGGATATCGGCTGCCGCCGGTTCCGCCAGGCTGCCCTGCAGCGCCACGGCCAGACCTTGGCGTGACAAGGCCAGCGCCGCAGACAGGCCCACCGCCCCGGCGCCGCGCACCAGGATGTCGGCTTGCTTCATGCGCCCGATTGTAGGGAGCGGGCTCCCGGCACAATGTCCGCACAGCAAAGCCCCCGGAGCGCCCTTTGAGTGAAGACATCACGTGCAGCCTGGCCAGCCTGCACATCCACCCGGTGAAGAGCTGCGGCGGCATCGCCATCCCGGAAGGCCTGCTGATCGAGACCGGCCTGGAATTCGACCGCGCCTGGATGGTGGTGGACGAACACGGCGACATGCTGACGCAGCGCGAACTGCCGAAGATGGCGCTCATCCAGCCGACGCTGCGCCACAGCGACATCGTGCTGCGCGCGCCCGGCATGCTGGCGCTGCACCTGCAGTTGGACGCCGTGGAGGCGCCCACCCGCGTGCGCGTCTGGAACGACGTGGTCAAGGCCTACGACATGGGCGACCTGGCGGCGCAGTGGTTCAGCGACAGCCTGGGCAGGAAGCTGCGCCTGGCACGCTTCGACCCCGAGGAGAAGCGCCTGTCCGACCTGAAGTGGACGGGCGCACTGGCAGCCGAGAACGCCTTTGCCGACGCCTTTCCCTTGCTGGTGGCGAACAGCGCTTCGCTGGCCGACCTGAACGCGCGCCTGGCGGCGCGTGGCGCGGCGCCGGTGACGATGAATCGTTTCAGGCCCAACCTGGTGCTCGACGGCCTGGCCGCCTGGGACGAAGACAGCATCGACGAGATCACGCTCGCGACCGACGAAGGCCCGGTGCTGCTGCGCCTGGTCAAGCCCTGCACGCGCTGCAGCATCCCCAACGTCGACCCGGCCACGGCCGCAACCTCGCACGAGCCCGGCGATACGCTGGCCACCTTCCGCGCCGATGCGCGCATGCAGGGCGGCATCACCTTCGGCATGAATGCCGTCATCGTGAGCGGCATCGAACGCACGCTGCGCCCGGGCCAGCGCGGCACGGCGAGCTGGAAGTTCGACTGACTAGGGTCGCTGGTCGGGCAGCGGAATGAATTCCGTCTCGCCCGGCACGGCCGGGAAGCGGCCCGCCGCCCAGTCGTCGGCAGCCTGCACGATGCGTTCTTTCCGTGACGAGACGAAGTTCCACCACATGTGGCGGTGGCCCAGCGGCGCGCCGCCGATGAGCACCACACGCGCCTCGGCGTCGGCAGAGAGCATCGGCTCTTCGCCCGGTGCCAGCACCACCATCTGGCCGGGCGGCAGGTCTTCGCCATCCAGCTGCACATCGCCTTCGATGACATAGACCGCGCGCTCCTCGGCCGGCGGCAACGGGAAGCCGTCGCCCACCGACAACGCGATGTCCAGGTACAGCGTGGGCGAACGCACCGCCACCGGCGAGGTGGCGCCGAAGGCCGAACCGATGAGCACGCGCACGCGCGCGCCACCCACTTCCAGCGCCGGAATGGCCGCTGCCGGCGTGTGCGCGAAGGCCGGCGGCAGCTCCTCGTCTTCGGCCGGCAAGGCCGCCCACAGCTGCAGGCCATGGCTGCGCCGCACCACGCCACGCAGGTCATCCGGTGTGCGCTCGCTGTGCGCGATGCCGCGCCCCGCGGTCATCCAGTTGATGGCGCCGGGCTCGATGCGCTGGACCACGCCAGTGGAGTCGCGGTGCAGCATGGCGCCTTCGAAGAGGTAGGTCACCGTGGCCAGGCCGATGTGCGGATGCGCCCGCACATCGTGGTTGTCGGCAGGCTGTGCGGTGATGGGGCCGAAGTGGTCGAAGAAGAGAAAGGGCCCCACGGCCTGCCTGGCCGCGGCCGGCAACAAACGGCGCACGGTGAAGCCGCCGCCGCGGTCCTTGGTATGGGGGGCCAATGCGATGCGGGGGGTGTCCATCGACGCAGTGTAGGAAAATCCCCCGCTGCCCCTGTCCAGAAAGTCCCTCATGAGTCTCAAGTGCGGCATCGTCGGCCTGCCCAACGTCGGCAAGTCGACGCTCTTCAATGCCCTGACCAAGGCCGGCATCGCGGCCGAGAACTACCCCTTCTGCACCATCGAGCCCAATGTCGGCATCGGCGAGCTGCCCGACCCGCGGCTCGCCAAGCTGGCCGACATCGTCAAGCCCGAGAAGATCGTGCCGGCGATCGTCGAGTTCGTGGACATTGCGGGCCTGGTGGCCGGCGCCAGCAAGGGCGAAGGCCTCGGAAACCAGTTCCTCAGCCACATTCGCGAGACCGACGCCATCGTGGGCGTGGTGCGCTGTTTCGACGACGACAACGTGATCCATGTCGCCGGCAAGGTGGACCCGATCGCCGACATCGAGATCATCCAGACCGAGCTGTGCCTGGCCGACCTCACCACCGTGGAAAAGAGCCTGCACCGCTACGTGAAGGCGGCGCGCTCGGGCAACGACAAGGAAGCGGCGGCGCTGGTCAAGGTGCTGGAGAAGTGCCAGGCCGCGCTGGACCAGGCGCAGCCGGTTCGCGGCATCGCCTTCAGCAAGGAAGAGCGGGTGATCTTGAAGCCGCTGTGCCTGATCACGGCCAAGCCGGCGATGTTCGTCGGCAACGTGTCGGAGACCGGCTTCGAGAACAACCCCTACCTGGACCGCTTGCGCGAATACGCGGCCGGGCAGAACGCGCCCGTGGTCGCCATCTGCGCCAAGACCGAGGCCGAGCTGGCCGACATGGCCGACGAGGACAAGGCGCTCTTCCTGCACGAGATGGGGCAGGACGAGCCGGGGCTGAACCGCCTCATCCGCGCGGCCTTCGGCCTGCTGGGCCTGCAGACCTACTTCACCGCGGGGGTGAAGGAAGTGCGCGCCTGGACCATCCACATCGGCGACACCGCGCCGCAGGCTGCCGGTGTCATCCACACCGACTTCGAGCGCGGCTTCATCCGCGCCCAGACCATCGCCTACGACGACTTCGTGTCCTTCAAAGGCGAACAGGGCGCCAAGGACCACGGCAAGATGCGCGCCGAAGGCAAGGAATACGTCGTCAAGGATGGCGACGTGATGAACTTCCTGTTCAACGTCTGAGGTCCTGCCCCCCAGTGCCGCACGACCTGGGGCTTAGAGTCGGCTGATGGCCCCGAACGACGACGCCCTCAAACCCGGACGCCGTACTGCCCCCTGGGTAGTGGCCCTGCTCACCGCGCTGGCTTATGCCGGCGTGGGTGCGCTGGCACTCGGCCTGGCCGGGCCGCCGGGTTATGCCTCGCCGCTGTATCCACCTGCCGGCATCGCGCTGGCCGCCACGTTGTGCTACGGCCGCGCCGCGCTGCCCGGCGTGTGGCTGGGCGCCTTCGTCGTCAATGCCGGGCTGGGTGCGCTGCGCGGGCAGAGCGGCCTGCTGTCGCTGGCGCTGCCGCTGCTCATCGGCGTCGGCGCGGCGCTGCAGGCCGGGCTGGGTGCGGCGCTGGTGCGCCGGCATGTCGCGCGGCCACTGGTGCTGAACGCGCCGCAGGACATCCTGCGCTTCAGCCTGCTCGGCGCCGCGGTGGCCTGCTGCGTGAGCCCCAGCATCGCAACGCCGGCGCTGCTGGCCAGCGGCGCACTGTCGCCGGACAACTGGCTCTCGAACTGGCTGACCTGGTGGGTGGGCGACACGCTCGGTGTGCTGATCGGCGCGCCGCTGGTGCTGAGTTTCATTGGCCGCCCGCGCGGCGACTGGCAACCGCGGCGCCGCACCCTGGCCATTCCGCTGCTGCTGGCTCTGGCCCTGCTGGCCAGCGGCATGCTGGAGCTGCAGCGCCTGGAGCAACAGCGCCTGCAGGCCACCTTCGAGCGCGACGCCGACCGCCTGGCCAGCGCCGCCGAAGCGCGCCTGGCCACGCCGCTGCACGCCTTGCAGGCGCTGCACAGCGCAGCGCGCGTGCGTGTGCCGCTCAGCCCCGAAGCCCTGCACCAGGCCACGCAATGGTGGCTGGCGCGGCCGATGGCACCGCAGGCCATGGGCTACAGCGAGCGCGTGCCGCTGGACGCGCTGGCAGCCCACGAGACGCAGGCCCGCAGCGAGGGTCTGCCCGACTACCGCGTGTTCGACCGCGACGACGGTGCAGCCCGCGCCCGTGATGGCGAAGTGGTGGCGCTGCGCCTCGTCGAACCGGCAGCACCCAATGCCGGCGCTGTGGGCGTCAACGCGTTGTCCGTCCCGGCGGCGCGGGTGGCCATACTGGCCAGCCGCGACAGCGGGGCGCCGGCAGCCACGGGCGGCTTCAGGCTCACGCAGTCGGTCAGCGACGAGACCGGCGTCGTGCTCTACCAGGCGCTGTACCGCGGTGACGTCATCGACACGGGCGACGCGGCAGCCCGGCAGGCGCGCTTCCGCGGCGTCGTCTTCGTCACCGTCAACACCGCGCGTGCGCTGGCCGGCCTGGGCGTGCCCGACCAGACCTACCTGCGCTGGTGCCTGGTGGACACCGACACCAGCTCGCAGCGGCCACGCCTGGCCGGCCCACCCGGCTGCGAAGTGGCGGCACCCGCCGGCCTGCAGGCGCAGCGGCGGCTGACGCTGGCTGGCCGCGAATTCGAACTGCGCATCAGCGCCATGCCCGCGGCCATGCCGGGCGGCCAGCGCGAGGCCAGGTGGCTGCTGTCGCTGGTGGCGCTCAGTTCGGCGGCCATGCTGGGCGCGCTGCTGCTCACCGTCACCGGCCACAGCCGGCGCACGCAGATGGCCGTGAACGCCGGCACGGCCGAACTGCGGCGCGAGATCACCGAGCGCGCCGCCGCCGAGACGGCACTGCGCGACAGCGAAGAGCGGCTGCGCACCATCCTCAACGCCGCGCCCATCGGCGTGATGTTCCTCGACACGCAGGGCCATCTCATCGACTGCAACCCGCGCCTGGCGCGCATGCTGGGCCTGAGTGTGGAGGCGCTGCGCGGCCGCCTGGTGGCCGACATCGTGCACCCCGACGAAGGCGAGCGCCTGCGTGGCATGCGCCGCGAGCTGCTCAAGGGCGCCCCCAGGCCGGTGCTGGAGCCACTGCGCCTGCGCACGGCCATGGGCGAGGAACTGGTGGTGCGCGCCACCGCCAGCGCCTTGCGCAACACGCAGGGCGAGGTGGTGCGCATGGTGGGCGTGGTGGAGGACATCACCGAACACCTGCGCCTGCGCAGCAGCGAACAGGCCCTGCACCGCGCCGAGGCCGCCAACCGCGCCAAGAGCGAGTTTCTGTCGCGCATGAGCCACGAGCTGCGCACGCCGCTGAACGCGATGATCGGCTTTGCCCAACTGCTGGACCTGGACCGCGAGCCCAGCCTGGCGAGCCAGCAGCGCGAGTGGACGCAGCAGATCCAGCGCGCCGGATGGCACCTGTTGGAGATGATCAACGAGACGCTGGACCTGGCACGCATCGAAGGCGGTGCCGTGCAGCTGAGCCTGGCGCCGGTGGCACTGGAGCCGCTGGTGGCGGCCTGCCGCGCCATGGTGGCCACGCCGGCGGCGCAGCGCGGCGTGCACATCAGCGAGAGCTTCGACGGCGACGCACTGGCGGTGCTGGGCGACGCCACGCGGCTGAAGCAGGTCATCACCAACCTGCTGTCGAATGCCGTCAAGTACAACCGCCAGGGTGGCAAGCTCACGCTGACGGCACGGCGTCTGCTGCAGCCCGGCGACGACGTGGTGGAGATCGCGGTGGCCGACACGGGCCTGGGCATGTCGGCCGAGCAACAGGCGGCGCTGTTCCAGCCCTACAACCGCCTGGGCCGCGAAACGAGTGGCATCGAAGGCACGGGCATCGGCCTGGTCATCAGCCGCAAACTCAGTGAACTGATGGGCGGCACACTGGAAGCCAGCAGCGCCGAAGGCCAGGGTTCGATCTTCACGCTGCGCCTGCCGGCAGCCACGCTGGTGGAGTCGGCCGCCGTGCGTTACACCGACACCTCGCCCGCCCCCTACCAGCAGCGCCTGGTGCACTACGTGGAAGACAACGAGACCAACATCGAGGTCATGCGCGGCATCTTCGCGCAGCGCGCGCAGATCCGGCTCGAAGTCTCCATGCTGGGCCTGGACGGCCTGACCGCCATCCGCGCCACGCGGCCCGACCTCATCCTGCTGGACATGCAGTTGCCCGACATCAGCGGCCTGGAACTGCTGCGCCACCTGAAGCAGGACGACGCCGTGGCCGCCATTCCGGTGGTGGTGGTGTCGGCCGACGCCACGTCGCTGCAGACGCAGAAGGCGCTGACCAGCGGCGCGCTGCACTACGTCACCAAGCCGCTGGACGTGGCGCGCTTCCTGCGCGTGGTCGACGACATCCTGGAAGCTGCCGAGACACGCTGGGGATGATGGACATCGCCTGGCCCGACGCCGCGGCGCTCACGCTCGGCGCGTTGGCCTTTCTGCTGGGTGGCCTGGTCAAGGGCACGCTGGGCATCGGCCTGCCGCTGGTGGCGCTGCCGCTGCTGTCCTTCGGTTTCCCGCCCATGCAGGCCATCGGCATGGTGGCGGTGCCGGTGCTGGTCAGCAATGCCTGGCAGGCCTGGGACACCGGCGTCTCGCGGACCGGCGTGCGCCGCTTCGCGCCGCTGATCGCGACCATGCTGGTGTTCACGCTGCTCACGGTGCCCTTGACGCTGGCCCTGCCCGAAGCTGCGCTGCGCCGCATGCTGGCCGGCGTGGTGCTGCTGGCCGTGGTGCTGAGCGCGCTGCCGCTGCACCTGAACGTGCCGCCGCAGCAGGAGCGCTGGTGGAGCGCCGGCGTGGGCATGCTGTCGGGCGTGATGGGCGGCGTGTCATCGCTGACCGGGCCCATCATCATCAGCTACCTGATGAGCCTGCGCCTGCCGCGCGAAGTCTTCGTGGGCACGGTCAGCGTGATCTACCTTTCCAGCGCGCTGCCGCTTTATGGATCGATGGCGCTGCAGGGCCGCTTCGGCGGGCGCGAACTGGTGCTGTCGGCGCTGGCCATGCTGCCGGTGGCGCTGGGCCTGGCCGCCGGCAAGGCTTTGCGCGGCCGGCTCAGCGAGCGGGTGTTCCGCCGCGTGATGCTGGGCTTCCTGGCACTGCTGGCCTTGATGCTGTTGTTGAAGTGAGAGGATCCGGCATGGTCGAGAGCAATGAAACCCTGCGCGAGGCGCTGGCGCGCAACGTGCGCGACGCGCTGAAGGAAGACATCGGCCGCGGCGACTGGACGGCGCAGCTGGTGCCGGCCGGCCGACGCGTGACGGGCCGCGTGGTGGCCAAGGAAGCCGCCATCATCGCCGGCCGGCCCTGGTTCGACGGCTGCGTGAAGGCGCTGGATCCGGCCGCCGTCATCACCTGGCAGGTGGGCGAAGGCGCGGCGGTGACACCGGGCACCCAGGTCTGCCGCATCGAGGCCGAGGCGCGCGCCCTGCTCAGCGCCGAGCGCCCGGCGCTGAACTTCCTGCAGACGCTGTCGGCCGTGGCCACCGTCACGCGGCAGTACGTCGACGCCATCGCCGGCCTCAGCCCCAACCCGAAAGGCTGCGCCGTGCTCGACACGCGCAAGACCCTGCCCGGCCTGCGTCAGGCGCAGAAGTACGCGGTGCGCACCGGTGGCGGCCAGAACCAGCGCATGGCCCTGTGGGACGGCATCCTGATCAAGGAGAACCACATCGCCGCGGCCGGCGGCATCGCGCCCGCGCTGCGGGCCGCCTTCGCGCTGGACGCGGGCGTGTCGGTGCAGGTCGAGGTGGAGAGCCTGGCCGAGCTGGAAGAGGCACTGGCCGCCGGGGCGCGCAACGTGCTGCTCGACGACTTCACACTCGAGGACATGCGCCGTGCCTACGCGCAGAACGCGGCGACGTCGAATCCAGCCGTGCTGGAGGTGTCGGGCGGCGTCAACCTCGGCACCATCCGCGACATCGCGCGCACGGGTGTCGACCGCATCTCGGTGGGCAAGCTCACCAAGGACGTGCAGGCGGTGGACCTGTCGCTGCGCATCGATGCCTGAGAATGCGCGAACTACGAGAGAGACCATGGCCAAGAACAGTACCGTCCGCGCCGACGCCAACGCCCCCGCCGTCACCGAACTGCTGGCGCACTTCGTCACCGAACACCCCTCGCGCGGCTGGAGCGACGCGGTGGAGGACCAGGCCCATCGCACCTTCGCCAATTGGGTGGGCTGCGCCATCGGGCCCTCGCGCCACGAGACCGTGGAAGCGGCGCTCACCGCCATCCAGGAGTTGCAGCCTTCGGCGCAGGCCAGCGTGCTGGGCCGCCAGGAGAAGCTCGACATCGCCAGCGCCGCGCTGCTCAACGGCATCAGCTCGCACACCTGGGACTTCGACGACACGCACCTGAAGACCATCATCCACCCCGCGGGCCCGGTGGCGCCGGCCGCGCTGGCGCTGGCCGAGCACCTGAACCTGTCGGGCCGCGACCTCATCGACGCGCTGGTGCTCGGCGTGGAGGTGAGCTGCCGCGTCGGCAACGCCATCTACCCCGACCACTACGACCGCGGCTGGCACATCACCGGCACCACCGGCATGCTGGGCAGCGCCGCGGCGTGTTCGCGCCTGCTGGGTCTGGACGCTGTGCGCACGCAGATGGCGCTGGGCATCGCGGCTTCGCAGCCCATCGGCCTGCGCGAGCAGTTCGGCACCATGACCAAGCCCTTCCACCCCGGCGGCGCGGCGCGCGTGGGGCTGATGTCGGCGCTGATGGCCAAACATGGCTACAACGCCAGCAAGCGCGCGCTGGAAGCACCGCGCGGCCTGCTGCAGGTCTTCAGCGACAAGACCGACTGGGCCGAGATCACCCAAGGCCTGGGCAGTCTTGAATCCACAGCCAGCTGGGAGATCGCCCTCAACACCTACAAGCCTTTTGCCTGCGGCATCGTCATCCACCCCGCCATCGACGGCTGCGTGCAACTGCGCAACCAGCATGGCGTCAAGCCGGAAGACGTGGCGAAGCTGCAGATCAAGGTGCATACGCTGGTGCTCGAACTCACCGGCAAGAAGACACCGGCCACCGGGCTGGAAGGCAAGTTCAGCGTCTACCACTCGTGCGCCGCGGGCCTGCTCTACGGCCAGGCCGGCGAACACGAGTACACCGACGAGGTGGTGAACCGCCCCGAGGTGCTGGCGCTGCGCGCCAAGGTCGACGCCGTGGTGGACGAACGCATCCACGAGGCCGGTGCCGAGTTGACGCTGACCACCACCGACGGGCGCGAGATCCGCGTCGTGGTCGAACACGCGGTGGGCAGCCTGCAGCGGCCGATGGACAACGCGCAATTGCGCGCCAAGTTCGCCGGCCAGTCGGAACCCGTGCTGGGCGCGGCCAAGACGGCGCTGGCCTGGGACCTGGCGATGAACATGGCGCAGTGCGGCGACCTGCGCGAGTTCATCGAAGCGGCGACCTGAATTGCCCGCGATGGCACAGCACCTGGCGCGCCGCATCCTGGCGGCCACGCCGGCTTCAGACCCCCAGGCGCTGCCGCTGGCGCGCCAGCTCTTGCGTGACGTGGCCGGCCGCTGCGTAGCCGCCCGGCCGCAAGCGGCGGTGCAGGCCGCGCTGCTGTCGTGCATCGACCAGCCCGGCCCCTGCACGGTGTTCGGCCACCCGCACACGCTGGGCGCGGAAGCCGCGGCTTTCGTCAACGGTGTGGCGGCGCAAGGCGAGGATGGCGCTGACGACGCTGCGGTGCTGGTGCCGGCGCTGCTGGCAGCGGCGCAGCGCCACGGCGCTGGTGGCGACGACCTGCTGCGCGGCATCGCAGCGGGCCTGGCGGTGATGAGCCGCCTGCGCGAGCGGGCGCCAGAGCACGAAAGCCTCGTCAAGGTCTTGGGCGCGGCCACTGCCGTGGGCGTGCTGCTGGAGCTGACCGAAGGCCAGCTGAGCAACGCCATCACCCTGGCCGCGGGCCTGGCCGGCGGCAGCGGGCGGCTGCAGGCCGGTTGGGCGGCGCAGGCGGGCTATCGCACGGTGCGCCTGGCCATGGCGGGGCTGGGCGGCGGCGAGTTCGACCTGCTGCTCGAAGGCCACGTTGACGACGAAGTCTGGCCCGGCCTCGTGCGCCCGAGCCTGGGTGACGAGCAAGCGCAACAGATCTTTGATGCCCGCTGCGCACAAGGCGGGCTGACGGCCGCGCAGTCGCAGGCGCTGGCCGCTGCGCTGGACGCCCTGTTTCAACGCTCCTTCATCGACACCGACGCACTCTCGGTCTGATGCGCTACTGATCGGCCGCCGACGCGGTGGCCGCGGCCGCCTTCTGCAGCGTCTCGTTCAGCTGCTTCTGAATCTGCTGCTGCTGGGCCTGCGCCTGCTGCGCGGCCGAGGCCTGCAGCGCGGCCGCGGTGGCGGCGGTGCCGGCCACTTCGGCGCCGCAGGCGCCCAGCAGCAAGGTGGTGGCGAGTGCGCAGGCAATGGGTTGCGGTGCCATGGAACGCTCCAGCGGAAGAGGCCGGGCGACTGTAGCCCAGGCCTAAACTCGCCGCGCGACAGGAGCGTCACACATGGACCTGGGACTCAAGGGCTTGCGCGCGCTGGTCACCGGTGGCACCCGTGGCATCGGCCGTGCCATCGCCGAGACGCTGGCCGCCGAAGGCGCGCACGTGGCCTTGTGTGCACGCCAGGCCGGCGAAGTGGCCCAGGCCGTGCAGGCCTTGTCGGCGCACGGCGTGCAGGTCACCGGCACCACGCTGGACGTGGCCGACGGCGAGGCTCTGGCGCGCTGGGTGGCCGGCGCCGCGGCCGACTTCGGCGGCGTGGACATCGTGGTGGCCAACGTCAGCGCGTTGGCCATTGGCGCCGACGAAGCGGCCTGGAAGGCCGGCTTCGATGTCGACATCATGGGCACGGTGCGGCTGGTGAACGCGGCCCTGCCCTTCCTGAGGCAGAGCGCGCGCGCCAGCATCGTGACCATCAGCAGCGTCTCGGGCCGCGAGATCGACCTCACCGCCGGGCCCTACGGCGCCTTCAAGGCGGCGCTGGTGCACTACACCAAGGGCCTGGCCTGCCAGCTGGCCGGGCAAGGCATCCGCGCCAACAGCGTGTCGCCGGGCACGACCTACTTCCCGGGCGGCATCTGGCAGCAGATCGAACACGGCAACCCGGCGCTGTACCAGGCGGCGCTGGCCGCCAACCCGAGCGGCCGCATGGGCACGCCGCAGGAGATGGCCAACGCAGCCGTCTTCCTGGCCAGCCCGGCGGCAAGCTTCATCAGCGGCAGCAACCTGGTGGTGGATGGTGCGCTGACGAAGGGCGTGCAACTCTAGGCGCAGCGGGCGCGGGCGATGTCCTGCGACTGCAGCACGCCTTCCACCCACGCCGCAGCGGCGAACAGGCGCGCATCGTCGCCCGGCCGCGCCACCAGCTGCAGGCCCAACGGCAGGCCGTTGGCGTCCAGCCCGCAGGGCAGCGTCAGGCAGGGGCAGCCCAGCAGCTGCCAGGGGCGGTTGAAGAGCGGGTCGCCGGTGGTCTTCAGCGAAGCCGGCGCGGCGCCCGGCGCGGCTGGGGTGAGCAGCAGGTCGGCGCCGCCGAAGAGCAGGTCCAGCGACGCCATCGCAGCCGTGGCCGCCTGCAGCGCCGCGGCGTAGGTGGTGGTGGGCATCTCGCTGCCTTCGCGGATGAGCGCGCGCAGGTCGGCCGGCAGCTGACGGCGGCGGTACTGCCATTCCGGCGCCAGAGCGCGGGCGGTCTCGAAGACCTGCACGCTGCGCTGAGCGTCGAAGAGCGCATCGAAGGCCGCGGGCCAGGTGGCCTCGTGCACGGGCGCGCCGGCAGCGGCCAGGCTTGCCGCTGCCGCCGTGACGGCGTCGGCCATGGCGGGCGCCAGCGCCGCAGCGCGCGAGGTGAGCGTGAGGGCCAGCCGCGGCACCGCGCCGAATGCCGCCGCGGGCAGGCCGCTGCCGTCCACCACGCCAACGAGCAGTGCCGCATCGTCGACGCTGCGCGCGAACACCCCCACTTCGTCGAGCGTGTCGCTGTTGGGCTTGGCACCAGCGCGCGGCACGCGGCGCGGCGAAGGCTTGTAGCCGACGATGCCGCAGAAGGCCGCCGGCCGGATCACCGAGCCCGCCGTCTGCGTGCCCAGCGCCAGCGGCACCAGGCCGGCGGCCACCGCCGCGGCCGAGCCGCTGGACGAGCCGCCGGGCGTGTGCTTCGCGTGCCAGGGGTTGCGCGTGGCCGCCGGTGTCATGTTGGCGAAAGCCGTGCACACGGTCTTGCCCAGCACCCAGGCGCCGGCCGCACGCGCCAGGGCCACGCAGGCGGCATCGGTGGCAGGCCGGTGGCCGGCGTAGATGGCAGAGCCATAGGCCGTGGGCAGGCCGGCGGTGTCGATGTTGTCCTTCACACCGATGGGCAGGCCGTGCAGGGGGCCCTGCACGGGGCCAGCCGAAGCCGCGAGGTCCAACGCACGCGCCTGCCGCCGCACGGCCGCGGCGTCCAGCCAGGCCCAGGTGTGCAGTTGCGGGCCGAGCGCGGCGCTGCGCGCCAGCAGCGCGTCAGCCAGAGTGGCCACCGTCAGCTGCCGGTCGGCGATGGCCAGGCGCAGCGCGGTGGCGCCCAGGCGGTGCAGGGCTAGGCTCATCGTGTGTCCTTCTCTGGTTCTTCGCGGCGGCGCAGTGTAGTGGCGCTGCAGGGGGCGGACGGCTGCTGTGAACAAGTCACAGCAACGAGGTGACCCCGTGCGCGGCGGCGGGCGCGACATGCGCACACCATGTTCTTCTTGCACACCGCAGCCGATGGAGCACCGACCCATGAGCACCCACGTCGCCCGCAGCACCCAGATCCTGGCCGGCGCGGCCTTCCACGGCCTGGCCGGCGACACGCCGCAGCGCGATGACGCGCATGCCGCTGCCGACGCACCGTCGATCCAGCTGCTCACACTGCCCTCGGTCGAACAGCCCCTGCGCTACGCCGCCGCCTACTGGCAGGGCGCGCTGGCCAGCCTGCTGGGGCCGCACCGCCTGCACACCGGCGCACGCCAGCGCTACGCCGCGCTCGTGGACATCGGCCCGGGCCTAGTGCAACGCTGGCACCGCCTCTTCGGCGACACCGCCGCGGCCGGCCGGCCCTACTTGTGCAACCAGAGCGTGGGTACCCTGCTCTACCTGCGCCTGTTCCGTGATCTCGGCATCAACCTGCGCCACCTGCTGCACCTGCGCCACACCACCGCGCACAGCGCTGGCCCCGCGGCGCTGGCGGCCGCGCCGCGGCAGCGGCTGGTCTGCGAGGTGAAGCGCCTTTTGCGCATGGGTGAGGACAAGGTGCTGGTCGAGCTGCAGACGCTGGTGCAGACCGAAGATGGCCGCGAGCTGGCGGTGGTGGAAGACAGCTTCCTCATACGCAAGCTGCCCCGCGCCGACCTGGCCGCGCTGCGCGGTGACCGCGGGGTCATGCGTGAACTGCTGGGCCTGCGTCGCCGCGCGCCGCAGCTGGCGCTGTCGGAGCCCGGCACCGGCACGCGCTGGCTGAAGCTGCCGCGCAGCCTGGGCAGCGCCTATGGCCGCGTCTCGGGCGACATGAACCCGGTGCACACCACGCCGCTGCTGGCGCGCCTGTTCGGCTGCGAGCAAAGCTTCCTGCAGGGCCTGGGCGTGCGCCACCTGATGCTGCGCCACCTGGCCGAACTGGGCTTGCCGCTGCAGCGCCTGGATATCACCTTCGCCAACCCGGCGGTGCTGGGCAGCACGCTGGCGCTGGTGGTGCAGGACGGGCGTTTCGAGCTGCGCGAAAGCGGCGGCCGACTGGTGGCCTACGGCGAAGGCGGCTAAGAGCCGAGAATCGGGCTGCGCTGGCGTCTGCCCCGGATCACAGCAGCCTTTCGAAGGACCCCCTGCCGATGAGCGACCTTCCCGCGCTGCCCGCCACACCACCCGGCCGTTACCGCCACTACAAAGGCGGCGAGTACGAAGTGGTCGGCGTCGTGCGCCACAGCGAGACCCTGGAGCCGCTGGTGCTCTACCGCGCGCTCTACGGTGAAGGCGGGCTGTGGGTACGGCCGCACGCAATGTTCTTCGAGAGCATGCAAGTCGACGGGCGCGCACTGCCGCGCTTCACGTTCCTGGGCTGAGGGTTTAGCGTCCTGAGGTGCCTGTCATGGTCGGCGTCAACGCCTACCTCAACTTCAGCCGCCACACCGAAGCCGCCTTCCAGTTGTGCCGCTCGGTCTTCGGAAGCGACTTCAAGGGTCCCGTGCATCGCTTTGCCGACATCCCGCCGGTGCCACGCCAGCCGTCGGCGGCCGGCGCCGACCGGGAACTGGCAATGCACGTCGAGCTGACCCTGCTGGGCGGCCATGTGCGGATGGCCACCGACGCCCCCGAGTCGATGGGCTTCACGGTCACGCCCGGCAACAATGTGCACGTCAACCTGGAGCCCGACACGCGCGCCGACACCGAGCGCCTGTTCCAGGGCTTGGCCGCC
>JANNFE010000178.1:0-9756 GCA_031379415.1 Betaproteobacteria bacterium | reverse complement strand
CGGTAGGTCTCGGCAATGCCGGCCTTCACCTTCGTCGCGTTGGCGTCGCTGCCGGTCCACAGCGCCCGCAGGCAGGCCGCGCCGTCGTAGGCGAAATCCAGCGCGCTGGTCGACGGCGAAGTCGCCGCGGTGTGGTTCTTGGCGCCGCCAACGCTGGTGTTCCAGATGATCTGCAGGCCGCCGCCGGGTGGCACGCCGTTGCCGACGCTGAAGATGCTGTTGAGCTGTGCCGTCGTCAGCGCGACGGGGTTGCTACCGGCGTCGACGCCGGCGTAGGAGAAGCCGCAGACGTTGTCCTTGACGTTGAAGCGGCCGTAGGTGTTGGCATAGGTCACCGCAATGGCCGGGCTGGCAAACAGCCAGTGACTGGCGTGCAGCAGGTTGGCATCGGGCTCCCAGCCGTAGGCCTGCAACTTCGCCAGCGCGTCGTCGGCCTGTTCCTGCGGGGTGGTGCCGTTCACCAGGCCGGCCGTCTTCAGCGCCGCACAGCGGTTGCCGGCCACGAAGGCGGTGCCGCCCGTGTAGGCGAAGGGCCCGCCGGCCGCTGCGGTGGCCAGCGCAGCGCAAGGCTGCACCAGGTTGCCATAGCTGAAGTAGTCATACAGCGGCCGGCTGCCCGCGGTGTAGGCCGGCAGGGCGCCGCGCTGGATGGTGAGGCCACCGCCCGGGGCCAGTTGCACGTTGGGCTCGCTCACCGCCACGCCGTCGATCCAGCCGGCGGTGTCCTGCTCGGCCGCCGCCAGCGCGGCCCCGGCGCCGTTGCTCACGCTGCTGGCGATCACCGTTGTGTTCGCCGGCTTGATGACCTTGGTCTTGCGGCCGTCGGGTAGCGTGTCACCGTAGCGTTCGTTGAGCACCCAGAAGGCGAATTCCACCGCCTGCAGCGTGAACTTGCCCCAGTCCTTTTCGGGGTTCTGCTGGCTGTGCGCGTGCTTGACGGCATAGCGGTTGGGCGTGGCGGTGTTGAAGGCGGTGCGCTCGGCTTCGCTGAGCACGGCCGTGAAGTTGCTGTTCCTGCCCGCCGCGGTGGCGTCGCTGCGGCGGCCGTCGATGAGGTTCACGGTGTTGGCCTGCAGGTCGTGCACGCCGTTGCCGCTGCCCTTGTCGGTGTAGGCCACGGCGCAGCCGCGCTTCAGGCCCCACTCGCCCGCAGAACCGATGGCGCCGTAGACCCCGCGTGACCCCGATGAGGTGGCGGTGATGATGCACGGCGCATTGCGGTCGAAGCCGGCCGGAATCTGCACCATCATCGTCACGTTCAGCGCGCCGCTGCCGTCGTCGGCATAGGCGATGGTCTCGGTGCCGGCGATCTTGCCTTCACCCGCACCGGCCACGCCGTCGACGCTGACGTTGGGGCCGTAGAGCGAGCCGAAGCCGCCGCCGACGGTGGTGTCGACGATGGCGCGGTAGTTGGTGACGATGACCAGCTTGCGGATCTCGGCTGCCGTGGGCGTGGCCGACAGCACGGGCGCTGCGGCGGTGGAGACGAGCCCGCTGCGGCCGACACCGGCGGTGAGCAGGTCGTCGGTGGTGCCGTCGTAGGTGATGGTGCTGACCGCACCCGCGAAGCCCGGCTTGAGATTGACTTCGTAGTCGCCCGCGCCGAGCGTGGTGTCGTCGCTGTTGCCGCAGCCGGCGAACATCGCCAGCGCGCTGGCAGCGGCGATGGCGGTGAGTCTGTGCATCATGGGTCTGGTCTCCAGGTGGGTGGGCGTGCCGGAGCCGCCAGGAGCCGTGTACTGCCAGCGACTCCCATGCGGCCAAGGCGGACGCGGAGACTATCAGGCCGCGATGACGCCGAAGATCCAGTGCCACCCGCATGCCGTGGCCAGCCCGAGCGGGATGCCCAGGCCGATCATCGTCGCCACCAGCGGCGCGTCCAGCCGCGCCTGCGCGGCCACGATGCCGGCGCCGATCATGGGCGGCATCGCCGCTTCGATGACGCTCACCTGCGTCGCCATGGCGTGTTCGGCGTCGATCAGCACGAGCAGCGCCACCACCAGCGCCGGGGCCGCCACCAGCTTGTAGCCCAGCCCCAGGCAGAGCAGCCGTGCCTGCTGGCGTATGGCGTCGAAGCGCAGTTGCAGGCCCACCGACAGCAAGGCCAGCGGCGCCAGCAGGTCGCCCAGCCTTTCCAGCGTGGCTTCCAGCGCCGGCGGGAAGTCCACGGGCCGCAGCAGCAGGGCCGCGACCAGCGCGATGAAGGGCGGAAAGCTCAGCACCTTGCGTGCCATCACGCGCCAGCTCAGCGGCTCCTGCGCGGCATAGAGCGTGGCCGCCAGCACACCCACCGTGCTGAGCGCCAGGTAGGAGCCGAGCTGGTCGATGACGAGGCCCAGCGCCAGCCCGCCTTGGCCGTGCAGCGCCTCGATCATCGGCAGGCCGACAAAGGAGGTGTTGCCGAAGCCGCCCACCAGCGTCAGCGCGCCGACGCTGGCGCGCGGCAGCGCGAGCCAGCGGCCGAGGCCCCAGAACACCACCGCGCCGATGGCGAACAAGAGCCAGGGCATGAGCACCGGCGCCAGCGCGTCGCCGCTCCAGCTGAAGCCGTGCAGGTGGCGCAAGGTGAGCGCCGGCAACGCGATGTGCACGATGACGGCATTCAGCACCGCATGGCCGCCTTCGGCGATCCTGCCGCCGCGGCGCAGCAGCACGCCGGCAGCCAGGCAGCCCAGCAGCAGCAGCAGCAGGTTGTGCATGGCTGTCGCGCTTCAGGCGGCGGCGGGCATCGAGGCCGCCTCGGTCGGTACATCGGCCTGCAGCGGTTCGGCCGGCGTCGCGGCGGCAAGCAGCAGGGCGGCGCACAGGCAGCCGATCCACAGCAGCGGCACGGCATACCAGGCGGCGGAAAAGAGATGGCGCTGAGGGCGGGCAAGGCGAGTCGACATGGCAGTTCTCCCGTGGAGGGGCGCCGACCTTCAGCGCCCTTGTCCGGAAGTACGGCGCGCACCGCCGAAAGCGGCCAGCGCGCCACGCACTCCTAGGAGGGTGAGGCCGCGCCGGCCAGGCGGTCTTGCAGGGCCTTTAGTTCGGCCGGCAGCGTGCCCTGGCTGCCGCGGGCCTGCAGCGCCGACAGCGCCGCGCACGCCTGGGCGGCAGCCTGATGGGCCAGCGCGAGCTCGCTGCGCAGCAGGTGGGCCTGCGCGCGCAGCAGGTCGCGCTCGACCTCGTCGGGGTGCGGCGCCGGGCTCTCGTCCGGCGGCCACGGCACGACTTCGTCGAGCGCCTGCAGCGCGGCATCGGCTGCGTCGGCGGCCAGTTCGATGCGCGCCCGGTCCAGGTGTGGCCGGTTCAGGGCCCAGGGCCTCATGCCACCGCCGGCGCCGGCCTGCCACAGGATGGCCGCCTCGGCCTGCAGCGCGCGCGCCCGCTCAGGGCGGCCCTGGCGCATCACCAGCAGCGCCTGCAGGCGCAGCGAGCGGGCGAGCACGAAGGAGCCGGCGTAGTGGCGGCGGTGCACCTCGATCACGGCGGCCAGCAAGGGCTCGGCTTCGGCCAGCCGCCCTTCGGCCAGCAGCAGGCGCGCCAGGTGCTGGCGCACGATGGGGGTGTGCATCGTGTCGTGCGCACCCTTCACGCGGAGCACGGCCGCCAGGGCCTCTTGCATCAGCACCAGCGCCTCGTCGCCACGGCCCGCCTGGTACACCATCGTGGCCAGCCGGGCCCGGCAGCTGATGGTGATGGGCGCCTCGTCGCCGAGGGCCGCAAGGCCGTCGGCGAAGGCTGCTGCAGCCAGGTCCACGGCGGCGGCCGGCTGCTGGCGCAAGACCATCAACTCTGCCAGCGACACGCTGGCTTCCAGCACATCGAAGTGCGGCCGTGCTTCCAGACCCTGCATCAGCTGGATGGCCTGGCCGTACAGCCTGACGGCCGCGGCCAGCTCGCCCAGCGGCGTGCTGGCGCGCGCTGTGAGGATCAGCGCTGTCGCCAGGTTGTCCGCGTCGACCACCGGCTGCGCCTGCAGCACGGCCGCAGCCTGCAGGCCGTAGTTCCTGGCCTGGGCCAGGGACAGGTTGAAGTGGCGTTGCGCCAGCCGCGCCAGCAGTTCGCCGCGCAGGGGCGAAGCGCGGTCGCCGGCCGCGTCGAGCAGGCTCTCGGCCTCTTGCAGCGCGGGCAGGATCTGCTCGCGGTGGCCGGTGGCGCTCAGGGCGCCGGCCAGGTGCACCAGGGCCGCGGCCAGGCGGGCGTCGCGCACGCCACTGCGGCGCAGCAGTTCCACGTGCTGGCGGTCGAAGTCGGCCGCCTGTTCGTCCATCTCGAGCTGGTAGTACATCTCGCCCAGCATGCCCATCACCTCGGCGCGAGCCTCGGGCACGTCGTGCAGGGCGTCGCTCAGGCGCTCGGCGCCCATGTCCAGCAGCTCGCGCGCGGTGGTGGCGCGGGCCTTGGCCGGGCTGGCCTGGCGGCTGGCATTGGCGCGGAAGATGTCGAGCAGGAAACCTTGCACCGCCACCGCGCGGCGCGAGGCCTGCTCGGCCTTGCGCGCCTGCGCTTCGGCCAGCCGCGCCTGCTCGCGCGCCCGGCGGGCCTGCCACAGCGCCGCCGCCAGACCCAGCAGCAACACGCCGACGACCACCGCGGTGGCGCCGAAACCCAGCGCCAGCACGAAGGCGGCGGCGACGCCGACGCCAGCCGCCAGCGGCAGGCGGTGACGCCGCGCCAGCCTTGACAACCGATAGGCCCAGGTGTCGGGCCGCGCCTGCACCGTCTGGCCGGCCAGGCAGCGCTGCCAGTCCTGCGCCAGCGCGTCGATGCTGGGATAGCGTTCGTCGACGCGCTTCTTCAGCGCGCGGTTGAGGATGGCGTCGAGGTCGCCGCGCAGCGCCTTCTTCGCCGCCGCGTCTTCGGCCACGGCGCTGGCCAGCGGCAGGTCCTGCCCGGTGATGGCCTCTTCCAGCTCGGCCGCGCTGCCGCGTTGCAGCCGGTAGGGCCGCACACCGGCCAGCAGCTCGAAAGCCACCACGCCGAGTGAATACACGTCGCTGGCGGTGCCGATGGCGGCACCGCGGATCTGCTCGGGGCTGGCGTAGTCCAGCGTCAGCGCGCGGCCCGAGGCCTGCGTCAGCGCGGTCTCGG
Organism: Betaproteobacteria bacterium; assembly: GCA_031379415.1. Lineage (GTDB taxonomy): Bacteria > Pseudomonadota > Gammaproteobacteria > Burkholderiales > Burkholderiaceae_C > Rubrivivax. The sequence goes on along the minus strand of JANNFE010000178.1, from coordinate 4,680 downwards.
CCGCGCTGTCGCCCTGCATCAGCTTGGCGATGCCGAAGTCGAGCAGCCGCACCTGCCCGCCGGCAGTGACGAGGATGTTGCCGGGCTTGAGGTCGCGGTGCAGCACCAGGCGGCCGTGCGCGTAGGCCACCGCCTCGGCCACCTGCAGCAGCAAGGGCACGCGCGCGGCCACTGTCAGCGCGTGCTGCCGGCAGAACGCGTCGATGGGCAAACCCTCGACGTACTCCAGCGCCATGTAGGGCCGGCCGCGTTCGTCGACACCGGCGTCGTACAGGCGCGCGATGTTCGGGTGCTCCAGGCTCGACAGGATCTCGCGTTCGCGCTCGAAGCGCGCCACCAGGCCCGGCGCCCAGCTGAGATGCGGCAGCTTCAGCGCCACCTGGCGCTTCAGGCTGCCGTCACTGCGCTCGGCCAGCCACACCGCACCCATGCCGCCGCTGCCCAGTTCGCGCAGCAGGCGGTAGGGGCCGACGGCGTCGCCGGCCTGCGAGCCCGCGGCGGGCTGCGCAAAGACCGGGCCGCGAGCGAGCAGGTCGTCGGTCTCCGCAGCCGCCTGGCGTGCCAGCAAACGGCGCAGCGTGGGGCCCAGCGCCGCGTCGTCGCCCCGCAGCGAGGCCAGCCAGCTTTCGCGCTCCGGCGGCGGCAGGTCCAGCGCCTGGCCGAGCAGGCCGGACAGGCTCTTCAGCGCGGCGGCGTCCAGGCTCATCGACTCAAGGCAGCGGCCTGCGTGCAGGCGCGCGACGTGGCGTCGCCGCTGCAGCCCCAGCGCTGCGTCCACAGGGTGATCTGCCGCGACGTGGCCGCGAACTCGGTGCCGTAGAGCCGCGGGCCGTGCGTCCACATCTGCAGGGCGATGCGCGCGGCTTCCGGGTGGCCGCGGTCGGCCAGGCGCGCCAGCGCGGCCCAGGCCTGGGGCCAGTGGTTGCGTTCGTAGGCCTGCATCGCGGCGTCGAAGGCCGCGCTGTCTTCGGCCGCGTCAGGCGCCTGCTGTGCATGGGCGGGGAGCAAGGCGCAGAGCAGCGCCAGAGCGGCGAGCGCGGTGCGGATCGTGGGGGCGTTGTGCATGAGGACCTCCGTCGGGCAGCAGGCGCGCCACCTGCGGCACGCCCTGCCTGGAAGTACGGCGGCGCGGCGCGAAAGCGGCCAGGCCATCGCGAAGACGCCTACTCCAGCGCCGCCAGCAGCAACAGCCTGGCCTTTTCCCAGTCGCGGCGCACGGTGCGTTCGGACACGTCGAGCGCCTGCGCGATCTCGGCCTCCGTGAGGCCGCCGAAGTAACGCATCTCCACCACCTGGGCCAGCCGCGGGTCGGCCTGCTCCAGCACCTGCAGCGCTTCATGCACGCGCAGCGCGTCGGCCTCGGGCGCGGCGACGCCGTCGCCCAGGGCGGTGTCCAGCATCACGTGTTCGGCGCCGCCGCCGCGGCGCTCGGCCAGGCGGGCACGGGCGAAGTCGATGATCACCGAACGCATGACATGCGCGGCGTAGGCAAAGAAGTGGCGGCGGTCGTCCACCGCCAGCGCCTGCCCGCCCACCAGCTTGAGGTAGCACTCGTGCACCAGCGAGGTGGTGTCGAGCAGCGTCATGGTCTGGTGCTGGCGCAGGCGTGAGCGCGCCAGGCGGTCCAGATCGTCGTAGAGCAGCCCGAAAGCCTGCCCGGCGGCCTGTTCGTCGCCCTGCCGCGCCGCGGCAAGCAAGCTGGTGAGTTCGGCCATCGCACTCCCCCGCCCGATGGACGGCTGAGACTGAGCGCCGATTCTGGCCGCGCAGCGGCCGCTTGGACAAGCCATGCGGCGTGGGGGTGGGCGCGGGCTGGCAAGCACCGTGGCGCAGGACGCCAGCGGATCGACTGTACGCATCAGTCCTTGTGATTTTGTAATTACAGCCTTATGATGCCGTCCGAGCGCTCTGAACCGCTCCGAAAGTTCGCCATGCCCGACCCCATCCCCCTGCGCGGCACCTCGTTGCACGACGGCGTGGCCGCACGGCTGCGCGCCATGGTCTTCGACCGCGAACTCGCCCCCGGTGAGTGGATCGACGAAAAGGCGCTGGCCGAGGCCTGGCAGGTCAGCCGCACGCCGCTGCGCGAGGCGCTCAAGGTGCTGGCAGCCGAAGGTCTGGTGGAGCTGGTGCCGCACCGCGGCTGCCGCGTCATCGAACTCAGCGAGGACGACGCCGACGCGCTGTTCCCGGTGATGGCGCTGCTGGAAGGCCGCTGCGCTTTCGAAGCCGCGAGCAAGGCGACCGACGACGACCTGCGTCGCCTGCAGCGTTTGCACGACGACCTGGAACGCCACGCCGCGGCCGAAGACATCGACGGCTACTACCGCGCCAACCACGAGTTCCACTCCTTCGTGCAGGCACTGGCCGCCAACCGCTGGCTCGACCGCGTCACCGGTGACCTGCGCCGCTTCATGCGCCTGATGCGCGGCCGCCAGCTGGCGCTGCCGGGGCGCATCGCGGCCTCGATCAACGAACACCGCGTGCTCATCGACGCTTTCCAGCAGCGCGACGCCGCGCGCGCCGAGCGCGCCATGCACGACCACCTGATGGCGCAGCTCGTCGCCCTGAAGAAGCTGCGCCGCCACACCGAACGTTCCACACGCACGGCCAAACCGGGAGCCCGCCATGCTCGATGACATCCGCCAGGCCGCGGCGCGCCAGCGCACGGCGCGCGCCGTGCGGCGCATGAAGCTGGACTGCAACCGCCTGCTGTCCGAGAAGGGCGAGCTCGGCGGCATGGCGCTGGCGCGCGACCTCATCGACCGCCTGCAGGAGATGGACGACGAGCAGCTCGACGGCTTCTTCGACTTCCTGGCCAGCGACCTGAGCCCTGACCCGAAGCTGGTGCTCGAACGCGCCCAGGCCTACGCCGCCAGGCCCGACGCCACCACGCTGATGGCCATGACGCAGGTGGCCGAGCCGCCGCGGCAGGAACTGTTCAGGCGCCTGAACCGCATGCCGGGTGGCACCGCAGCCGTGCTGCGCCTGCGCCGCGCGCTGCTGCGCGTGCTGGCCAAGCGCCCCGAACTGGCGGCCATCGAGTCCGACCTGCTGCACCTGCTGACGAGCTGGTTCAACCCCGGCTTCCTGCAGATGAAGCGCGTCGACTGGAACTCGCCCGCCAAGCTGCTGGAAAAGATCATCCACCACGAAGCCGTGCATGCCGTGGACGGCTGGGACGACCTGCGCCGCCGCCTGCAGCCCGACCGCCGCTGCTTCGCCTTCTTCCACCCGCAGCTCGCCGAAGAGCCTTTGATCTTCGTCGAAGTGGCACTGCTGCCGGAGATGCCGGCAGCCATCGCGCCGCTCATCGACAAGGCCAGCACGCCGCTGCCGCACGACCGCTTCCGCGTCGCCGCCTTCTACGGCATCAGCAACTGCGAACCCGGGTTGCGCAGCGTGAGCCTCGGGAACTTCCTCATCAAGACGGTGGCCACGCAGCTGCAGCGCGAATTGCCGCGGCTGCGCACCTTCTGCACGTTGTCGCCGATCCCCGGCTTCGCGAACTGGGTCTTGTCGGAACCCGACTTCGCCGCCGTGCCCGGCCTGAAGAAGCACGGCATCGGCGAGCTCGACAAGGCGCGCGAAGCCCTGCGCACGCTGTGCAGCGGCGACCTCGGCGCGCTGCAAGGCCCGGCCGTGCACGAGCACCTGGGCGACGAAGGCACGGCCGCCTTGCGCCTGCTGTGCAGCGCCTACCTGGCCTACCTGTCACCCACGCCAGGCGGCGACCCGGTCGCGCGCTTCCACCTCGACAACGGCGCGCGCCTGGAACGGCTCAACCCGCGTGGCAACATGTCGAGCAAGGGTTTGCGCCAGTCCTTCGGCATGATGGTCAACTACCTCTACGACCTGAGCAAGGTCGAAGCCAGCCATGCCAAATTCCGCCAGGGTGAAGTTGCGCGTTCGCGCTCGATTGGCGCCCCGGCCTGAAGCAACTGAAAATTCGATGAAGACAGGAGACAAGACCATGAACCGATTCACCCGCCGCCACGCCCTGATCACTGGCGCCGCCACCCTGGCCGCCCCCTGGGTGCAGGCCCAGAGTGGCTGGCCCAGCAAGCCCGCCACCGTGGTCGTGCCCTTCCCGCCCGGCGGCGGCACCGACGCCTTCGCGCGGCCGCTGTTCGCCATGATGACCAAGAACCTGGGCCGCCAGTTCATCATCGACAACAAGGGTGGCGCCGGCGGCACGCTGGGGGCCACCCTCGCAGCCAAGGCCGCGCCCGACGGCTACACCTTCTTCATGGGCGCGGTGCATCACGCCATCGCGCCCAGCATGTATCCCAAGCTCGACTACAACATCGAGACCGACTTCGTGCCCGTGGGCTTGGTCTCCAGCGTGCCGCAGGTCATCGTCGTCAACCCGCAGCGTGTGCAGGCCACGAACCTGAAGGACCTGCTGGAGTTCATCCGCAAGAACCCGGGCAAGCTGAACTACGGCTCGGCCGGCAACGGCACCAGCCACCACCTGGCTGGCGAGCTGTTCAAGCTGCAGACCAAGACCTTCATCACCCACATCCCCTACCGCGGCGCCGGCCCGGCCTTGCAGGACCTCATCGCCGGCCAGGTGGACATGATGTTCGACGGCCTGGGCAGCAGCGCCAACCACATCAAGGGCGGGCGGCTGCGCGGCATTGCCGTGGCCGGCGACAAGCGTGCGCCCGGCTTCCCCGA
>JANNFE010000175.1:0-1523 GCA_031379415.1 Betaproteobacteria bacterium | reverse complement strand
TGATCCCGGCCTTCGCGCTGGCCTGGGGCTGGCTGTTCCTGGGCGAGTTGCCCACGCCCACCATGCTGGCGGGCTGCGGGGTCATCCTGCTGGGCACGGCGCTGGCCACGGGCTTGCTGGCCCTGCCCATGCGCCGGAAGGCGCTCAGTTGAACTTGAAGGGCGACTGGCGCACGGTGCGCAGGTCGCCCGGCAGCGAGCCGATGTAGTTCGCCATCGCCTTCAGCTCAGCCGGCTTGAATTGCTTGACCTGGGCGGCCATCACCACATTGCCGCGGCCGATGTTCGGGTTGCCGGTGGTGGCATAGGCGCGCAGCGCAGCGGCCAGATAGTCGGCATGCTGGCCGGCGATCTTGGGATAGCCGGGGTCGATGGGCTTGTTGTAGTTGGCGCCGTGGCAGGCCACGCAGCCGCCCTTGGCCAGCAGCGCTGCGACTTCGGGCGCGGGTGCGGCGGCGGGGATGTCGGAGACCGGCTTGATCAGCGAGGCGCCGTTCTTCTCGTAGTAGGCGGCCAGATCGGCCATGTCGGCATCACTCATCGAGCCGGCGACGGCGCGCATGGTGGGATGCTTGCGCTCGCCCTTCTTGTAGGCGGCCAGGGCCGCCGCGATGTACTTGGCGTTCTGGCCCGAGATCATGGGGACCTTGTGCACTTCGGGGAAGCTGCTCTGGTAGCCCGGGATGCCATGGCAGCCGATGCACATCGCCGCCTTCAACTCGCCCTTGCTGGCATCCTGCGCGCAGACGTTCGTCAGGGCACCGGCCAGCGCCAGCAGGAGGGTGATCGCTTTGCTCATCTTCGAGGGGGGTTGAGTCTTCGGAACACGCAGCACCCGGCTCGGGGCAACGCACGGCACAACAGCCTTCGAGTATAGGGTGCCCCCTTATACTGATCCGAGCCTCTCCGCATGACCCTTCACGCCCCGCCGCGCACCCCTCAGACCATGAAATTCCAAGGCTCCGACCAGTACGTTGCCACGCCCGATTTGATGCTGGCCGTGAACGCCGCCGTGACGCTGAAGCGCCCGCTGCTGGTGAAGGGCGAACCGGGCACCGGCAAGACCATGCTGGCCGAGGAAGTGGCCAGTGCGCTGAAGCTGCCGCTGCTGCAGTGGCACATCAAGAGCACCACCAAGGCGCAGCAGGGCCTGTACGAGTACGACGCGGTGAGCCGCCTGCGCGACAGTCAGCTGGGCGAGGAAAAGGTCAAGGACATCCACAACTACATCGTCAAGGGCGTGCTGTGGCAGGCCTTCACGGCCGAGCAACCGGTGGCCCTGCTCATCGACGAGATCGACAAGGCCGACATCGAATTCCCGAACGACCTGCTGCGCGAGATTGACCGCATGGAGTTCTACGTCTACGAGACGCGCGAACTCGTGAAGGCCAGACACCGGCCCATCGTCTTCATCACCAGCAACAACGAGAAGGAACTGCCGGATGCGTTTCTTCGCCGGTGCTTCTTCCACTACATCAAGTTCCCCGACGCCGACACCATGCGCGCCATCGTCGACGTGCACTT
>JANNFE010000171.1:0-5745 GCA_031379415.1 Betaproteobacteria bacterium | reverse complement strand
CGGCTGGCGAAGTAGTGCACGCCGGCCCAGGCCGAGACCACCTGCGCGTCGGCGCCGTAGTCATCACGGCAGCAGTAGTCGAGATACCAGCGCAGGTGTGGGTCGACGATGCCCTGGACGTCGAGCCACTTCGCGAAGCTGACGGTGTTCAGCGCCGCGTGCTCGGGCCCCCACACGCTGCGGTGCGCCGGCAGGGCAAAGCCTTCGCCGCGCGGGCCTTGCAGGCGGGCCACGGTGCGCGAGAAGCGGCGCATCTGCACGGCGGCCTCGGACGCCGGGGCGACCGGCGGCAGCAGGCCTTCGAGCCAGGTGCCGTCGACGAACACACGCTCCTGCGGCGCGTGGCAAAGGTGGCGCTCGTCGGCCACGATGCGGCCGAGCTCATGCTTCAGCAGGCCGATCTCGTGCAGCCACTGCGACACCTCGCGCGCGGCCGGGCCCGGCAACGGCAGGTAGTGCGCGCCCAGCGGGCAGGCCATGCCGGCCATGGCATGGCCGCGGCTGTTGCCGCCGGGCTGATCTTCGAGTTCGAGAATCTGCACATCGTCGATGCCCTGGCGCGCATAGGCGCGCGCCGCTGCCAGGCCGGCGATGCCGGCGCCGATGATGAGCACCGCGGCCTTGCGCTGCAGCGCCGCCGCCGGCAGCTCGCCGGGCTGCTGCATACGGTGGCCACGCTCGTGGCGCGCGCCCACCCAGGCAGTGGCGATGGGCGGCGCTTCGGTGCGTGAGCAGCCGGCTGTACTGGCCAGCGCGCCAGCCGCCAGCAACGTGCGCCGCCTCATCGCGAAACCCGGCCCCATTCCTCTTCGAAGGTGGTGACCAGGGCCTGGTTGCTCAGCCGGTTGGGCAGCGCCGGCACACGCGCCATGTCGGGCGGGAACTGCTGCAGCGCCGGCAGGCCTTCCAGCGTCAGGAAGCGCAGAGCTGCAGGTAACGCGGTGGGCACGCGCCAGGGCCGACGCCCGGCGATCACGAAACCCCATTCGCCGAAGCTGGGCACGTGCACGTGCAGCGGCGTGGTCGCCAGGCCCGCGGCTTCCAGCGTGGCCACCACGGTCCAGAAGCTCTTGCGTGCGATGAGTGGCGATGTCGTCTGCACCACCATGTAGCCACCTGCGGCCAGCGCCTGGTCGGCACGCTGGTAGAAGCTGGTGGTGTAGAGCTTGCCGAGCGAGAAGTTGGTGGGGTCGGGAAAGTCGATGACGATGATGTCGAAGGCTTCGGTGTTGGCCTCGAGCCAGCTGTAGGCGTCGGCATTGACGATGCGCAGCTTCGGGCTCTGCAGCGCTTCGGCGTTCAGCGCGCGCAGCGTGGAGTGGCTGGCGAAGAGGCGCGTCATGTGCGGGTCCAGCTCCACCAGCGTGACGTGGTCGACACTGGCGTACTTCAGCACTTCGCGCACCGCCATGCCGTCGCCACCGCCGAGCACGAGCACGCGCTGGGGCGCACCGTGCGCGGCCATGGCCGGGTGCACCAGGGTCTCGTGGTAGCGGTACTCGTCGCGGCTGTGGAACTGCAGGTTGCCGTTCAGGAACAGGCGCACGCCGCCAGCGCCAGCGGTGACCACCACGCGCTGGTAGTCGCTGCTCTCGCGCAGCACGATGTCTTCGCCGTAGAAGCGGTCTTCGGCCCAGGTCGTCAGGCGGTCGGCACCGAGCATGGCACCGGCCAGCACCAGCACCACGGCGGCGCAGGCCGCGGCATGCCAGGCCCAGCGGCGCAGGTCGGCGCGGAAGAGGAACAGCGCCCACACCGCCACAGCCGCGTTCAGCAGCCCGAAGAAGAGCCCCGTGCGCACCAGCCCCAGGTGCGGCACGAAGAGCAGCGGGAAGGCCAGCGCCACGACCAGCGCGCCGAGATAGTCGAAGGTCAGCACCTGCGACACCAGCTCCGACAAGGCCCAGCGCTGCGCGAAGCGCGCCTTCAGGATGCGCATGACGAGCGGAATCTCAAGCCCCACCAGGATGCCGATGAGCCCCACCAGCGCATACAGCAGCACGCGGAAAGGCCCCGCCGCATGCGCGGGCAGGCTGCTGTGGGCCACGAACAGCAGCGCCGGCATGAGCCCGCCGATGAGCCCCACCAGCAGTTCGATGCGCAGGAACTGCGCCACCAGCTGGTGCTGCACGTGGCGGCTCGCCCAGGAGCCGATGCCCATGGCGAAAAGGTAGGTGCCGATGACGGTGGAAAACTGCAGCACCGAGTCGCCCAGCAGCCAGCTGGCCAGCGCGCCGGCCGCCAGTTCGTAGACCAGCCCGCAGGCCGCCACCACGAACACCGAGACCAGCAACGCCAGCTCGGCCGGCGCCACGCGCGCGGTGGCGTCTGCTTCGGGCTTGGGCGGGAGAACGGCGGCCATGAGAAGAGCCTAACGCAGCGGTCGCCCGCGGGACACGCGGCGCGGCCGATGCTGGCGACAATCCGGGCCATGCCCACCCTCTACCTCGTGCGCCACGGTCAGGCCAGCTTTGGCGCCGCCGACTACGACCAGTTGAGCGAGCTCGGTGCCCGCCAGTGCCAGGCCCTGGGCCGCTGGTTCGCCGAACGCGAGATCGGCTTCGCAGGTGTGCTGCGCGGCACGCTGCGGCGGCATGAACAGTCGCTGGCGGGCATCGCCGACGGCTACGGTGCACTGCCTCCGGCGCTGCAGTGGCCGGGCCTGAACGAATACGACCCCTCAGCGCTCATCCGCACCGTGCACCAGGGGCCGCTGGCCAAGCCCGATACACCCGAGGCCTACCGCGCCCACTTCCGCCTGCTGCGCGATGCGCTGGGCCGCTGGATGGCGGGCCAGACGCAGCCCGAGGGCATGCCCACCTGGGCCCAGTTCAGCCTTGGCGTGGCCGCCGCGCTGCACCATGTGCGCACCACGCACCAGGGCAATGTGCTGCTGGTCAGCAGCGGCGGGCCCATCGCCACCGCCGTGCACCAGGTGCTGGTCACGCCGGCCGAGACCACCATCGAACTCAACCTGCGCATCCGCAACAGCGCGCTGACCGAATTCGCCTTCACGCCCAAGCGGCACATGCTGGTCAGCTACAACCACCTGCCGCACCTGGACCACCCGGAGCGGCGGCAGTGGGAGACCTACGCCTAGCCGTGCACCGCGGCCGACACGATGAGCCCGATGGCGATGCACATCGAGCCCACCACGATGGCCAGCGCCACGTTCTTCTTCTCGATGATCTCGGCCCACAGGTCGTAGGGCGTGAGCCTGTCGATGATGACGAAGCACAGCCAGAAGACGCCCACGCCCAGCAGCGCGAAGAGCAGCGAGCCGAAGAAGACGCCGGGCTTGAGCCATTCGATACCGATCATGTGCATGCTCCTCAGAAGTTAGATCACTTGTGTCCGCCACCGCCGCTGGACCAGCCGCCGCGCGACCCGCCACTGCTGCCGCTGCTGCCCGTGGCCCGGTTGGCGCGGCATTGCCGATACTCGGTGCTGGCCTCGCCGAAGGTGGACTTCACGTCGGAACAGTCGTCGTTGCTGCACTCGCTCATGACGATGATGACCACGATGACGAGGAAGATCAGCAGCGCCTTGCCCACGCCCCATGAACTGCCGCCGCCGGACGACACCGGGCTCACGTCGCGCTGGAGCAGTTCACGCTGGGCAGGCGCGATGCCGAAGGCGTCGCCCACCTGTTCGGCACTGAGCGTCTGGCCGGCCGACCAGGTCACTTCACCGGCCATCTGCTCGCGCGACAGGCGGCGTGCCGCGGCGCTGCCGCTGCCCTCGAAGTCGGTCACGCGCGCCTTCTCGTCGCGCTGCACGCGCCAGTAGAACTCGCCCTGCACCCAGGTGACGGTGGCGAAGTACTCTTCCTTCTGGCGGTAGCTCACGCCCTGCCAGGTGGCGAGGCCTTGCGCCAGGGTGGGCACGCCGGTGATCGGCCGCACCCAGCTCCAGCCCTCGTTGCTGTCGACCAGAAAGGCGAAACCCGCCTGCTGGTTGTAGAGCAGGTACTCGCGCCAGAACCAGGTCTCGTCCTCGGGGCCCGTGGCGACGTTGCAGCGCTCCTGGTAGCCCACCACCTGCCAGGGCAAAGGCGGCCCGCCGAGTTCCAGCGTGCCGGTGGCGCCCAGCGCGATGGCAGGCGTGGCACCGCTGGCGCCCGCATTGTTCTGCTGGTAGTGCGCGAGATCGGCGCCCACGCCTTTGGACACATCGACCACCGCGTTGCACTGCGGGCAGGCGATGCTCTGCGTGGTGGCGAGCTTGATCTCCAGCGCCGTGCCGCAGCTCGGGCACTCAACGCCGCGCGCGGCGAGCGTCTTCTCGCCGGCTTCCTTCAGGCCCTGCAGCGCCAGCTCCGACAGCGCCACCGATCGGCCCACCGACCAGCCCACGCGTTGCGGGTCGCTGCCGTCCAGCGTGGCCACTTCGCCGGCGCTGTTGCGCAGGTCGATGACGGTGAACTCGCCGTCCAGGCGCGGCGGTGCGGGCAGCTCGCCTTCGGCCGCGATGAGGCGCGTGCTGACGACGCTGGCCACGTCCCAGGCGCGGCCGTCGGCGAGTGTTCTCTGGCCGGCGCGCAGGGTGGCGATCGCCGGCGCATCGGGCGGCAAGGGCGCGTCGAAGGCGATGACGTAGGCGCCGTTGTCCTCGCTCAGCCAGCAACTGCGGCCGTTGTCGAAGAGCGCGTGCCACTCGTTCCACGTGCCGGCGGCATAGCCGTACTGGAGGCGGCCCACCAGCGTGAAGGCCACGCCCTGGCGCGTGCCGCGCACGCCCAGCTGCAGCGGGCTGTGGTCGTCGAAGAGTTCGGCGCTGACGCCGATGCGGCGCAGCGCCTCGCCGTCGCGCACCAGTGTGCTGCGGCAGAAGCTGCAGACGGCGCTGACCGAGGCGGCCGACGCAAACTCGACCGGCGCGCCGCAGTTGGGGCAGGCAGCGCGATAGGCGCGCTGCGGGGAGGTTGCCACTTAGGGCCGCGCGCTCAGATCAGCTTCTTCAGCAGCTCGGCCTTCTTGGAGGAAAACTCTTCCTCGGTGAGGATGCCCTTGGCCTTCAGGTCGGCCAGCTTTTCGATGGTGGCCATCACCTCGTCGGGCTTCAGGCCCACGGGTGCGGCGGCGGCAGCCGCAGCCGCAGCCGCGGCACCGCCGCCCTGCAGACCCTGGCTGAGCTGCTGCGCCATCACCTGGCCCAGCGCCACGCCGGCACCCAGGCCCATGGCGTCGCCGACCACGCTACCGCCGCCGCCCCCGCCGCCCGCACCCGCCGCGCCTTCGGCGAACTTGGGAATGGCCTGCGCCGTCTGGTACTGCATGAACTTGCCCATGTCGCCGCCGACCATGCCCATGCCGATCTTCTGGTCCAGGATCTTCTGCAGCTCTTCGGGCAGGCTCACGTTCTGCACCGTCACGCTGTACAGCGTGAGGCCGAGCTTGGTGAACTCGGGCGCGGTGACGTCCTGCAACTGCTTGGCGAATTCCACCTGGTTGGACGCCAGGTCCAGGAAGGGGATGCCGCTGCCCGCCACCGCGTCGCTGATGTGCTGCAGCATCAGGCCGCGCAGCTGGCCGTCCAGGTCTTCCACGGTGTAGCGGTCGCGCGTGCCGCTGACGGCCGTGTGGAAGAGTTTGGCGTCGCTGGTGCCGTAGGCGTAGTTGCCGAAGGCGCGCAGCCGCACGGCGCCGAAGTCCTTGTCGCGGATGGTGACGGGCTGCGTCGTGCCCCAGCGGCGGTCGAGCTGCTGGCGCGTGCTGAAGAAGTAGACGTCGCTCTTGAACGGGC
>JANNFE010000143.1:0-10100 GCA_031379415.1 Betaproteobacteria bacterium | reverse complement strand
GGCCGTGACGAAGACGATGAGCGGGAAGGCCAGGCCCTCGGGCCAGTCCTCGGCCAGCGCCTGCGCGGCTTCCAGGCCGGTGCAGCCGGGCATGCGGATGTCGAGGAAGCAGACCTCGGGCTGCAGCGCCAGCGCCTGTTCGACGGCGCGCTGGCCGTCGCCCACCACCGCCAGCACCTGCAGGGCTGGCCAAGTGGCGGCAAGGTCGGCGCGCAGGCCCTCGGCGAGCAGCGGTTCGTCTTCGGCGATCAAGGCGCGGGGTGTGTGCATGGCGTTCAGGGCAAGGGCAGTTCCAGGGTGGCGAGCGCGCCGCCTTCGTCGTCGGGCGCGGGCTGCAGGCTCAGGGTCGCACGGTTGCCGTGCAGCGTGGCCAGCCGCGTGCGCACCTGCTCCAGCCCGAAGCTGCTGCCGCCTGCCGCCGGCGTGGCCTGCAGGCCGACGCCGGTGTCGCGCACGCACAGGATCAGCCGCTCGGCGGTGCGGCGCGCGCTGACTTCGATGCGGCCGCCTTCGACCTTCGGTTCCAGGCCATGCTTGATGGCGTTTTCCACCAGCGGCTGCAGCAGCAGCGGCGGCACGGGCAGCGATGCCAGTTCGGCAGGCAGGTCCAGCCGCACGGCCAGGCGCTGGCCCATGCGGATGGCCATCAGCGCCAGGTAGTCGTCGAGGTGACGGAACTCGTCGGCCAGCGGGTGGGCGTCGCGGCGCGACGCACTCAGCGTGGCGCGCAGGAAGGCGATCAGGCGGTCCAGCATGGCCTGGGCGCGCTGCGGGTCCAGGCCGATGAGCACGCGCAGGTTGGCCAGCGTGTTGAACAGCATGTGCGGCTCCAGCTGGCTCTGCAGCAGGCGCAACTGGTTCTCGGCAGCGGCGCGCTGCGCCGCTTCGGCCTTGGCCCGCGCCTGCGCCAGCCGCTCCATGGTGCCGAGCACGAAGATCGAGATGCCGGTGCCGAGCAGGGCCAGCACCAGTGTCATGCGCGAACTGGTCTGTGACAGGCTCAGCAGGCTGGGCGAACGGTAGCCGGTGATGCCGTCGGCCAGCGCCAGGCCGAGCACCGGCCCCAGCAGCGCCGCCACCGGCCCGGCCAACATCATGCCGCGCCAGCCGCTGTCGAAGCCGCTGTGCGAAGGGCCCAGGCCGCGCAGCCGCCGCATCTGGTCCAGCGTGGCCGCCAGGGCCAGGCGGGTGGCTTCGATCAGCGCCGTGCAGCTGGCGCCGATGCAGCAGGAATACAGCAGCTTGGTGAAAAAGGCTCGTCCGTCCAGCGCCGTGGTGAGCACCGCGATGCCCAGGCACAGCAGCGCGACGAAGCCGACCGTGCGCGGCGCCTGCCTGCGCGCCTGGCCCCAGGCGGTGGCAAAGGCCGTGGTGGTGGCAGCGGGTGCAGCGGCAGGATTCATCGCCGCATAGTGTGGCCGCCCTGGGCCGACGGCGAGTGGCGTGCGACGAGCGGTGGCGCGCGGACGCGAAGCGGCGCCATGGCGCCGGCAGGCGTCAGGGCGTGGCCAGCCGCGCGCGCAGCGCCTCGACGCGCTTGCGGTTGGCGCCGAAGTCGCCGCGGCCAATGCGCGAGGCCGAACGCACCTGCACCACGCCCGCCACGGGGTCGAGCCAGAACTCGACGTCGTCGGTGAACTTCAGCAGCGGTGTCGTGAACTCGACGTGCAGGTAGTCGTCGCGCGCCGTCACCACCACGGCGCCGGGCCAGCCTGACAGCAGCGCGCGCAGACGGGCGAAGGTGGCCGCGCCGCCGGCCAGCGGCGCGATCTGCGCCGCCGCTTGCCGCGGATGGCCCGGCCACAGCGCGGCCTGGCTGCTGACGCTGTTGGGCGTGAGCGAAGGTGCCTTCAGCCGGCCGTCCTTCACGCCCAGGTCGGCCGGCGCCCGGCCGCGCAGCCAGCCCAGCTGGCCCGCGGCGACCAGCAACACGGCGCCGGCCACGATCACCGCCAGCAGCAGCTTCAGGAAACCCATCACCGCCGCCTGGAACCGCCGAGCAGCGAGCCCAGCACACCGCGGATGATCTCGCGGCCGACCGCCGAGCCGATGCTCTTCACCGCCGACTGCGCCGCCGATTCGGCCAGCCCCGGCTTGCGCCCGCCGCGCGGGCCGGTGGTGCCGAAGAGCACGTCCTTCAGGCCGCCCATCAGGCCGCCGTCTTCAGCCGGCGCGGTGGCCGGGCCGGCGGTGCCGACGGGCAGGCGCGGTGGCGTCGGCTGGCCGGCTGCCGGTGCTGCGCCGGCGGCGCGGCCCTTGATCTTCTCGTAGGCCGACTCGCGGTCCACCGTCTTCTCGTAAGTGCCGGCGACCAGCGAGCCCTTCAGCAGCGCCGTGCGCTGCTCGGGTGTGATGGGCCCGATCTGGCTGCCCGGCGGCAAAACGAACACACGCTCGGTGACGCTGGGCCGGCCTTTCGAATCGAGGAAGCTGACCAGCGCCTCACCCACGGCGAGTTCGGTGATGGCGGTGGCCATGTCGCCGATGGACGCATTGGCGCGCATCGTCTCGGCAGCGGCCTTCACCGCCTTCTGGTCGCGCGGCGTGAAGGCGCGCAGCGCGTGCTGCACGCGGTTGCCCAGCTGCGCCAGCACGGTGTCTGGCACGTCCAGCGGGTTCTGCGTCACGAAGTACACGCCCACGCCCTTGCTGCGCACCAGGCGCACCACCAGTTCGATGCGCTCCACCAGCGCCGTGGGCGCGTCCTTGAAGAGCAGGTGCGCTTCGTCGAAGAAGAACACGAGCTTGGGCTTTTCCAGGTCGCCCACTTCGGGAAGCAGTTCGAACAGCTCCGACAGCATCCACAGCAGGAAGGTGGCGTAAAGGCGCGGCGCGTTCATCAGCTTGTCGGCGGTCAGGATGTTGATGACACCCTTGCCGTCCACCGTCTGCATGAAGTCGCTGATGTCGAGCATGGGCTCGCCGAAGAACCTGTCGCCGCCTTGCTCTTCGATCTGCATCAGCCCGCGCTGGATGGCGCCCACGCTGGCGGCGCTGATGTTGCCGTACTCGGTGGTGAACTGGCTGCTGTTCTCGCCCACGTACTGCAGCGCGGCGCGCAGGTCCTTCATGTCCAGGATGAGCAGGCCGTTGTCGTCGCAGATCTTGAACACCAGGCTCAGCACGCCGGCCTGCGTTTCGTTCAGCGCCAGCATGCGCGTGAGCAGCAGCGGGCCCATGTCCGACACGGTGGCGCGCACCGGGTGGCCGGCTTCGCCGAAGACGTCCCACAGCGTGGCCGGGCAGGTGAGGGGCTCGGGCACCGGCAGGCCGCGTTCCTTGACGATGGCCGCGACCTTGGCGCTCAGCGTGCCGGGTTGGGTGATGCCGGTGAGGTCGCCCTTCACGTCGGCCATGAACACCGGCACGCCGAGCTTGCTGAAGTTTTCGGCCAGGGTCTGCAGCGTGATGGTCTTGCCGGTGCCGGTAGCCCCAGTGATGAGGCCGTGGCGGTTGGCCAGCGCGGGCAGCAGGTGGCATTCGATGTCGCCGCGCTGGGCGACGAGGATGGGGTCGGGCATGACGGCTGGGCTCCGGCGTGAGGGGCCGGCGAAGTCTAGTACGCCGCCCCAGAGATTTCGGAACACGAAAGCGCGTCTTCGGCCCGATGGCCGCGTTGCAAATCCTCGCAATGCCACGAGGCATTGCTGCGGTTTGCGCCTTGCCCTCGAGCCGAATCCATCGCTTTCGTCATGTTGCGAAATCTCTGGGGCGGCGTACTAGCGGCTCGGACCGGCCGCGCTACTGCACGAAGCGCCCGTCGCGCCCCACCAGCGCCAGGTCGACGAAGCTGCTGCCGGCGTGGTCGCCTTTGCGCCAGCGCAGCGGCAGGCCGCCCAGGTCGGCCTCGAACCTGTCCAGCCCGGCCAGCAGGCCGGCGCGCGTGGGCGTGGTGCCGGCGGCGCGCAGCGCGAGCAGCAGCGCCTTGGTCGTCATGTAACCCTCCAGGCTGCCGTAGGAGCGTGCCAGGCCGGGCTGGGCCGCAGCCAGATGTTGCTGGTATTCGCGCACCAGCGCCGTCTTGCCGGCGTTCGGGTTGGGCACGATCTGTGTAAACACCATGCCGTGCGCCAGCGGCCCCAGCGTGGCCGCCAGCGGCGTGGAGCCCGAGTTCACGCCCCAGTAGGCGATGCGCGAGCCGCGCGCGCGCGCCGCGCTGATGAGCCGCCCGTAGACGGCCGCCGAACCGTGGTTGATGACGAGCTCGATGCGGTCCTTGTCGAACTGTGCCGCCGCGGCAGCCAGCGTCTCGTCGCTCACGTCCTTGAAGGCTATGCCGCCGCCGAAGGTCATGCCCATGGCATCGGCGGCCTTGCCGACGTTGGCCAGGTGCTCGCGGCCCACCGCCGAATCGGCATGAAACAGCGCCACGCGGCGCAAGCCGATGCGATGGCCGTGTTCCATGAGGGCGCGGAATTCCTCGCGGTGTTCGGCGCGCACCGGGAAGACCAGCGGCTGGTGCGGCCGCCGCAGCCCGGGCGAGCCGGCCATGGGGCCGATGAAGGGCACGCCGGCCTCCACCGCGGCCTTCATCACCGCCGTGCTGGGCCCGCCTTCCAGCGAGCCGAAGAGCACGAACACACCCTGCTGCGCCAGCGCGCGGGCGTTGGCCTCGGCCTTGGCGCTGTCGTTGTTGTCGTCCAGCGTGCGCAGCACGACACGACGCCCGTTGACACCGCCATTTCGGTTGGCGTGCGCCAGGCAGGCCTGGATGCCGGCCATGGCCTCGCCACCGTAGACGTTCTTGCCGCCCTGCAGCGTGATGTTCTGGCCGACCACCAGCTCGCTGCCGTTGACGCCGGCCTCGGCCGCACGCAAGGGCTGCGCGGCGCCCAGCAGGGCCACGCCGGCCGCGCCGTGGATCAGGCTGCGGCGCAGCGGGTCGGGACGCTTTTTCTGCAGGATGGTCATGGCTTCTTGTCCGCCGGGGCTGCCGCCAGCGCCGTCAGGCTGGGCTGGACCCAGCCGCGGTCGGCTTCGGGCAGGGTGTCGAAAGCTTGCCGGGCTTGGTCCAGGGCCTGGGCGTAGCCGGCGGCATCACCCAGCGTACGCGCCACGCGGCCCAGCGATTCCCAGGCGAAGAAGCGCTCCAGCGGCGGCCCGGCGTTGGCGCTGACGATGTCCAGGCAGCTCTGGGCGTGCCGGCGCGCGCGTGCGGGCTCGCCGGCCAGCAGCCAGGTGATGGCCAGGCGGTATTCGCCGCGCTCGACTTCCAGCCACGTGCCGGCACGTTCCCAGTAGACGCGGCTGATCTGCGCTGCCCTGATCATCAAGGCGCGTTCGGCGGCGCTGCGTTCGGTCTTCGCTTCCAGCGCGCAGGCGATGTTCCAGCCGGTGGCAGCCAGGCTGCGCGTGGCGGGGTCGGCGGCGGGCAGGGCCGCGGCCTCGTGGGCGGTGATGGCGGCTTCCAGCAGTTCGGCAGCACGGCTGGCGTCGCGCTCGCCCAGGTTGCCGGCGGACAGCGCGCGCACGCGCACGGCGTCGCCGGGGTTCAGGCCGGCCAGGGCATCGGCCTCACCGGCGCTCAGGCGCAGGCTGGCCACGCAGCGGCGCACGGCCTTCGCGCCATCGCCCTGCGGCGTGATGGGCGGCAGTGTGGCCAGCGCTTCCAGCGCGGCCTGGCCCTCGGCCCAGCGCGCCAGGTGTTCGCCATAGACGTGGTGCACCAGCGGCACCAGACGCGCCAACTGGGCGTCGCTGCTCACGAGCGCCGGCCCTTCGGCCAGCAAGCGCGCAGCGATGCCGGCGGCGTCGTCGGCGTGCTCCTGCCAGGCCCGCTCCATGAAGGTGTCGAAATCCATCCCGAGATCCTCCCCGGCCGCAACCTTAGCGCAGCCGGCGCGGCTCAGGGTGCCGTGGCCTCGATGCGGATGGCCGCGTACCAGGCCGCCAGGTCGGCGATGTCGCCGTCACTCAGCGGCTTGGCCATCACCGCCATCACCTCGTGCTTGCGCACGCCGCTGCGGTAAGCGCGCAGCTGCGCGGCCAGGTAGATGGCCGGCTGGCCGGCCAGGTTGGGCGCGTCGGGCGTGACCGACACACCCAGCTGGCCATGGCACACCGCGCAGGCCTGCGCCTTGGCGCGGCCGGCCGCCGCGTCCTGGGCCAGCGCGCCATGCGTGGCTGGCGCGGCCAGCGCCGCGCACAGCAGGGCGGCGCCGGCAGGCCTCACGGCGCGGTGTAGGTGATGCGGTACAGCGCGCCGGCGAAGTCGTCGCTGACCAGCAGCGAACCGTCCTTCATCACCGCCACGTCCACCGGCCGGCCGCGGTACAGGCCGTTGTCGTCGAGCCAGCCGTCGGCGAAGACCTCGGTCTTGTCGGCCGTGCCGTCGGCCTTCAGGCTCGTGAACATGACCCGCGCGCCGATGGGCTTGGTGCGGTTCCAGGAGCCATGCTGCGCCGAGAAGATGCCGCCCTGGTACTTGGCCGGGAAGGCCTTGCCCGCGTAGAAGGTCATGCCCAGGTCGGCGGCATGCGCCTCCATGTAGACCTGCGGGTCGGTGATGTTGGCGGGCAGCGGGTCCTTGTCGTAGCCGTGCTCGGTGATGCGCGTTTTTCCCTGCTTCCAGGGGTAGCCGAAGAACTGGCCTTGCTTGGTGGCGCGGTTGATCTCGCCGGCCGGGATGTCGTCGCCCATGCCGTCGGTCTGGTTGTCGGTGAACCAGAGGCTGCCGTCCTTGGGGTTGAAGTCCTGGCCGACGGAGTTGCGCACGCCGGTGGCGTAGACCTCGCGGCCGCTGCCGTCGAAGGCGTTCATGCGCACGATGCCGCCGATGCCGGTCTGCTCGTAGAGCTTGAGCTTGTCGCGCGGCTGCACGTTGAAGGGCTGTCCCAGCGTCACGTAGAGCTTGCCGTCGGGGCCGACGCGGCAGGTGCGCGCGCCGTGGTTGTAGCTCTCCTCCTCGGGCGGGATCAGCTTGCCCTGGCCCAGCACCTCGATGACGGCAACGTCCGGGCCTTCGTAGAAGAACTCGGCGGCCGGGAAGTTGAGCACGCGGTTGTGCTCGGTGACGATGAGGAAGCCGTCCTTGGTCCAGCACACGCCGTTGGGGTTGGTGAACTTCAGGCTCGGCGCGAAGGATTTCACCTCGTCGGCCACGCCGTCGCTGTTGCGGTCGGTCACGGCCCAGACGGTGGTTTTGCGCGTGCCCACGAAGAGCATGTTGGTGCTGGGCGCCACGGCCATGTGGCGGGCGTCGGGCACCACGGCGTAGAGCTCGATGGCAAAACCCGGTGGCAGCTTCACGCGCTTGAGGTTGGCCTTGATGGCGTCGGCGTTGCGGCCGGTCTGCGGCACGAGCGGGATGTTCAGGTCGGTGGTGGCGACCTTCATCTGCTTGAGCTTGTCGATGTTGGTCTGCGCCAGCGCGCCGACGGCCGTGAGGGCCAGCGCGGCCAGGGTGAGGGCGCGCGGTGCCTTCGGGAATGCAGGGGTCATCTTGGTCTCCTCGTATCGCTGTGGATGTGGCCCAGGGCCACGGCGCAAGGTTGTCCGGGCGACACCGCGCCTCCAATCCGGGAACACCCTAAAGACGTGTCGCGGTGTGAGCGTCGGTGCCCCGCCCGGGCGCCGGGCGCCCGGGCCCTAAAATCACCGGCTCTTCACGACGAGCAGCGTTTCCTCATGGCCGGTCATTCCAAATGGGCGAACATCCAGCACCGCAAGGGCCGCCAGGATGAAAAGCGCGGCAAGGCCTGGACACGCGTCATCCGCGAGATCATGGTTGCGGCCCGTCTGGGCGGCGGCGATGTCAGCGCCAACCCACGGCTGCGGCTGGCGGTGGAAAAGGCCAAGGCCGTGAACCTGCCGGTGGACACCGTCAAGCGCAACATCGACAAGGCCACCGGCAACCTGGAAGGGGTGAGCTACGAGGAGATCCGCTACGAAGGTTATGGCATCGGCGGTGCCGCCATCATCGTGGACTGCATGACCGACAACCGCGTGCGCACCGTGGCCGAGGTGCGGCATGCGTTTTCAAAGCACGGCGGCAACATGGGCACGGAAGGCAGCGTGGCTTTCCAGTTCAAGCATTGCGGGCAACTGGTGTTTGCGCCTGGCACGAGCGAAGACAAGGTCATGGAAGTGGCACTCGACGCCGGCGCCGAGGACGTGATCACCGACGACGAAGGTGCCATCGAGGTGCTGACCGGCCCGGGCGAGTTCGAAGCCGTGAAGGCCGCACTCGTTGCGGCCGGCTTGAACCCGGAGGTGGCCGAGGTGACCTGGCGCGCCGAGAACCCCATCGAAGTGACCGGCGAGGACGGCGCCCGCATGCAGAAGCTGCTGGACGTGATCGAGGACCTGGACGACGTGCAGGACGTTTTCCACAACGCCATCCTGGCCGAATGAAGGTGCTCGTGATCGGCGGCGGCGGCCGCGAGCATGCGCTGGCCTGGAAGCTGGCGCAAAGCGAACGCGTGCAGATGGTCTACGTGGCGCCCGGCAACGGCGGCACGGCGGTGGACCCGGCGCTGAAGAACCTGCCGCTGGCCACCCCCGAAGAGCTGGCCGACTTCGCAGCCTCCGAGAAGGTTGCGCTCACCGTGGTGGGCCCTGAGGCGCCACTGGCCGCCGGCGTGGTGGACCTGTTCCGCGCCCGCGGCCTGCGCATCTTCGGCCCGACCAGGGCCGCGGCGATGCTGGAGAGCTCCAAGGCCCACGCCAAGGAATTCATGCAGCGCCATGGCATCCCCACGGCGCTGTATGCCACCTTCACCGCTTCGGCCGCCGATGTGGCGGCAGCGCACGCCCACGTGGCCAAACATGGCGCGCCCATCGTGATCAAGGCCGACGGACTGGCCGCCGGCAAGGGCGTGGTGGTGGCCATGACCGAGGCCGAGGCCCACGCCGCCATCGACGACATGCTGGGCGGCAACACCCTTGGTGTGGTGCACAACGCCGATGGCGCGCGTGTGGTCATCGAGGAGTTCATGCAGGGCGAGGAAGCCAGCTTCATCGTCGTGTGTGACGGCAAGAGTGTGCTGACACTGGCCACCAGCCAGGACCACAAGCGCATCGGCGAAGGCGACACCGGCCCCAACACTGGCGGCATGGGTGCCTACTCACCGGCGCCAGTGGTCACGCCCAACGTGCATGCCAGGGTCATGCAGGAGATCATCAACCCCACCATCGCCGGCATGGCCAAGGACGGCACGCCCTACACCGGCTTCCTGTACGCCGGGCTGATGATCGACGCCCAGGGCCAGCCGCGCACGGTGGAATTCAACTGTCGCCTGGGCGACCCCGAGGCACAGGTGATCCTGATGCGCCTGAAGAGCGACCTCTTCGAGCTGCTGATGCACGCCACCGACGGCACGCTGGACACCGTGGAGCCGGTGTGGGACCGCCGCACCGCCCTGGGCGTGGTGATGGCCGCCCATGGCTACCCGGCCGCGCCCCGCAAGGGCGACGGCATCACTGGCCTGCCCGTGGGCACGCCCGAGCTGCAGGTCTTTCACGCCGGCACCATGCTGCACGACGGTGAACTGCGCGCCAGCGGGGGGCGGGTGCTGTGTGTCACCGCGCTCGGCGATTCCGTGCGCCTGGCGCAGCAGAAGGCGCTGGCCGCCGTGAAGCAGATCCACTTTGACGGAGCACAGTGGCGCAACGACATCGGCCACCGCGCGATATCGGCCCCCCCCCGTAGCGCCTCCGGCGCTCCCCCCCAGGGGGGCGCCGCCGGCGGACCGGCAAAGCCGGATCCGCGGCGGCCACTGGGGAGCAGCGATGAGTAGCGCCGTGGACACCGCGGCCGTTCGCGACTACCTGCTGGGCCTGCAGGGCCACATCGTCGACACCTTCCAGGCCGAGGACGGCAAGGCCTTCATCCGCGACGGCTGGCAGCGCCCGGCCGGCGGCAAGCTGGCAGGCGACGGGCTGTCGCAGCTGGTGGAAGAAGGCAAGATGCTGGAACGCGGCGGCTGCAACTTCAGCCATGTGAAAGGCGCCAGCCTGCCGCCTTCGGCCACGCAGCACCGCAGCGAACTGGCCGGTGCGCCCTTCGAGGCCCTGGGCGTCAGCCTGGTCATGCACCCGCGCAACCCCTATGTGCCCACGGTGCACATGAACGTGCGCCTGCTGGCGGCCTTTCCCGAAGG
>JANNFE010000134.1:0-2206 GCA_031379415.1 Betaproteobacteria bacterium | reverse complement strand
GGGCTGGCGGCGGCGGTGCGCTTGGTCGTAGCGGGCCACGGCGTCGTGCGCTACGAGATGGCCGCCGCGGCCGGCGGCCGTGCGCGCAGCGTGGTGGCCCACGAGCAGGTGCTCGACAACGGCCAGCACATCCTGATCGGCGCCTACGTGCGCACGCTGGCGTTGATGCGCACGGTGGGTGCCCACCCCGAGCGGCTGTTAGCGCGCCTGCCGCTGACGCTGCGCTACCCCGATGGCCGCGGCCTGTCGGTGCCCGCGGGTCCGGCTGCGATCAGTTTCGCCCGCGCTGTCTGGGGCTGCCACGGTTGGGGCTGGCGCGACCGCCTGTCGCTGCTGCGCGCGACCACGGTGTGGGCCTTGCGTGGCTTCCGCTGCGACCCGGCGCTGACCGTTGCTCAGCTGTGCAGCGACTTGACGGCACCGGTGCGCGAACTGCTGATTGACCCGCTGTGCGTGGCGGCGCTGAACACGCCGGCGCACGCTGCCAGCGGCCAGGTGCTGCTGCGCGTGTTGCAGGACGCGCTCTTCAGCGGCCCCGGGTCGGCGGACCTGCTGCTGCCGCGCGTGCCGCTCGGCGATGTGCTGCCCACGCCGGCGCTGCACTGGCTGCAACAGCAGGGCGCTGAGCTGCGGCTGGGCCGACGAGTCGAACAGCTCCAACGCGACGGCGACGCGTGGCTGCTCGACGGCGACCGCTTCGACCGCGTGGTGCTGGCAAGCCCGCCAGGCGAAGCCGCGCGGCTGACGGCTGCGATCGCACCCGCGTGGTCAGCGCAAGCCGCGGCGTTGGCCTACGAGCCGATCATCACCGTCTACCTGCATGCGCCGGGTGCGCAGCTGCCGAGCGTGATGACGGCGCTTGTCGAGACGGCCACCGAGCCGGCGCAATTCGCCTTCGATCACGGCGCGCTGGGTGGCCCGCCGGGGCGCTTTGCTTTCGTCGTCAGCGGTGCGCGGCGCTGGGTCGAGCAGGGCCTGGAAGCGACGGGCGACGCGGTGTTGCAGCAGGCCACGACGCGCTTCGCGGCGAGCACCTGGCCGACGCCCCCGCGCGTGCTGCGGGTGCTGGCGGAGAAGCGCGCCACCTTCCGCTGCGTGCCCGGCCTGGACCGACCGCCGCTGCAGGTCGCTCCCGGCCTCGTCGCAGCCGGCGACTACGTCGAAGGCCCCTACCCCGCCACGCTCGAAGGCGCGGTGCGCGCGGGCGAAGCCGCCGCGCTCAGGGTGTCGTCAGTGCCCTGACCGGCAAGGCGAAGGGGGCGGCCAATGGCTCACCGACAAACAGCGACTGCTGCGGCCAGGCCACGCTCTTCCAATACGCCTCGATGGCCGTGCTGCCCTGCAGGTAGTGCAGCAGCAGCACCTGCGGGTGTGGAAATTTCTGCAAGTGGTTGCACGGCTCGCTGACCGCGCCATGGCTGGCGGTGGCCCCCGAGGCGATCCAGTCGAGCGCCGTGGTGTGGGCGAGCGCCGAGGTCAGCGCGCCGCCGTACGAGGTCAGGTGGTCGCCCAGGCCGCCGGGCGCCCAGCGCGGTGGTGGCTCGAACTCAACCGTCTGACTGCCGGTGGTGACCATCAGAATGCGCCGCTCGGCCGACCAGTGCCCGGCGTTCTGCACCTTGACGTCGATGCCCACCGCGGCCACCGGCCCCGGCGGCGGGTACAACCACTGGCGCACACCGCGGTGCACGTCGCCGGTGGTCAGCAGCAGCACGTTGACGCTGCCGCGCCCGCGCCGCGCCAACGCCGAGTCGGCCGCCACGCCGCGGTCGATCAAGGCCTTCGCGCCGGCCACGTCGCGGGCCGCCAGCAGCATCGATGGCCTGAAGCCGAAGTCGGTGAAGGGCTGCGCCGAGGGCGAGTTGAAGTAGCGCGACGCGCGCGATGGCGGGCCGCAGCCATTGGCGCAGAGCGCGGCGTCGAAGCCCGCAGCGAGCGCGCCGGTGATCGAGTTGCACTCGACCGACCACGGCGCTGTCCAGGCCAATGCCAGGGCCTGGGTGCGGGCACCGAAGTGCTCGGCGATCTGCGCGCGCAGCCGCTCGAAGTCGTCGCGCGACAGGCTGGGTACCAGCGGCAGCGCGACACGCAGCACCTGCTCGGGCAACAGCCCGCGGCGCTTGGCGTAGTACGCGCCGACCGCCACCGAGTACGGGTCGGCGGTGTTGATGACGAGGCCGATGTCGGCAGCGCGCAAGCGGCCGGC
>JANNFE010000083.1:0-1742 GCA_031379415.1 Betaproteobacteria bacterium | reverse complement strand
ATATATATATATATATATCAGGCGCCGCGGCAGCGGGCGCCGGCGCAGCAGCCGGCGCGGGTGCAGACGCGGGTGCAGACGCCGCACCCACAGCCTCCAGCATCAGCACCAGCACGCCTTCGCTGACCTTGTCGCCGAGCTTGACCTTCAGCTCCTTGACTACTCCGGCATGCGACGACGGAATCTCCATCGAGGCCTTGTCCGACTCCACCGTCAACAGGCTCTGGTCCACCGCGACGGTGTCGCCGGGCTTGACCATCACCTCGATGATTTCCACTTCCTTGAAGTCCCCGATGTCGGGCACCTTCACTTCGACCAATGCCATGGCCCGTCTCCGTTCGTAGTCTTGTTAGGCGTACAGCGGGTTGATCTTGCCGGCATCGATGCCGTACTTCTTGATCGCTTCCGCGACCTTGGCCGCAGGCACCGTGCCATCCTCGGCCAGCGCCTTGAGCGCCGCCACCACGATGTAGTGGCGGTTGACCTCGAAGTGCTCGCGCAGCTTGCTGCGGAAGTCGCTGCGGCCGAAGCCGTCGGTGCCCAGCACCTTGTAGGTACGGCCCTTGGGGATGAAGGCGCGGATCTGCTCGGCAAAACTCTTCATGTAGTCGGTGGACGCGATCACCGGCCCGGCGTGCGGCGCCAGTTGCTGCGCCACGTAAGACAGGCGCGGCTCGCTGGCCGGGTTGAGCAGGTTCCAGCGTTCGCAGTCCTGGCCGTCACGGCCCAGTTCGTTGAAGCTGGGGCAGCTGATGACGTTGGCGGCCACGCCCCATTCGGCTTCCAGCAGCTTCTTCGCTTCCATGCTCTCGCGCAGGATGGTGCCGCTGCCCAGCAGGTTGACGCGCGGCGCCTTCTTACCGCCCTCGCCTTCTTGCAGCAGGTACATGCCCTTGATGATCTGTTCTTCCGTGCCGGCCTTCAGGCCCGGCATGGGGTAGTTCTCGTTGAGCAGCGTCAGGTAGTAGTAGACGTTCTCCTGCTTCTCGACCATGCGCTTCAGGCCGTGGTGCAGGATGACGCCCACCTCGTGCGCGAAGGTCGGGTCGTAGCTGATGCAGTTCGGAATGGTGCCGGCCAGGATGTGGCTGTGGCCGTCTTCGTGCTGCAGGCCTTCGCCGTTCAGCGTGGTGCGGCCCGAAGTACCCCCGAGCAGGAAGCCGCGCGCCTGCATGTCGCCCGCGGCCCAGGCGAGGTCGCCGATGCGCTGGAAGCCGAACATCGAGTAGTAGATGTAGAACGGCACCATGATGCGGTTGTTCGTCGAGTACGACGTCGCCGCGGCGATCCAGCTGCTCATGCCGCCGGCTTCGTTGATGCCTTCCTGCAGGATCTGGCCGTTGACCGTTTCCTTGTAGTACATGACCTGGTCCTTGTCGACCGGGGTGTACTTCTGTCCTTCGGGGTTGTAGATGCCGATCTGGCGGAACAGGCCCTCCATGCCGAAGGTGCGCGCCTCATCCACCAGGATGGGCACGACGCGCGGGCCGAGGGCCTGGTCACGCAGCAGCTGCGTCAGGAAGCGCACGTAGGCCTGCGTGGTGCTGATCTCGCGGCCTTCGGCGGTGGGGTCGAGCACGGCCTTGAAGGTCTCGAGTGAAGGCACGGTGAAGCTCTCGTCGGCCTTCACGCGGCGCTTGGGCAGGTAGCCGCCCAAGGCCTTGCGGCGTTCGTGCAGGTACTTCATCTCCGGCGTGTCGTCGGCCGGCTTGTAGAAGGGGATCTTCGGCAGGTCGGCGTCG
>JANNFE010000079.1:0-22136 GCA_031379415.1 Betaproteobacteria bacterium | reverse complement strand
CGGTAGCGCAGCGCTTCCTGCGGGTTCGACTTGTCGCCCCACAGCCGCGCCCACCAGCCCGGCTCTTCCTTGCCGGCGTTCCTGGGGTCCACGTAGCGCACGTAGTACAGGCCGGCGGCGCGGTCGCGGTCCTCGACCGTGAAACCGGTGCGGTCCAGCGCCAGGCCGACACGGCGCCAGGCGCGGTCGAAGGGTTCGTTGACGCTGAGCAGGTTGCCCTGCGCCACGGCCCGCACAGGGCCGCCGGTGTTGGGTGCGGCTGCGGCGGGTGTGCCGGCGGCCGCGGAGGCCGTTGAAGCCGGCGCCGCCGCCGTGACGGCGGCGCGGGCCGGTTCGGCCGCGGCACCCAGCGCCACCATCAGCCGCGCCAGCATCTCGGCTTCCAGCTGAGGGTCGTTCGGCCGTGCGCGCCACACGGTGCTTTCGCGGCGCTCGCCGGCATAGACCTCTTCCACGCCGCGGTGGGTGATGTAGACCTCGCTGCCCGTGGCCGTGCGCTCCACGCGCGTGCGGAAACGGTCGCGTTCGCCGGTGTCGTACAGGCTGCCGAGCATGCGGCCGACGAGGTTGCGCGTGACCTCGCCGGTGAGCTTGGCGCGGTTCTCGGCCCAGTTGGTTTCCATCACGCCGGCCTTGGCGTTCTCATCGATCAGCGTGAAGCCGCGCTCAGCCCAGAAGGCCTTGAGTTGCGGCCACAGCTGCTCGGCCGACTGTGGCACCACCAGCCAGCGCTGCTGGCCCTGGCGCTCCACGCGCATGTTGCCCAGGCTGTCGACGGCTACCGCGGGCACTGCCACGGCAGCCGCGGCGGCCGCAGGCGCCGCGCCGGCGGCCGGGCCGGTTGAGGCTGCCGCGGCACTCACCACGCCGCCCTGCGTCTGGTAGCGCGACTCGCGCGCCAGCTGGGTCAGGTCGGGCGGCACTTCCAGCGGCTGCGCCTTGATGGCCGTGTTGCGGTAGTCGACCTTGTCGCCGGAGAAGATGCCGTCACCGATGACCGTGCAGCCGGCCAGCAGAGCGGCTGCACCAGCCCCGGCAACCAAGGCGCCAAGCCGGGCGGGAAGGCAGGTGGACAACAACAGGGGTTTCACGTTCGGGGTCTCCGCAGCAGCCGCGGTGCGGCGCTGCCTGTGATCTTCAGCAGGGAAAATGGTGGCGGGCCTGGGCTTCTTACGCCAGCACGCCAGACTCGCGCAGCGCCTGGCCCACCAGGGCCTGGCCGGCCGCCGTGAGCGGAACGATGGGCAGGCGCAGCTGTGGCCCGCAACGGCCCAGCTGCGCCAGCGCCCACTTGGCGGGGGCCGGGCTGGGCTCGCAGAACAGTTGCTTGTGCAGCGGCAGCAGCTTCATGTGGATGGCGGTGGCGCGGCGCACGTCGCCTTCGATGGCGGCGATGCACAGCTCGTGCATCAGCTTCGGCGCCACGTTGGCGGTAACGCTGACATTGCCCTGGCCGCCCAGCAGCATCAGCGCCACGGCGGTGCCGTCGTCACCCGAATACACGGCGAAGCCCTTGGGCGCATGTTTGATGAGCTGGCAGGCGCGTTCGATGTTGCCGCTGGCTTCCTTGATGCCCACCACGCGCGGCAACTCCGCCAGGCGCAGGGTGGTCTCGGGCAGCATGTCGGCCACGGTGCGGCCGGGCACGTTGTAGAGCACCATCGGCAGGTCCACCGCTTCGGCGATGGCCTTGAAGTGCCGGTAGATGCCTTCCTGCGAAGGCCGGTTGTAGTAAGGCACCACCGACAAGTGGCAGTCGGCGCCCACCTGCTTGGCAAAGCGCGTGAGTTCGATGGCTTCGGCTGTGGAGTTCGCACCCGTGCCAGCCATGATGGGCACGCGCCCCGCGGCGTGCAACACGGCGGCGCGGATGATCTCGCAGTTCTCTGCCATCGACACCGTAGGCGACTCGCCCGTGGTGCCCACCACGCCGATGCAGTCGGTGC
The DNA here is from genome assembly GCA_031379415.1 of Betaproteobacteria bacterium. Classification (GTDB taxonomy): domain Bacteria; phylum Pseudomonadota; class Gammaproteobacteria; order Burkholderiales; family Burkholderiaceae_C; genus Rubrivivax. The sequence continues at coordinate 20,190 of JANNFE010000079.1, read as the reverse complement.
CCTCGGCGATGTGCCAGTCGATCAGGCTGCGCAGCGCCGGGTAGTCGACGCTGCCGTCCTCGAGCATCGGGGTCACGAGTGCGACGATGCTGCCTTGGATGGGATTCATGCGGTGCGAGGGGAAGGGTCGATCCGGGCATTTTAGCCGGCGCCACTGCCGGGGCCTGCGCGTCGCCCCGGGAGACGGTGCTCAGGGGATCGGTCCGGTGGCTTGAAGTCCGGTACGGCGTTCAGCCCATCCGGCAGATGACCCCGCAGATGCGGGGTGTCTCTCGGGGATAGCACTGCCTCAAGCGGGTGCACCGAATGCCATATTGAGCCAACGGATACACCTCGCTGCAGACCCACGGGCCGGGACAGATGGCTTGCTCGATGGCGTGCGTTCACGTTTCGACATCTGGAGCCTTCATGAGCATGGTTATGGTCGGGGCAGGTCTGCTGGTCGCAGGCTTGATGGCAAGCGCGCAGGCTTCTGTCCCGACGCTGAGCGAGAACTTCGACAACTTCGCCAGCCTCGGTGCCGGCGGCTGGGTCATCGCGAACAGCAGCGTGGGGCCCAACCTGTCGTGGTTCGCGGGCAACTCCGGCGTTTTTGGGGCGCAGTCGGGCGCCAACGGTTCCTATGCGGCCGCCAGCTTCACCAGCACCAGCGGCTTCCCGGGCGCGATCGACAACTGGCTCATCAGCCCGGCGCTGAACGTGGGCGCGAGCGCCACGCCCGAGTTCTACACACGGGGCGAAGACGCAGGCTTCTTCGACATGCACGAGGTGCGCTTCAGCGGCGGGGCGGGTTCAGCCGTCTCGGGCTTCACCACCCTGCTGGCCAGCGTCGGCAGCGACTCGGCGGCCTCGTACCCGGTCGGCGGCTGGGTCCAGTACACGCTGACCCTGCCCACCGCGCAGAGCGGCCGCATCGCGTTCCGCTGCGTGAACGCCGATGCGTCCAACGCCGACTGCATCGGCGTCGACACGGTGTCCGTGACCACGGTGCCCGAGCCCGCCACCATGGCGCTCACTGCATGGACCCTGGCCGCCGTGGCAGGCACCCCTTGTCGCCAAAAACCGGATGCTTCACAGCAGCCTTCCACCTGAGAGGAGATTGAGTCATGTCAGCGCGTACCCTTCCTTCCCACGCTGCAGCCCTGGCATTGGCCATGGCGCTGGCGCTACCTGCCGCGGCTCATGCCGCCGAAGCCATGCGAGTCGTCCGCGACCCCCAGACCGGTGAACTGCGCGGCCCGACGGCCGCCGAGGCCGCAGCCTTCCAGAAGGCCGAAGCCCAGTTGCGCGCAGGGCGCAGTGGCAAGCCGGCTCAGCGCACGACCTCGCCGCAGGAAATCACTCACCCCGATGGCACGGTCGAGATGCCGCTCGACGAGGACACCATGATGTATTCCGTGGCCACGCTGGACGCCGACGGCTCGGTGCGCACGCATTGCCTGCCGGCGCAGCAGGCCCGCAACCTCGTCAAGGCTTCGAAGAAGATGCCGGCCGCGAAGACCGTGTCGAAGGTGGCCCCATGAGCATGCTGCACATGCTGTCAGGCTGGAAGGGCGCGGCTGCGGCCGTGGTGCTGGCTTCGGCCGCACTGGTCGGCCAGGCCCAGGCGGCCGCCACCATCATCATCAACAACACCAACGCGGCCGGCGTGGGCTTCAACGATGCGACGCCTGCCCTGCCGGTGGGCGGCAACCCCGGTCTCACACTCGGCCAGCAGCGGCTGTTTGCCTTCACGTATGCGGCCAACCTGTGGGGTGCCACGCTCACGAGCAACGTGCCCATCGTCATCAACGCCTCGATGACGGCGCTGGCCTGCACCGCCACGGGGGCCACGCTGGGCAGCGCGGGCGCCACCAGCATCTTCCGCAACTTCCCCAACGCGCCGCTGACCAACACCTGGTACTCGTACGCGCTGGCCAACAAGCTGGCGGGTGCCTATCTCGGCACACTGAATGCGGGGCAGATCACGGCCAACTTCAATGCCAACCTGGGCTTGAACGCGAACTGCCTGCCGGGCCGCACCTGGTACCTAGGCCTGGACCACAACCACGGGCTCAACATCGACTTCGTCGCCGTGCTGCTGCACGAGATGGGTCACGGCCTGGGCTTCCAGACCTTCACCAACGGCAGCAGCGGGGCGCAGAACAGTGGCTTTCCGTCGGTCTGGGACCACTTCCTGATGGGCTCGGCCACCAACCTGCTGTGGAAGGACATGACGAACGCCCAGCGCGCGGCGTCGGCCATCAGCAAGGATCAACTGGTGTGGACGGGCCCGCGCGTGACGGCCGCGGTGCCGAACGTGCTGAAGTTCGGCCTGGCCAGTGCCACCTTCAACGGCCCGGCTGCGGGGGCCATCACCGGCACGGTGCGGGTGGGCGAGGCCGACTTCGGCCCGGCACTGGGCACGGCGCCGATCTTCGGCGAGGTCATGCCCGTGGTCGAGCAGACTGCCGGCGCTGGAGAAGCCTGCGAGGCCTTCAACACCGCGAATTCGCGCGCAGTGAACGGCAAGATCGCGTTCGTCACGGCCGGCGTGTGCACGGTGGCGCAGAAGGTCAAGAACGCGCAGAACGCGGGTGCGATTGCGGTGCTGGTCGGCGACACCGTCGCCGAAAATGCGGTGCAGCCGATTCCGCTGGGTGGCGTGGACCCGACCATCACCATCACCGCGGCGCGCATGTTCCTCACCGATGCCGCCAAGTTGCGCACGGCCTTGCAGACCCGCTCGCGCACCGCATCGGGCGTGTTCGCGAACATGGGCCGCAATGGCGGTGCGCAGTACCAGGGCGCCGACGTGCTGGGACGTGCGCTGATGTACGCGCCCAACCCCTTCATCGGTGGTTCCTCGGTGTCGCACTTCGACCGCACCATGTTCCGCAACCAGCTGATGGAGCCGAACATCAGCAACGACCTGGGTCCTTCGCTGATCCCGCCGGAGGACATGACCTTCCTGCTGCTGCAGGACACGGGCTGGTAGGTCGGCCTGGCTGAAGCGAAAAGGGGCGCCGCTGCAACGGGCGCCCCTGTTTCGTTTCCGGTGCCGTGGATGCGGGTCTAGAGCCCGTAGCGCGGGGCGTCTGAGCTGCCCGCCGGCTGTTTCACCGCCGCAATGCGCTGCACGTAGCGCCCGTGCTCGAAGCCGTCCTCGAAGGCCACGATGCGCAGCCCGGCGCAGGCCTGCAGCAGTTCGCCCGGCTGCAGCAGGAACTCCGGCCGCGAGGGCTTGCCCACCAGCTGCTGGCCGCTGGCGAAGGTCTCGTGGATGAAGACGCCGCCTTCGGCCAGCGCGCTGCGCAGCACCGGCCACAGCGGGCGCCACAGGTAGTTGGTGACCACGATGCCGTCGTAGCGGCACCCCGGCAGCGGCCAGGGGCCGCCTTCGATGTCGGCGATGACGATCTCGGCCGCTTCGCGCAGCGGCGCGGCGGCGGTTTCGTCGCGGTCTATGCCGGTGACGCGAAAACCCTGTGCCGCCAGCCAGCGCACGTGGCGGCCGCTGCCGCAGGCGACGTCAAGCACGCGCCCCTGCGGCGGCACCAGCGCCGCGAAGCGCTGCAGCCAGGGTGACGGATTCAGAAGCATGCCCAGACCCGGTTGGCCAGATCGACCATCGCATGCGGGTTCAGGTAGGCCACGAAGACGCCAGCCAGCGCCGCCAGCGCGGCGGCCCAGGCGAAGGTGCGGGGCACCTTCATGCCGCCAGCACGGGCCGCACGATGGCCGTTTCGCGCACCGGCAGGTTGATGAGCGCGGCGAACACGCCCAGGGCTACGGCCAGCCACCACACCACGTCGTAGCTGCCGGTGGCGTCGTACAGCTTGCCGCCGAGCCAGGCGCCCATGAAGGAACCGACCTGGTGGCTGAGAAAGACGAAGCCGCCCAGCATCGACATGTATTGCACGCCGAAGATCTGCGCCACCAGCGCGTTGGTGGGCGGCACCGTGCTCAGCCACAGGAAGCCCATCACCGCTGCAAAGACGTAGACGCTCCACGGCGTGAGCGGCACGCTGATGAAGATCACGATGGCCACCGAGCGCAGCGCATAGATGGTGGACAGGATGTAGCGCTTGGGCATGTGCTGCCCCAGCGTGCCGGCGGCGTAGGTGCCGAAGACGTTGAACAACCCGATGAGCGCCAGCGCGATGGTCGCCACCTGCGGGCTGAGGCCGTGGTCCTTCAGGTAGCTGGGCATGTGCACGCCGATGAACACGACCTGGAAGCCGCAGACGAAGTAGCCGGCCATCAGCAGCCTGAAACTCGGGTAGGCAAAGGCCTCGCGCAGCGCCGCGCCCACGCTCTGGGTGATGCCGGTGGCCGTGGCCTTGGCCGGCTCACGCAGGCCCCAGGCCAGCGGGATGATCACCAGCGCCAGGCAGGCCAGCACGAAGAGCGCGTTCTGCCAGCCCCAACCCCCGATGAGCCCGTTCTCCACCGGCACCATCAGGAACTGGCCGAAGGAGCCGGCCGCAGCGGCCACGCCCATGGCCCACGAGCGCCTCTCGGGCGCCACCTGGCGCGCGATGACGCCGTAGACGATGGCGTAGGTGGTGCCAGACTGCGCCATGCCCAGCAGCAGCCCGGCGCCGCCCAGGAAGGCCGCGCCCGAGGTGGCCAGCGCCATCACCACCAGGCCCAGCGCATACAGCACGCTGCCCACCACCAGCACCCGGAAGGCGCCGAACTTGTCGGCCAGCATGCCGGCGAAGGGCCCTGCCAGGCCCCAGGCCAGATTCTGCACGGCCAGCGCGAAGGCGAAGGTCTCGCGCGTCCAGCCGCGGTCCATGGTGATGGGCTGCAGCCAGAGGCCGAAGCCGTGGCGGATGCCCATGCTCAGCGTGACGATGGCGGCGCCACAGAGCAGCACCTGCTTCATCGACAGAGTTTGTGTCGGTATGGCCGGCACGGAAGCTGCGTTCATGCGGCCATTGTCTGGGAAAACGCCGGACGCTCACGCCGCCGGGGTCGATACAGTGGACGCCGAACGAGGAGGACGGGATGAAGGTGCTGGTGCTGGGCGGGGGTGTGATCGGCGTGGCTTCGGCCTATTACCTGGCCAAGGCCGGGCATGAGGTGGAATTGGTCGACCGCCAGAGCGGCCCGGCGCTGGAAACCAGCTTCGGCAACGCCGGCGAGGTGAGCCCCGGCTACAGCGCGCCGTGGGCCGGGCCCGGCGTGCCCATCAAGGCCATCCAGTGGATGCTGATGCAGCACAGCCCGCTCGTCATCTGGCCGCTGCTCGACCCCGCCATGTGGCGCTGGGGCGCCATGATGCTGGCCAACTGCACGGCCAAGGCCTACGCGCTGAACAAGAGCCGCATGGTGCCCATTGCCGAGTACAGCCGCGATGTGCTGAAACAACTGCGCGCCGACACCGGCATCAGCTACGACGACCGCGCGCAAGGCACGCTGCAGCTTTTTCGCACCCAGAAGCAGCTCGACGGCATCGGCGACGACGTGGCGGTGTTGAAGCAGTACGGCGTGCCTTTCGAGGTGCTCGACCGCGCCGGCTTCTGCCAGGTCGAGCCGGCGCTCAAGCTCACGCAGGAGAAGTTCGTCGGCGCCCTGCGCCTGCCCGGTGACGAGACCGGTGACTGCTTCAAGTTCAGCAACCGCCTGGCCGAGATGGCGGGCGCCCTGGGCGTGCAGTTCCGCTGGAACACGCGCATCCAGCAGCTGCAGGTGGGCGGTGGTGCCATCACTGGCGTGCACACCGACGCCGGGCTGCTGAAGGCAGACAAGGTGGTGCTGGCCCTGGGCAGCCACAGCCCGCAGCTGCTGGAGCCGGTGGGTGTGCGCATCCCGGTCTATCCGGTGAAGGGTTACTCGATCACCGTGCCCATCACCGACGCGCAGTACGCGCCCGAGAGCACGATCATGGACGAGACGCACAAGGTCGCCGTCACGCGCCTGGGCGACCGCATCCGCGTCGGCGGCACGGCCGAGCTGGCGGGCTACAGCCTGAACCTGCGCGAGCCGCGCCGCGGCACGCTGAACCACGTCGTCACCGACCTGTTCCCGCGCGGTGGCGACGTGAGCAAGGCCAGCTTCTGGTGCGGCCTGCGCCCGATGACGCCCGACGGCACGCCCATCGTCGGCCCCACGCCCGTGCAGAACCTGCTGCTGGCCACCGGCCACGGCACGCTGGGCTGGACCATGGCCTGTGGCACCGGGCGTGTCATCGCCGACATGGTGTCGGGGCGCCAGCCCGACATCGACGTCAGCGGGCTGGCGATGGCGCGGTACAGGCGAGCTTGAAGGAGGGCGCCTCCTAGAATCCGGCGCATGCCATCCACCAAGCAGAATAGCAGCTACGCCGAAGCCTCGATCCGCGTCCTCAAGGGCCTGGAGCCCGTCAAGCAGCGGCCGGGCATGTACACGCGCACCGACAACCCGCTGCACATCATCCAGGAGGTCATCGACAACGCCGCCGACGAGGCACTCGCCGGCTTCGGCAAGCGCATCGCACTGACGCTGCACGCCGACGCCAGCGTGAGCATCGAAGACGACGGCCGCGGCATTCCCTTCGGGCTGCACCCGGAGGAACGGGTGCCGGTGCTGGAGATCGTCTTCACGCGGCTGCATGCCGGCGGCAAGTTCGACAAGGGTGCCGGCGGTGCCTACAGCTTCAGCGGCGGCCTGCACGGCGTGGGCGTCAGCGTGACGAATGCGCTGGCCAAGAGGTTGGCGGTCACGGTGTGGCGTGAAGGCCAGGTGGCCACGCTCGCGTTCAGCGGTGGCGACGTGGTCGAGAAGCTCGCGCTGCGCAAGGCCACGGCGGGTGAGCGCAGGCACGGCACCGTGGTGCGCGTGTGGCCCGATGCGAAATACTTTGAAAGCGCCGAGCTGCCGCGCCATGACCTTGTGCACCTGCTGCGCAGCAAGGCCGTGCTGATGCCGGGCGTCACCGTCAGCCTGACGATCGAAAAGAGTGGCGAGACCCAGCAATGGCTGTACGCCGCAGGCCTGCGCGACTACCTGATGCAGGGCCTGGCCGCCGACCCACTCATCCCGCTCTTCGAAGGCGAGCAGTTCGCGGGCAGTGGCCGGATTGATGACATCAGCGAGAACTTCGCCGAAGGCGAGGGCGCCAGCTGGTGCGTGGCCTTCACCGACGACGGCGCGCTGCTGCGTGAAAGCTACGTCAACCTCATCCCCACGGTGGCCGGCGGCACGCACGAAAGCGGCTTGAAGGACGGCCTCTTCGGCGCCATCAAGGGTTTCATCGACCTGCATTCGCTGCTGCCCAAGGGCGTGAAGCTGATGCCCGAGGATGTGTTCTCACGCGCCAGCTTCGTGCTCAGTGCCAAGGTGCTGGACCCGCAGTTCCAGGGCCAGATCAAGGAACGCCTGAACAGCCGCGACGCGCTGCGCCTGGTGTCGGCCTTTGTCAAGCCGGCGCTGGAGCTGTGGCTGAACCAGCATGTCGAATATGGCAGGAAGCTCGCCGATCTGGTCATCCGCCAGGCGCAGACGCGCCAGCGCGCGAGCCAGAAGGTCGAAAAGCGCAAGGGCAGCGGCGTGGCCGTGCTGCCCGGAAAGCTCACCGACTGCGAAAGCCGCGACCTGCTCTACAACGAGGTGTTTCTCGTCGAAGGCGACAGCGCCGGCGGCAGCGCCAAGATGGGCCGCAACAAGGAGACGCAGGCCGTGCTGCCGCTGCGCGGCAAGGTGCTCAACACCTGGGAAGTCGACCGCGATCGGCTGTTCGCCAACAACGAGATCCACGACATCGCGGTGGCCGTGGGTGTCGATCCGCACGGCCCCAACGACGAACCCGACTTTACCGGCCTGCGCTACGGCAAGGTCTGCATCCTGAGCGACGCCGACGTCGACGGCTCGCACATCCAGGTGCTGCTGCTCACACTCTTCTTCCGCCATTTCCCGAAGCTCGTGCAGCGCGGGCATGTGCACATCGCGCGGCCGCCGCTCTTTCGCATCGACGCTCCGGCGCGTGGCAAGAAGCCGGCGGCCAAGCTCTACGCGCTGGACGAAGGCGAGCTGGAAGCCGCGCTCGACAAGCTGCGCAAGGAAGGCGCGCGCGAAGCTTCGTGGAGCATCAGCCGCTTCAAGGGCCTGGGCGAGATGAACGCCGAGCAGCTGTGGGACACCACGCTCAACCCCGAGACGCGGCGCCTGCTGCCCGTCAGCTGGAGCGGCCGCGGCTTCGACGCCACCGCGCTGGCGCTGAGCAAACTGATGGGCAAGGGTGAGGCGCAGGCGCGGCGCGACCTGATGGAGTTGCATGGCGACGCGGTGGAAGTGGATGTCTGAGCATCCTCCACTGCGCCTGCGCCCCACCATGCTGTCGGACCTGGACTTCGTGGTCTCGGTGGAACGCGACGCGACCAACCTGCCCTTCATCTCGCCGTGGGAGCGCACCCAGCACGAAGGCGCCTTGCGCTTCCCCGACTTCCGCCACTTCATCGTCGAGGCCGGCGAGAGTGGCAGCCGCGACGGCTTCGTCATCCTGCAGGGTTGCCGCAGCCCGCACAAGAGCGTGGAGCTCAAGCGCCTGGTGCTGCAGAGCAAGGGGCGTGGCCTGGGCCGCGCCTGTGTGCGCCTGCTCAAGCGCATGGCCTTTCGTGACCTGCACGCGCACCGCTTCTGGCTCGACGTGAAGTCGCTGAACACGCGTGCGCTGGCGCTCTACGCGAGCGAAGGTTTCGTCGAAGAAGGCCGGCTGCGCGAGAGCGTGCGCGTCAGCGGCGACCATGCCGACGGCTACGACTCGCTGGTGGTGATGAGCCTGCTCGACCGCGAATACCAGGCCCGCGTGGCGCTGGGGCTGGAGCCGGGGTAAATCGCCGCGGCTCGTCGCACCAGGCTGCCTTTCGTCGCATCGCGGCCCGGCCCGTCGCAGGCTGCATAGACTCCACGGCTCGGCTTTGCCTGGAACAGCGTCATGAATCGACTCCTCTCGCAACTGCTGGCATCGGCCTGCCTGTGCACCACCGCCGCGGCCCTGGCCCAGGCCCAGCCCGCGGGCCGTTCACTGATCCCGCTGCTCGACGCCGCCGCCATCAACGCGCGCTGCGACGGCGAACTGGCCGCCGCGCGGGCCCGCATCGCAGCGATGGAGAAAGACCGGCGGCCGGCCCGCCTGCTGGCCGACCTGAATCAGCACGAACTGCGCACCGGCGCCTTTCTCAGCCCCGTGTACCTGATGGCCAACGTGGCCACCGACAAGCCCGCGCGTGACGCTGCACAGGCCTGCGTGGCCAAGTTCACGCCGCTGAACAGCGAGCAGTTCCAGAGCATTCCGCTGTTCCAGCGCGTGCAGGCGCTCAAGCCGCGTGACGCCATCGACCGCGGCTACCGCAGCGACCTGCTGGAAGGCTTCGAGGACAGCGGCGCCTCGCTGCCGGCCGACAAGCGCGCCCGCGCCAAGGCCATCAGCGATGAACTGCAGGTGCTGGGGCTGGCCTTCCAGAAGACCGTCAACGAAGACCCGACGACGGTGACGCTGTCGGCCGAAGAAGCCGCCGGCATGCCCGAGAGCTGGCTGGCCGCGCGCAAGCGCAACGCCGAGGGCCAGCTCGTGCTGGGCATGGACACGCCGACCGTGGTGCCCTTCCTGCAGAGCGCCAGCAGCGAAGCGGCGCGCCGCAAGGTCTGGGCGGCCTACCAGAGCCGCGGTGGCAAGGCCAACCTGGAGCGCCTGGACCGCGCGCTGGCCCTGCGCCACGAACTCGCCCAGCTGCACGGCCAGCCCGACTACGCCACCCTCGCACTGCGGCGGCGCATGGCCGCCAACCCGAAGGCGGTGGAAGACTTCCTGGCCCGCGTGCGCGGCGCCGTGGTCGTGGGCGAGGCGCGAGAACTGGCCGAGCTGCGCGCCGAGAAGGCGGCGCTGCTCGACAAGCCGGTGGACCAGGTGACGGTGCAGCGCTGGGACACCGGCTTCCTGCAGGAGCGGCTGAAGCGCTCGCGCTATGCCATCGACCAGGAGAAGCTGCGCGCCTACTTCCCCACCGACAAGGCGGTGCAGTTCTCGTTGAAGGTCGCCGAAAGGTTGTACGGCGTGGAGTTCGAAGCCGCCACGGTGCCCGTGTGGCACGCCAACGTGCGCTATTTCGATGTCTACGAGCGCACGCCCGCTGGCCGCCGCGGTGCTTTCGTCGGCGGCATCTACCTCGACCTCTCACCGCGCGATGGCAAGTTCACGCATGCCGCCGCCTTCCCGGTGGTGCCGGTGTCGCGCCTGGCGGGCCAGAAGCCGGCCTCGGTGCTGGTGACCAACTTCAACCCTCAAGGTCTGAACCACGACGAACTGGAGACCATGCTGCACGAGTTTGGCCACGTGCTGCACGGCGTGCTCAGCACCACGCGCTACGCCGACCAGGCCGGCACCTCGGTCAAGCGCGACTTCGTCGAGGCACCTTCGCAGATGTTCGAGGAATGGGCGCGCCGGCCCGAGACGCTGGCACTGTTTGCCGAGGTCTGCGCTGAATGCCCGCGCCTGAACCCCGAACAGCTGCAGCAGTTGGAACGGGCCCGCGTCTTCGGCCGCGCCATGCGCTACTCGCGCCAGTGGCAGTACGCGGCCTATGACATGCAGCTGCACACTGGCGCCCCGAAGCCGGCGCTCGACACCTGGGTGGCGCTGGAACGCAGCATGCCGCTGGGCTATGAAGAAGGCACCATGCTGCCCGCCAGCTTCGGCCACCTGATGGGCGGCTACGCGGCCGGCTACTACGGCTACATGTGGTCGGAAGTGATGGCACTGGACATGCTCTCGGCCTTCCAGGGCAAGCTGCTCGACCCGAAAGTCGGCCGCCGCTACCGCGAACTCATCCTGTCGCGCGGCGGCGAAGTGCCGCCGCAGCAGATGGTGGAGGCCTTCCTGGGCCGCAAGGCCGGCACCGACGCGTTCTTCTCAGAGATTGCCGGCAAGCGCTGAAGCGCCGTCCTCAGGCTGTCTTCCAGAAGATGTAGTCGGCCTGGTAGCTGACGACCTGCTTCTGCCCGACGCTGCTGGCGGCGCAGGGCAGGGCAGGGGCCGTGCCGCCGCGTGTGGCCACGCGCTGGATGTGGCTCACGCCGCTCATCGCGCCCATGCCCATGGCCGGGTTGGCCTTCACCAACTGCAGCGGGATGTTGCCGGCACCCGCGGGGGCCACGGCCAGCTGCGTCGCGGTGAGCTTGGAGCCGTCCATCGCTTCCCAGGTGGCCGGCGGGCCGTAGTACTTGCCCACGGCCTTGCCGCCACGGTCGTTCAGCACAGCGTTCGGGCCGACGAAGACCCATTCGAATTCGCCGGCCATGGTGGCTGAATTCGCTTTCGCGCGGCACTCGTAGGTGATCTCGCCCACGCCCACTGTTTCCATGGCCACCTTGTGACCGGCCGGCACCTTCACCGCGTCAGGCAGTGCGTCCTGGCTGTACGTCATCATGGGTGCGGGGGTCATGGGGGCGCAGGCGCCCAGCAGGGCCAGCGTGGCGGTGGCGGCAGCGGCGTGCAACGTCGTCTTCATGGGGGTGCTCCGGGGGCAAGGTTGTGAGGTGTCGGCTTGTACGTGCCGGCTGCCCCTTCGGATGCATGCCACTTCAGAACGGGTAGTGCCGCGGCGTCGTCTGCACCGTGATCCAGCGCAGCTCGGTGAACTCGTGCACTCCTGCCTTGCCGCCGAAGCGCCCCAGGCCCGAACCCTTGACGCCGCCGAAGGGCATCTGCGCCTCGTCGTGCACGGTGGGGCCGTTGACGTGGCAGATGCCGCTTTCGATGCGGCGCGCCACGTTGAAAGCACGCGCGATGTCCTTGCCGAAGACCGCGGCCGACAGGCCGTAGGCGTTGTCATTGGCGCTGGCCACGGCCGCTTCGACGCCGTTCACGCGCACGATGCACTTCACGGGGCCGAAGGTCTCTTCGTGGAAGATGCGCATGGCCGGCGTCACGTGGTCCAGCAGCGTGGCTGGCATCAGCGTGTCGGTGGCCTTGCCGCCGCACAGCAGCTTGGCGCCATGGGCCAGCGCGTCGTCGATGAGCGCGTTGCAATGTTCCACCGTGCCCATGCCGATGACGCTGCCCAGCACCACGGGCGCTGGCTTGCGTGGGTCGCCCAGCGGCAGGCCCTTCACCTTCTTCGTGAACAGGGCGACGAAGTCGTCGGCGATCTTGTCGTCGACGATGATGCGTTCGGTGCTCATGCAGATCTGGCCGCTGTTGGCAAAGGCGCCGAAGGTGGCGCCGTTCACCGCGGCCGTCAGGTCGGCGTCGTCCAGCACCACCAGCGGCGCCTTGCCGCCGAGTTCCAGCACCACCGGCTTCAGGTACTTGGCGCAGGTCATGGCAATCAGCTTGCCCACGCGTGTGCTGCCGGTGAAGTTGATGCGCCGCACGGCGGGGTGGGCGACCATGGCTTCGACCACCGCACCGGCATCGGCCGGCGCGTTGGTGATGTAGTTCAGCACGCCGGCCGGGAACCCGGCGTCCGAGAAGGCTTCGACGATCAACTGGTGCGTGCGCGGGCAGTTCTCGCTGCCCTTCAGCACCACGGTGTTGCCGCAGGCCAGCGGCACGCAGATGGCGCGCACACCCAGGATGACCGGTGCGTTCCACGGCGCGATGCCCAGCACCACGCCGGCCGGCTGGCGCATGCCCATGGCGAGAGAGCCGGGTACGTCGGACGGGATCACCTCGCCGGCGATCTGCGTCGTCAGCGACGCCGCTTCGCGGATCATGCCGGCCGCCAGGTGCACGTTGAAGCCGCCCCACATGCCGGTAGCGCCGGTCTCGGCGGCCATGGCTAGGATGAACTGCGGTGTCTTCGCTTCCAGTGCGTCGGCGGCTTTCAGCAGCAGCATGCGGCGTTCGGTGGGCCCGGTCTGGCTCCAGGTCTTGAAGGCCTCGGCCGCAGCTTCCACCGCGGCCACCGCATCGGCGGGGCTGGCCGCCGGGGCGCGTGTGGCGACACTGCCGTCCAGCGGGTTGCGGCGTTCGAAAGTGGCGCCCTTCTCGGCGGACACGGCCAGGCCGTTGATGAGCATGGTCAGGTCGGACATGGTCTTCTCCTTCGAAAGTGACTGCGGTGTGTTCTGGCCCAGGTAGGCCTGGCGGATGACGCTGCTGCGCGCCAGCAGGAAGGCCGGCCCGCTGGCGACGAGCCGCCCGCGCTCCAGCACGTAGCCGCGGTCGGCCACGGCCAGGGCCTTGCGCACGTTCTGCTCCACCATCAGCACGGTGGTGCCGGTGTCTGCGATGCGGCGCGCGATGGCCAGCAACTCATCCACCATCTTCGGCGCCAGGCCGAGCGAGGGTTCGTCCAGCATCAGCAGCCGCGGCGCGCTCATCATGGCGCGGGCCACGGCCACCATCTGCTGTTCGCCACCACTCATCGTGCCGGCCAGCTGATTCGCGCGTTCGGCGAGTTTCGGGAAGTCGGCAAAGGCCTGCGCCAGCCGCCGCGCGCGTTCTGCCGGTGGCACGAGCCAGCCGCCGAGCTCCAGGTTCTCGGCCACCGTCATCTGCGCGAAGAGCTGGCGGCCCTCGGGCACCAGCACCAGGCCGCGCTGCACGATCTGGCTTGTCTTCGCGTCGCGGGCGATCTCGGTGCCGTCGAGCAACAGCCGGCCCTGGCGTGGAATGAGCCCGACGATGGCCTTCAGCAGCGTCGTCTTGCCGGCGCCGTTGGGGCCTAGGATGACGGTGAGGCCAGGCCTGGCTTCGAGACTCAACTCACGCAGCACGAGGAAGTTGCCGTAGCCGGCCGAAAGCCCGTCGACCCGCAGGTGGGCGGCGTTGATGTCGCGCTTCATGCCGCCTCCGCCATCTCGTCGCCGAGATAGGCCTCGATCACTTCCGCGTTGCGGATCACTTCAGAAGGCAGCCCGTCGGCGATCTTGCGGCCCTGGTGCAGCACCAGCACGCGTTCGACATGGCGCAGCAGCGTCGTCACCGCGTGTTCGATCCAGATCACGGTCAGGTCGAGCTCGTCGCGCAGGCGGCGGATGAGCTGGGCCATGGCCTCGACCTCGTTCTCGGTCAGGCCGGCGGCCACTTCGTCCAGCAGCAGCAGCTTGGGCCGCGTGGCCAGGGCCATGCCGATTTCCAGCAGGCGCTGCTGGCTGGGCGTGACGGCGGCGGCCGGCAGCGCGGCTTGTGGCGCCAAGCCGATGAGGTTCAGGATGCTGGCCTCGTCCTTCAGCAGCCACGACGCCTGCCGGTGCCGCCCGGCGAACTGCAGCCCGAAGCCGATGTTGGCGGCCACGCTGAGTTCGGCGAACACACGCGGCGTCTGGAAAGTTCGTGCAATGCCCTGCTGCGCGTAACGGTGCGGCGGCGCGCCGGTGAGGCGCTTGCCGGCGCCGAACAGCTCGCCCGAGGTCGGCGCCATGACGCCCGACAGCGCGTTGAAGAAGGTCGTCTTGCCGGCGCCGTTGGGCCCGATGATGCCGACCAGTTCGCCGGGCGCGAAGGCCGCGCTCACGCGGTCCACGGCGGTGAGCCCGCCAAAGCGCACCGTCACTTCCCGTGCTTCCAGCAGTGGGTGGCCGTTCACGGCGCGGCCTTCTTCGTCAACGCAGCGCGGATGTCATCGCGCCATTGCGTGAAGGTGCCGGCGCGCAGCGAGGCCAGCCCGCCGGGCAGATACAGCACGCACAGGATGAGCAGCAGCCCCAGCGACATCATGTACAGCTGCGGCACCTGCAGCCGCAGGGTTTCGGCGAGCAGGCTGAACACCACCGCGGCGATGAGCGGCCCCCACAGCGTGGCCGCGCCGCCGATGAGCGCGATGAGCACGGTCTGGAAGCCGATGAAGGGGTTGAAGACGGTGGCCGGGTCGATGTAGGTCCAGCGCACGCTCATGGCCGCGCCCACCGCGCCGGCGAAGGCGGCGGTGAGCGCGAAGCCGGCGATCTTCACCAGCCGCGTGTTGACGCCGAGCGTCTGCGCGCGCTGCTCGTCGGCGCCGATGCCGGCCATGGCCAGGCCGAAGCGGCTGCGCCGCACGGCGATGGACGTGGCCACCGCCAGCACCGCCAGGCCCAGCACGGTGAGGTAGACGGTGTCGCGCTCGGGCACCGTGGTGAGCACGCGGCCGACGGTGCCGGTGACCTGCTTTTCCCAATACGTGATGGCATGGCGGATGAGCTCGGTCATGCCGAAGGTCAGCACCGCGAAGTAGGTGCCGCGCAGGTGCAGCACGGCCGCGCCCATCACCACCGCCACCGCGGCAGCGATGAGCGCGCCGCCAGCGATGGCCAGCCACCAGCCGTAGGCTTCCAGTGTCAGCGCACTGGTGTACGCGCCGATGCCGAAGAAGGCCGCCGTGGCCAGGCTCAGGTAGCGCGTGCTGCCGCAGAACAGGCTCCAGCTCGACGACAGCGCCACGTACATCAGGCAGGTGAGCGCCATCGAGACGGCGAATTCGCTGCCGTAGTGCGGCACCGCCAGCGCCCAGCCGGTGAGCGCGAAGAGGATCAGCGCGTCGCGCTTCATCGCCGCGCGAACAAGCCGTTGGGCCGCCACAGCAGCACGGCAATGAAGATGCCGTACGACAACAGCGACTTCAGCGAAGGGCTGGTGTAGTGCATGCCGATGGCCTCGATGACGCCCAAAGCCAGCCCGCCGGCCAGCGCGCCGCCCATGCTGCCGAAGCCACCGAGCGTGATGACGATGAGCGCGGTGACGGTATAGGGCTCGCCCATCGAAGGCGAGATGGTGTAGGTCATGCTCAGCAGACAGCCGGCCACGCCCGACAGGCCGAGACCGATGCCGAACATCAGCGGGTGCAGTCGTTCGGTGTCGATGCCGACGAGCTGCGCGCCGGTGGGGCTCTGCATCAGCGCGCGCACGCCCTTGCCGTAGAGCGTGCTGCGCAGCCCGACGATGAGCGCGGCGCTGATGGCCAGCGCCAGCGCCAGCAGCAGCAGCTTGTTGGCGGCGAACTGCGCGCCGCCCCCCGGCCCAGGGATCACGAGCGGGTCGGCCAGATAGTCGTAGCCGCGCAGGTCACCGCCCCAGACCAGCTGCGCGAAGTTCTGCACCAGGAACATGAGACCGAAGCTGACCATCAGCCCGCGGGCCTCGAAGATGTCCAAGCTGGGGCTGGTGCGCGTGAGACGGCGGAACACGGCGCGGTGGATCAGCAGCCCCAGGCCCATCAGCAGCGCAAAGCTGACCGGGATCATCAGCAGCGGTGAAATCCCCAGGCCCACCTGCGCGGCCCAGGTGAGGAAGGCGCCGACCATCAGGAACTCGCCATGCGCGATGTTCAGGATGCGCATCAGCCCGTACTGCAGATTGAGCCCCAGCGCGACGAGCGCATACACGCCCCCGGTGATGAGACCGGAGGCGATCAGTTCAAGCCATGCGCCCGCACTCACCGGGACATCACACCCAGGCCGGCTTCACCGGCACCAGCGGCGCGGTGGCGATGGCCTTGGGCCACACGACCTCGAACTCGCCCTTCTGCCACTGGCCCACGCTGCCCGGCGTGCCGACGTTTTCACTGCCGGCGAACCTGATCTTGCCGAGGATGGTGTTGTGCTCGCCACCGGCCACGAAGTCGCGCAGCGCCTTGCGCTCCAGGCCGACCTTGGCCACGCCCGCGGTCAGGATCTCCAGCGCCGCCCACGCCGCGCCGCTGGCCCAGCGGTCGGGTTCCTTGGCGGCGCCGAACTTCTTCACGTGGGCGTCGAAGTAGGCCTTCGCACCCGGGCTCGTCTTGCCGTTCCAGCTGCCCATGCCCAGCACGCCCTCGGCGCCGGCCTGCATGACGTTGCGGTAGAGCTGGAAGGCGGTGCCCACGCTGGCGTAGAAGAACTTCGGGTTGAAGCCGATCTCCTTGCTCTGCCGGCTGGCAAGGATGGTGTCGGGCGGGTAGGTCAGGCCGACGAAGGCGTCGGGGTTCTTGTCCTTGAAGCCGCGCAGCACCGGGCTCAGGTCTTTCACGCCCAGCGGGTAGCTCTTGTCCTCGACGATGTTCATGCCCGTGCCCTGCACGGCCACCTTCAGCGCGGCGTAGTTCTCCAGGCCGAACAGGTCGTCGACGTAGATCACGGCCAGGCTCTTGGCGCCCTGCGCCTTCAGCATGTCGACCAGCGCGTCCATCATCGGTTTCGGCTGCTGCAGCATCAGAAAGAAGTAGGGCAGCTTCATCTCGACGAGCCGGCGGCTCAGCGCCGTGGGCGCCAGGAAGGGGTAGCCGTAGCGGTTGGCCAGCGGCGCCACGGCGAAGTTGGCATTGCTGCCCCAGGGCGGCAGCACGAGGTCGACCTTGTCGCTGCCCATCAGCTTCTCGTAGGTGCGCACGCAGGTCTCGATGTCGCTGCGGTCGTCGCTGCTCACGAGTTCGATGGGGCGCTTCGTGCCCTTGACGTTCAGGCCGCCCGCAGCGTTCTGCTGCTCGGCCCACAGCAGGTAGTTCGGTTCCTGGCTGACCTGCGCGCCGGTGGTCCAGGGGCCCGTGCGGGCGATGGCGTAGCCCACGCGCACGGGTGCCGGCTGGGCGCGCACGAGCGAAGGCAGGGCCAGCGCCGCGGCGGCGGCCTGGATCACGGTACGGCGCTGGGTCATGTCTTGTCTCCTGAAGTCCCTGCGTGGGGTGGCCGCGAGTGTGGCGATGGGCAACACTGGCCGCTTGCCGCAGCGTGCAGCGCGGTTGACGATCCGTGCACGCGGCATCGGGTCTTTCCCTGGGATGCGCTCCCGCCGATGGCGGTGCGGCCGGGCTGCCGTTACGCTGCGTGGCATGACGAGCCCGATCCGCGCCATGGACACCGACCAGGTCGCCCCGCGCGAACGCGTGGGCCTGTGGACCGACTGGATCGACCGCCTCTTCCACGGCCTGGGCTCCGATCTCTACGGCGACACCCACTTCGACGGCCGCATGGCCACGCTGCACGCCGGCGACGTGACCCTGACGCGGCTGGAAGCCAACCGCCACCGCGTCATGCGCAGTGCGTCACAGGTGCGCGGCTCGGAGACCGGCTACCTGAAGATCGTCGCGCCCTGGGTGGGTTGCGCCGGTGTCGAGCAGAAGGGCCGCGAGGCCTGGGTCACGCCCGACCAGTGGAGCATCTACGACACCACCGACAGCTACGCCGTGGCCAACCCGGTGCGCGTGGAGCATCTCATCGTCATGCTGCCCAAGCAGCACTTCGCAGAGCGCGGCCTGGCTGGCTCCAAGCTCGACCCGCTGATGGCACGCCGCCTGGGCGGCAGTGGCGGTGTGGCGCGTTTGGCGCTGGAGACCATGCGCAGCGCCTACCGTGAACTGCCCGGCATGAGCGAAACCGCGGCGCGCGGCGTGGGGGAAGCGATCACCCAATTTGTGCACCTGGCCATGCTCGACCTGGCCGGCATCGGCACCGCGGTGACTCAGCGCGAGGCGCTGCGTGAACGCATCAAGCAGCATGTCAGCGCGCACCTGGGCGACCCGCGGCTGAGTGTCGACGCCATCGCGCACGCGCTGAACTGCAGCCGCCGGCAGCTCTACAACGCGTTTGCCGAAGAACCCGACGGCGTGGCCGGCTACATCCTGCGCCGCCGCCTGGAAGCCTGCCGCAAGACCTTCGACGACCGCGCGCAGCAGCACCGCAGCATCACCGACATCGCGTTTGCCTTCGGCTTCTCGAACATGGCGCACTTCAGCCGCGTCTTCCGCACGCACCTGGGCATGGCGCCCAGCGACTACCGCCGCGCGGCGGGGTGAATCTGGGTCGACGCGGTGGTCTGGGAGAGTAGAATCCACCCTGACCAACTTTGGTCAAGGGTACCGCCGAAGAGCCGCCATGCAAGTCAACATCTACGAAGCCAAGACCCGCCTGTCCGAGCTGGTGGACCAGGCGCACGCCGGGGAGACGGTGATCATCGCCAAGTCTGGCACGCCCATGGCCAAGCTGGTGCCACTGGATGCGCCGGCCAAGGCGTCGATCAGGTTTGGCCTGCTCAAGGGCCAGTTCCTGGAAGCCGCCGACTTTGACGCGCCGCTGCCTGACGCGGACCTGGCGCTCTGGGAAGGCCGCAGCAGCACATGAAGCTGCTGCTGGACACGCATATCCTGCTGTGGGTGATGCGTGACGCCGATGAACTGAGCGCGGCAGCCCGCAGCATGATCGAACGCGCTGACGAGGTTCACGTCAGCAGCGTGTCGTTGTGGGAGGTAGCCATCAAGTCGGCGCTTGGCAAACTGCCGCTGTCGCCTGTTCGGCTGGAGGCGGCCGTCACGCAGGCAGGCTTCCTGCAGTTGCCCGTCACCTGGGCGCATGCCCTGGCCGTGCATGGGCTGCCGCGGCTGCACGCCGATCCTTTCGACCGCATGCTGGTGGCCCAGGCCGTCAGCGAACCCATGCATCTCATCACCCATGACGCGGCACTCGGCGGCTATTCGCCGTTGGTGACCGTGGTCTGAACCCCCTTGCCGTGACCGACCTCTTCGACGCCCCACCCCCCGACCCCGCCGACACCTTGGCCCTGGCCGACTACGCCGAGCGCGCCTACCTCGAATACGCCCTGTCCGTCGTCAAGGGCCGCGCGTTGCCCGACGTGTGCGACGGCAACAAGCCGGTGCAGCGGCGCATCCTGTACTCGATGTTCCGCATGGGCCTGGCCTACACCGGCAGCGGTGGCGCGCGGCCCGTGAAGAGTGCGCGCGTGGTGGGCGACGTGCTGGGCAAGTTCCACCCGCATGGCGATACCGCCGCCTACGACGCGCTGGTGCGCATGGCGCAGGGCTTTTCCCAGCGCTACCCGCTCATCGACGGCCAGGGCAACTTCGGCAGCCGCGACGGCGACAGCGCCGCGGCCATGCGCTACACCGAAGCGCGCCTGGCGCCCATCGCGCGGCTGATGCTGGACGAGATCGACGAAGGCACGATCGACTTCCAGCCCAACTACGACGGCAGCACCGAGGAGCCGAAACAGCTGCCGGCGAGACTGCCCTTCGTGCTCTTGAATGGCGCCAGCGGCATCGCCGTCGGCCTGGCGACCGAGGTGCCGAGTCACAACCTGAACGAAGTGGCGGCGGCCGCGGTGGCGCTGATCCGCGACCCGAAACTCAGCGACGATGCCTTCTTCGCGCTGTTGCCCGGCCCCGACTTCCCGGGTGGCGGCCAGCTGATCAGCAGCGCGGAAGACATCCGCGCCGCCTATGCCTCGGGCCGCGGCAGCCTGAAGCTGCGCGCGCGCTGGAAGATCGAAGACCTGGCGCGTGGCCAATGGCAACTCGTCGTCAACCAATTGCCGCC
>JANNFE010000072.1:0-8864 GCA_031379415.1 Betaproteobacteria bacterium | reverse complement strand
CGAACAGAAGAAGGACGCCAACCTCATCGGCCAGTTCGGCGTCGGCTTCTACAGCGGCTTCATCGTCGCCGACCGCATGACGGTGGAGACGCGCCGCGCCGGTGCCGCCGCTGGTGAAGGCGTGCGCTGGAGCAGCGAAGGCTCGGGCGACTTCGAGGTCGAGACCATCGAGCGCACGCAGCGCGGCACCGACGTCATCCTGCACATCCGCGAAGGCGAGGAAGAGTTCCTCTCGGCCTGGAAGCTGAAGTCGATCATCAGCAAATACAGCGACCACATCAGCCTGCCGGTGCTGATGCCCAAGACGAAGTGGGACGAAGAGAAGAAGGAACAGGTCACCACCGACGAGTGGGAGCCGGTGAACAAGGCTGCGGCGCTGTGGACACGCCCCAAGAGCGACATCACTGATGCGCAGTATCAGGAGTTCTACAAGCAGATCAGCTACGACCAGGAGGCACCGCTGGCCTACACGCACAACCGCGTGGAAGGCCGCACCGAGTACACGCAGCTGCTCTACGTGCCGGCCAAGGCGCCCTTCGACCTGTGGAACCGCGACAAGCGCGGCGGCGTCAAGTTGTATGTGAAGCGTGTGTTCATCATGGACGACGCGGAAGCCTTGATGCCGGTCTACCTGCGCTTCGTGAAGGGCGTGATCGACAGCGCCGACCTGCCGCTCAACGTGAGCCGCGAGCTGCTGCAGGAAAGCCGCGACGTGAAGGCCATCCGCGAGGGCAGCACGAAGAAGGTGCTCTCCATGCTGGAAGACGTGGCCGAGAACCAGCAGGACAAGTACGCCGAGTTCTGGAAGCAGTTCGGCGCCGTGCTGAAGGAAGGCGTCGGCGAAGACCACCAGAACCAGGAGCGCCTGGCCAAGCTGCTGCGCTTTGCATCGACGACCGCCGACGACGGCGTGTCCTTCGAGGACTACGTCAAGCGCATGAAAGAAGGCCAGGAGGCCATCTACTACATCACCGCCGACACGCTGGCTGGTGCCAAGAGCAGCCCGCAGCTGGAGATCTTCCGCAAGAAGGGCATCGAGGTGCTGCTGCTGGTGGACCGCGTCGACGAGTGGATGCTGTCGCACCTGTATGAATTCGACGGCAAGCCGCTGCAGAGCGTGGCCAAGGGCGGTGTCGACCAGGGCAAGCTGCAGGACGAGGACGAGAAGAAGGCCGCCGAGGAAGCGGCCGAAGCCTTCAAGCCCGTGCTGGAGCGCCTGAAGACGTCGCTGAAGGAGCGTGCCAAGGACGTGCGCGCGACGACGCGGCTGGTCGATTCACCGGCCTGCATCGTGGTCGACGAAGGCGACATGAGCTCGCACCTGGCGCGGTTGCTCAAGCAGGCCGGGCAGGGCGCTCCGAAGGGTATGCCCATCCTGGAAGTGAACCCGCAGCACGCCTTGCTGAAGAAGTTGGAAGGCAGCGAGCAGTTCGACGAACTCGCGCAGATCATCTTCGACCAGGCGCTGCTCGCCGAAGGTGGCCAGCTGGAAGACCCGGCGGCCTATGTGCAGCGCGTCAACCGCCTGCTGACTGCATAGCCTCGAGCTGCTCGCGCAGCTGCGCCGCTTGCTGGTTCCAGTAGGCGGCGCTGCCGAAGAAGGGGAAGTTCAGCGGAAAGGTCGGGTCGCGCCAACGCTCGGCCAGCCAGGCGCTGTGACGCACCATGCGCAGCGTGCGCAGCGGCTCGATGAGCCGGCGCTCGCGGTCGTCGAACTCGCTGAACTGCTCGTAGCCGGCGAGCAGGTGGTCGAGCTGGCGTGCCATCGTCGAATGGTCGCCAGAGACCAGCATCCACAGGTCTTGCACGGCGGGACCTTGCATGGCGTCGTCGAGATCCACGACATGTGGCGCACCATCACGCCAGAGCACGTTGCCGAGGTGGCAGTCGCCGTGCAGGCGCAGAGTGACCAGCGGCTCGGCAGCGGCGAAGGCGGCCTCGGTGGCAGCCAGCGCGGCTTCGCAGGCCGAGCGCCAGGCGGGCAGTTCGGTGTCGGGCACGAAGCCGCCGTCGATCAGCAAGCTCATGGCGCGACGGCCATCGGTGCGGGCGTGCAGGTGATGGCGGTGCACGAAGGGCCGCTTGCGCCCCACCTCGTGCAGGCGGCCGATGAAACGGCCGAGCTGGCGCAGCGCCTCGGGATCTTCCAGCTCGGGTTCGCGCCCGGCGCAGCGCGCGGCCACGGCGTAGCGGTGTCCGAATCCGCTGGCCAGCGTGGGTGGCTTGCCCGACAGGCTTGCGCCCGGCCCAGCCGAGTCCAGCACGAGCGGCGGCACCACAGGTACCTCGGCATCGGCCAGTTCCAACGCGTAGGCATGCTCTTCCAGGATCTGCGCGTCGCTCCAGCGCCCTGGCCGGTAGAACTTGGCCACCACCGCGCGGCCATCCTCCAGGAAGACCTGGAAGACGCGGTTCTCATAAGAGTTCAGCTGCAGCACACGGCCGTCGCCGCGCAGGCCGACGGCGTCGAGGGCATCGAGAACGAGCTGGGGGTCGAGCTGGCTGAAGTCCACTCAGTGCCTGAGCGGCGTGCCGGCGGCGTCGGTGACCACGCCACCCAGTTCGTTGGGCGGGTCGAGCAGGCTGTCGCCGCCGAAGGTGGAGTCGGGCACCGCCAGCGTGGAGTCCTGCCAGCGCGACGCACGTTCCTGGCGGCGCGAGGCGACGATGCGCGAGAGCTTGTTGCGCGTCTCATTCACCGGCGAAGCGGCGGCCATGCTGCGCGGCGTGGCCGCTGGCGGCACCAGCTGCTGCAGCTCAGGCGCCGAAGGCGGCGTATCGGCGGGGCAGCGCAGGTAGCGGATGCCGCAGGCCGCGAGCACGGCCTCCTTGATCTGCAGCGTGCGGCGTGACGAGCCGCGCTCGCCTTCGACATCCACCACCGCCACCACGCGCCCGCTGCCGGTACAGATGGCGAAGGTGACATGGATGACGCCCAACAACTCGTACCAGTAGCGCACCTGGTCGGCGTCTGTGGGTTGGCAGAAGCGCACCAACGGCAGCTTGGAGAGCACGATGTTCTGCGGCAGCGCGGTGCACAGGTGGCGGTAGAAGCGCCGTTCCTCGATGCTGAAGACTGACCGTGATGTCAGCGCCCACTCAGCAGGCAAGGCCTTCCGGTTCGAGCGCCGCCTGCGCACGCTCCAAAACAGCAGGCCGCTCAGCGTGGCCAGGCAGACGATGGCGATGGTCCAGTCGAGTTGCGGCAGCATGGTGGTGGTGGGGACGCAAGAACCGTGCGGAAGCGGGCTCGCCTTTGCGGCGCGCCGAGGTCGGTCATGGTAACCACCGGCAAGACCTTCGCCATCCTGCAAGCGTGGGTTGTGGCTGCCGGAAGGTTCAGCGCGTGCGCGGCCGCATCGCGTCCAGGCGCAGCACCTGCAGCTTCACGCGGTAGTCAAATTCACCGGCCTGGTGCGCCAGCAACTCCTGGATCTGCGAGCCCAGCGTGTCCGCAGGCAGCGGCAGTTCGGCCAGCACGTCGCCGCCCTCGAAGTGCACGTCGGCGCCCGCCTTGCGCACGATGCCCATCATCGCGGCGTTGTCGCGCGCCATGTGGATCAGCATGGTGTGCGCGCCGCGGTTGCGCGCATGCGTGACGGCGTGCTCGAAGAGTTGCGAGCCCAGGCCGCGGCCGCGCATGGGCGCGCTGACCGAGATGCCGAACTCGCTGGTGCCGCGCGTGCCGTCGAAGGCCAGGTGCGCCAGCGCCACCAGCACGAGTTGGCGGTTGAAGACGCCGAAGATCTCGTCACGGTCGAAGTTCAGCTGCGCGACGTAGCTGCGGATGCGTTCGTCGCTGGCCAGGTGGCCGAAGCGCCGTTGGCGGTCGTCGTCGTCCAGCGCCAGCAGGTGCTGGGCGACGCGCTCGCGGTGGCGTTCACCCAGCGTGCGCACAGGCGCCCAGTTCAGCAGCCGCGTGGCGTCGCGCACGAGATTGGAGGTTTGCGTGTTCATAAGGCTCCCGGTTGAGTTGGCGCATGCTATGCGAACAACATAGGGTTAACCCTCAAAATCTGCGCTTGTCCCTTCTTTCCGCTGCGCCAGGGCCGCTTTGCGCACTGCAGGCCCAGGCTATACTCACAGGCTTTCCCGAATTCGGCCGGGGAACAACCCGTGCAAGCCCAGCGAGGCCGCCCTTCACGAGCGGTGCCAATGGGACGTGGCCCGGGCAACAGATTTGCCGATGCCCCTGCGCGCTGCCCATCGGCGGCGTGTTCACCGAAAGACTCTCATGAAGACCTTCAGCGCCAAGCCGGCCGAAGTGACGCACGAGTGGTTTGTGATTGACGCCACCGACAAGGTGCTCGGTCGTGTTGCCAGCGAAGCAGCACGCCGTTTGCGCGGCAAGCACAAGGCCATCTACACGCCTCACGTCGATACCGGTGATTTCATCATCGTCGTCAATGCCGACAAGCTTCGTGTCACCGGCGCGAAGGCTACCGACAAGATTTACTACCGGCATTCCGGCTACCCCGGCGGCATCTATGCCACGCCCTTCAAGGACATGCAGGCCAAGCACCCCGGCCGCGCGCTTGAAAAGGCCGTCAAGGGCATGCTGCCCAAGGGCCCGCTGGGTTATGCGATGGTCAAGAAGCTGAAGGTTTATGCCGGTGACACCCACCCGCACACCGCCCAGCAGCCCAAACCGCTCGAGATTTGAGGACGCAGCGATGATCGGACTTTGGAACTACGGCACCGGCCGCCGCAAGTCGAGCGTGGCTCGCGTCTTTCTCAAGAAGGGCAGCGGCAACATCGTCATCAACGGCAAGACGATCGACGACTATTTCGGTCGTCAGACCTCGATCATGATCGTCCGCCAGCCGCTGCTGCTGACGGGCAACAACGAGGCCTTCGACATCAAGATCAACGTGCACGGCGGCGGTGAATCCGGCCAGGCCGGCGCGGTGCGCCACGGCATCACCCGTGCGCTGATCGACTACGACACGGCGCTCAAGCCCGACCTCAGCCGCGCCGGCTTCGTGACGCGTGACGCGCGCGAAGTCGAACGCAAGAAGGTCGGTTTGCACGGCGCGCGTCGCCGCAAGCAGTTCAGCAAGCGGTAATTGGCTCCCCCCGAAGCGCCTGTGGCGCTTCCCCCCGGGGGGCGCCGCCAGCGGACCGGCGGAGCCGGTTCCGCGGCGGCTGCTTGGTGGTGCGGCTGAGGCAGCCGCATCTGTAGCAACCATGCGCTGGAAGCTGCTGCGCCGCCGGCTTTCGGTGAGCGCGCCCCGGATGATCGTCCGCAGCCACCTGCCCTGGCCCTTGCGCTGGGCCGCGGCGGCCGTGGTGCTTGGTTTTTCTGCCGCCATCGCGCTGTGGGCTTTCGAGTTCGGCAAGAGCATCGCCGGCCTGGACCGCGACGCCAAGCAGGAACTCGCGCAGCTGCGCACCGAGGTGGCCCGCTTGAAGGTCGACCAGGCCCAGGCGCGGCAGATTTCCGACACCGCCGAGAGCCTGCTCAAGACCGAGCGCGCCGCACAGGCCACGCTGGCCCAGCAGCTGCGGCAGCTGGAAGCCGAGAAGCAGGCGCTGCAGGCCGATCTGGGATTTTTCGAGCGCCTGCTGCCCACCTCGGGCGACGGTCTGCAACTTCGCGGCCTGCAGGCCGAAGCCAAGGCGCCGGGGCAGTTGCGCTACCAGATGCTCGTGGTGCAGAACGGCAAGCCCACGGCCGATTTCAAAGGGCGCTATGAATTGCTGCTCGGCGGCCAGCTCGACGGCAAGCCCTGGACGCAGCCCATGCCCGGCGGCCCGTTGCCATTGCAACTGCGTCTTTACACCCGCGTGGAAGGCATGATCGACCACCCCGCCGCGGCCGTGATAAAAACGGTTCAAGTCAGGGTGTTGGATCAACAGGGCGCCACGCGGGCCACGCAGTCCGTGAAGCTGCAGCCCTGAAGGCACGCGCAGAGCAGGCCAGGAGACAAGAACATGTTCGGCTTGGGCAAGACGAAGCCACCGCCCATACGCAGCCTGATCTGCGAGGGCACGGTGGTGCAAGGCCATGTTCGATTTGTCGAAGGCCTGCGCATCGATGGCGAGGTGCTGGGCGATGTCACCTGTGAAGCGGGTGACCGCAGCATGCTCGTCATCAGCGAGAATGCCCGCGTGACGGGCCGGGTGAAGGCAGCGCATGTGATCATCAGCGGTGAAGTCCGCGGCCCGGTGCACGCCACCGAATTGCTTGAACTGCAGCCGAAGGCCCGCATCTGGGGTGATGTCCGCTACGAATTGCTCGAAATGCACCAGGGTGCCATGGTCGAAGGCGAGCTCAAGCCGCTGAAGAGCCACGACAAGCCCGCCCTGAAACTCGCTGCGTCCAACGACGCCTGAACACTGTCCCTGAGGAGCCCCGAATGAACGCCCTGGCCGAACCGCTCACCCCCGCCGCCCTTGACATGCCGCCGCCGCTGATCTTCACCGACAGCGCCGCCGCCAAGGTGAAGGACCTGGTCGATGAAGAAGGCAATCCCGAACTCAAGCTGCGCGTCTTCGTGCAAGGCGGCGGTTGCTCGGGCTTCCAGTACGGCTTCACCTTCGACGAGGTGGTCAACGACGACGACACGCAGATGACGAAGAACGGCGTCACGCTGCTCATCGACGCCATGAGCCTGCAGTACCTGGGTGGCGCCGAGATCGACTACAAGGAAGATCTGCAGGGTGCGCAGTTCGTCATCAAGAACCCGAACGCCACGACGACCTGCGGATGCGGGTCGTCATTCTCGGCATAGCGACCTGCGGATGCGGATCGTCGTTCTCGGCTTGATCGGTTGACCGCAGCGCGCGCAACGCGCGCTGCCTTTGGCTCAGCGCCTACTCGGCGCGCTGCGCCTGGCCGATGAGGGATTCGGCCACTTCCAGCTTGGCCTGGACCATCTTCACGGTTTCCGCGAAACGCGGCCGCGAGGCGGCGTCCAGCGGTACCGTTTCCGACGCCTTCGCCACGCGCAAGGGATCCTGGTGCTGGCCGGCGACGCGGAACTCGAAGTGCAGGTGCGGCCCGGTGGCCCAGCCCGTGGCGCCCACGGCGCCCAGGCGCTGGCCTTGCTCTATGCGCTGACCTTTCCTCACGTCGATGCGACTCAGGTGCGCGTACAGCGTGCTGCGCGCATTGCCGTGCAACACCTGCACGACATTGCCATAGCCGTTCTGGCGCCCGGCGAACTCAACGACACCGTCGCCCACGCTGCGCACCGGCGTGCCGGTGGGGGCGCCGTAATCCACGCCCAGATGGGCGCGCCAGTTCTGCAGGAGCGGGTGGAAGCGCATCGCAAAGCCGGAGGTCACGCGCGAGAACTCCATCGGGCTGGCCAGGAAGGCGCGGCGCTTGCTGCGGCCGTTGATGTCGTAGTAGCTGCCGCGGCCGTCGGCGGCGTTGAACCACACGGCGTGGTGCGCACGCCCGCCGTTGACGAACTCGGCGGCCACCACACGGCCCGTGCCATCGCTCCAGGCGACGGGTTCGCCGTCGGCCATCAGCGATTCGTAGACCACGCTGAAGGTGTCGCCCTTGCGCAGTTCGCGGTGGAAGTCGATGTCAGTCGAAAAGATCTCTGCCAGTTGCGAGGCCACGGCGTCGGGGATGCCCGATTCGTCGGTGGCGCCGAACAGCGTGTTGCGGATGCTGCCGCTGGCCAGGCGCGTCTGCGTCGTGTAGGCCACGGTCTGCAGGCGGGCGAGCCAGCGGCCGTCGGCTTGCGACAGGCTCAGCCGCGTGAAGTGGGTCTTGGCCAGTTCGGCACGGTCCGATGGAAAGCGTGCCACCAGTTCCTGCAGGTTGCCGCTGGCGTCGGTGCGGGCCTGCACCATCTTGCCCCCCCGGCCGGCCAGCAGCAGGCGCGCCGTGGCATCGGTGCGGATGAACACGGCAGCAGCGGGGTCGCGCACTCCCAGCCGGGCCAGCAGCGTCTCGGCGGTGTCGGTGCTGCGCGAGATGTCGCTGCGCGTGAGCGTGAGATCCAGCGCGGCCAGCGCGCCGAGTTGCCCATCCAGGCCCTCGGGTACGACGGTTTCCACCACCAGGCGCTGCGGCAGCAGGGCGGCGTCGGGCACCAGCGGGGCCACGGCCACGGCAGTGATGCCGAAGCCCGCCATCAAGGCAACAGCCGTGGCAACGAGACCCAGACGATGGCGCTGTGCAGCGAGCAGCAGGCCTTGCAAGGCGCGGTCGACAGGTTTTTCCAAGGGCGGCAAACTCTTCAGGCGGTGCGTACAGCCCGCATGCAAGGCATGGGCCCGACGACATTGATCGAATGACCTGCCTGGCCGGTACAACCGGGTGGCCAGCAGGCCGTCCACTAGAATCCAAGTGACTTTGTGCCGCGTATTCGCCGCGTCAGCCCAGATCGGAACAGCTGACGCAGTATACCGAGGCCCCCCGAATGGGTGGTTACGTAGAAGCCCCGTTCCCAGACCGTCCAGAGCCGTCCAGCCCCATGTCCCAGTCCCCCGAAGCCCCCCTCAGTGACCACGTGCGGGAGGCCCTGGCGGTGTCCTTGAGGGGCTGCGACGAACTGCTGCCCGAGGCCGAGTGGGTGCGCAAGCTGGTGCGTTCAGAGGCCACGGGCCAGCCGCTGCGCATCAAGCTGGGCCTGGACCCCACGGCACCCGACATCCATATCGGCCACACCGTGGTGCTGAACAAGATGCGCCAGCTGCAGGACCTGGGGCATACGGTGATATTCCTCATCGGCGACTTCACGTCGATGATCGGCGACCCCTCCGGCCGCAACACCACGCGCCCGCCGCTGACGCGCGAGCAGATCGAGGCCAACGCACGGACCTACTACCGCCAGGCCAGCCTGGTGCTCGACCCCGAGAAAACCGAGATCCGCTACAACAGCGAGTGGAGCGACCCGCTG
>JANNFE010000048.1:0-2179 GCA_031379415.1 Betaproteobacteria bacterium | reverse complement strand
AGGCCGCGGCCGGCCCGGCCGCGACGCTGCGCAGCGCGGGCGCGGGGGCCTGCGTGGCCTGCGGTAGCGGCGCCGCCGCAACCGAGGCGCCGCTGCACAGCCCGTCGGCATGCGCCAGCTGGTCGATCAGCCGGCACTCGGCGCTGCCCGGTTCGTGTTCGGGCGCCGCCTGTTGCCGCGCGTTCGTGACCACAGCGCCCGGCGCATGCGCCACGCGGTGCGCCAGGCCCGCCGCCTGCGCGGCCAGCAGCAGCAGCGCCAGCAGTGCGGCGTGCAGCCAGGCCGGCGCGACGCGGCGCTTCACGACAGCGCCACCCCAGGCGGGGTCGGCCCCGCGGCTGCCGCCTGCAGCAGCAGCGGGCCCGTCCAACCTTCATGGCGCACCACGCGCTGCGGGAAGGGAATGTCCACGCCGGCCTCGTTCAGCGTGCGCAGGATGGCCAGGTTGACATCGGAGCGCACGTTGCCCTGGCCGTTCTCGGGGTCGGCAATCCAGAAGGCGATGGTCAGCTCCAGGCCGTCGGACGCAAAGTTCGTCAGCTGCACCGCCGGCGCCGAGTCGGCCAGCACACGCGGCACCGCCGCCACGGCAACGCTGAGCTGGGGCATCAGCGCGTCGAGATCGGTGCCATAGGCCACCTGCACCCGCGTGCTCATCAGCACCTTCGGGTCGGCCAGCGACGAGTTCTCCACGCGCTGCGTGATCATCATCTCGTTGGGCACGATGGACTCGCGGCCGTTGAGCGCGCGGATCACGGTGTAGCGCGTGGTGATGTCGGTGATGCGGCCTTCGAAGTTGTCGACCTTGACCAGGTCACCGATGCGCATGCTGCGCTCGGCCAGGATGACGAAGCCGCTGACGTAGTTGGCCGCCAGTTTCTGCAGCCCGAAGCCGATGCCGACGCCGATGGCGCCGCCCAGCACGCCCAGCGCGGTGAGGTCGATGCCCGCCGCCGACAGCGCGAACATCAGCCCCAGGAAGAGCAGGATCGCGCGCAGCGCATTGGCCGCCATCTTGCGGATGCTGATGTTGTCGGTGGCGCCCGACAGCAGCCTGGACTCGAGCAGCGACGACAGCCACAGCGTGAAGATCAGCACCAGCACGGCGCTGACCGTGCCCTCGATGATGTTGCGCACCGAGATCTGCGTGGCGCCGATCTGCCACTTGATGTCGTCCAGCTCCTGCAGCAGCAGCGGCAGCACGCCGGTGATCCACAGCACCACGGCGACCCAGGCCAGCCAGGACACGCTGCGCTCGACCACGCGCATCAGCTGCGAGTTCGGGAAGGTGATGCCGAGCACGCGCACGGTGAGCCGGATGACGGCCAGCGACATCAGGATGGGCACCGCCAGCTTGAACACGGCAATGGGCAGCACGGCGCGCAGCGCCCAGCGCGCCGCCACCGCCAGCAACAGGGCCAGCGCGGGGAAGAGCGCACCGTCGATGATGCGATCGCCGAACCAGGTGGAGCCTGGCGTCGGCAGCGCGCCGCGCAGCAGCCGCACGATCAGCCACGACAGCGCCAGGCAGCCGGCGATGACCCCGAGTTCGATGAGCGCAGTGGGCTTGAGCAGCCCGTTGAGCAGCTGGCCGAGCTCGTCGGCCGTCAGCGTTCGACCCATGGGCTAGACGTCGGCCAGCACGCGCAGGTGCGCAGCCACGCTGCGCGCCAGCGCACCGAGGTGGTAGCCGCCTTCCAGGCAGGACACGACGCGGCCCTGCGCGTGGCGGCGCGCCACCTCCATCATGCGGCGCGTGATCCACTCGTAGTCGGCCTCGACCATGCCCAGCTGACCGAGCTCGTCTTCGCGGTGGGCGTCGAAACCGGCGCTGATGAAGATCATCTGCGGCTTGAAGTCCTCGAGCGCCGGCAGCCACATGGCTTCGATGGTCTGGCGGATGGCCGGCCCGCGCGTGTAGGGCGGGATCGGCACGTTGACCATGTTGGTGCCCTTGGGCACGGCGCCGCTGTAGGGGTAGAGCGGGTGCTGGAACAGGCTGCACATCAGCACGCGTTCGTCACCGGCAATGATGTCTTCGGTGCCGTTGCCGTGGTGCACGTCGAAGTCGATGATGGCCACACGCTGCAGGCCATGCACGTCGAGCGCATGGCGCGCCGCGATGGCCACGTTGTTGAAGAAGCAGAAGCCCATGGCTTCGTCACGCGTGGCGTGGTGG
>JANNFE010000034.1:0-10224 GCA_031379415.1 Betaproteobacteria bacterium | reverse complement strand
TGCTGTGGTCGGCGGCCAGCGGCGCGCTGTTCTGCGTGCTGAACGCGCTGATGCGGGGGCTGGCGCTGCAGCTCGACCCGATGCAGGCGCAGTTCCTGCGCTACCTGTTCGGCCTGCTGGTGATGCTGCCGCTGGTCTGGCATGGCGGCCTGGCGGCCTACCGCCCCCACAACCTCGCAGGCCAGTTCACGCGCGGTGCGGTGCATACGGTGGGTCTGGTGCTGTGGTTCCTGGCGCTGCCGCACCTGCCGCTGGCCGACACCACGGCCATCGGCTTCACCGGGCCGCTCTTCATCATGATCGGCGCCTGGCTCTTCCTGCGCGAGCCCATGCGCTGGGAGCGCTGGCTGGCCACGGCCATCGGCTTCGGCGGCGTGCTCATCGTGGTCGGGCCCAAGCTGGGTTTGGGCGCGGGCGGCAGTGGCGGCGGCTGGCACCTGCTGATGCTGGCCTCGGCGCCGGTGTTCGCGGCCTCCTTCCTCATCACCAAGGCGCTCACGCGCACTGAGACCGCCGGCGTCATCGTGGTCTGGCAGGCTTTCAGCGTGACGCTGTTCAGCATGCCGATGGCGCTGCTGACCTGGCAGTGGCCCAGCGCCTGGCAATGGGCCGGCTTCGCGTTGTGCGGGCTGCTGGGCAGCGCCGGGCACTACTGCCTGACGCGCAGCTTCGGCATTGCCGACATCTCGTCGACCCAGTCGGTGAAGTTCCTCGACCTGCTGTGGGCGTCGCTGCTCGGCTTCCTGCTTTTCGCCGACGTGCCGACGCAGACCACCTTGCTCGGCGGCGCGGTGATCTGCACCGCCACGCTGTGGGTGGCCAGGCGCGAGCACCAGCGCAGCACGGTGCCGGCCGAGCCGGCACCGTGAGGCCAACTCAAGGCTTCAGCGGTGCCGTCTGCGCGTCGTGCTTCTGGCGGCGGATGTCGCGGCTGGCGTGGTTCTGCAGGTGCTGCAGCCGGGCACGTTCACGCGCTGTCACCTTGCCATCGCCCTCCGTCTTGGCCTCGACCACGGCGATGCGCTTCTGCTCGCGCTCCACGCGCAACGTCTCGCGCGCCGTGAGCTGGCCGCTGGCCACGCCCTGCTCGATGCGGCGCTCCTGGTTGGCCTGACGGGCGTCGACGCGCGGCGTGGCGGTGGCCGCGGTCTGCGCCGAAACGGCGGCGGAAATCAGTGCCAGGGCGGTGGTGATCAGGGTGATGCGCAAGCTCATGGCGTGTCCTATGGGCGGGTTGATGGGTTCCTGTTCAACGGTGCAGCCTGAGCCGACGCGGACACCGCGTCATGAAGCTGGCGTAAAGAAGCGTGAGCAAGGGGATACCAAGGGTGACTCCTACAATCTGCCACTTGCCTTGTCCTTGCTGAAAGCCGCCCGATGATCACCCGCGAACCCACTCTCGAACGCCTGGCCATTGCACAGTCGCTCATGCTCGAACCCTTCGGCATCAGCGAGGCCACGCTGCAGCAGGCGCTGGCCACCATCGGCGAGCACCGCGTCGACGACGCCGACCTCTATTTCCAGACCACCCGCCACGAAGGCTGGAGCCTGGAAGAAGGCATCGTGAAGAGCGGCAGCTTCAGCATCGACCAGGGCGTGGGCGTGCGCGCGGTGGCCGGCGAGAAGACGGCGTTTGCCTACTCCGATGACCTCAGCGTCGACTCGCTGCTCGACGCCGCGCGTACCGTGCGCACCATCGCCGCGGCCGGGCAGAACAAGCGCGTGAAGGTGGCGCGCGCCACGAAGATCGCCGGCAGCCGCGTGCTCTATGCGCCCACCGATCCCATCGCCACGCTCGACAGCACGCAGAAGGTGGCCTTGCTGGAGAAGGTGGAGAAGCTGGCCCGCGCGAAAGACCCGCGCATCGTGCAGGTGATGGCCAGCCTGGGCGCCGAATACGACGTGGTGCTGGTGGCGCGCGCCGACGGCACCCGCGCCGCCGACGTGCGCCCGCTGGTGCGCCTGAACGTGACGGTGATTGCCGAACAGAACATCAACGGCAGCGTCCGCCGCGAAGTGGGCAGCGGCGGCGGCGGCGGCCGCTTCGGCCTGGGCTACTTCCAGGACACGGTGATCGAGGACTACGTGGCGCAGGCCGTGAAGGCTGCGCTCACCAATCTGGAAAGCCGTCCCGCGCCGGCCGGCGAAATGACCGTGGTGCTCGGGCCCGGCTGGCCCGGCGTGCTGCTGCACGAGGCCGTGGGCCATGGCCTGGAAGGCGACTTCAACCGCAAGGGCTCGTCGACGTTTTCCGGCCGCATCGGCCAGCGCGTCGCGGCCAAGGGCGTGACGGTGCTGGACGACGGCACCATCGCCGACCGCCGCGGCTCGCTCAATGTCGACGATGAAGGCAACGCCACGCAGCGCAACGTGCTGATCGAGAACGGCATCCTGCGCGGCTACATCCAGGACAGCCTGAACGCGCGCCTGATGGGCGTGAAGCCCACCGGCAACGGTCGCCGCGAGAGTTACGCCCACGTGCCCATGCCGCGCATGACCAACACCTACATGCTGGCCGGCACGCGCACGAAGGAAGAGATCATCGCCAGCATCGACCGCGGTCTGTATGCCACCAACTTCGGCGGCGGCCAGGTCGACATCACCAGCGGCAAGTTCGTGTTCTCGGCCAGCGAAGCCTTCTGGGTCGAGAAGGGCAAGATCCTGTATCCGGTGAAGGGCGCCACCATCGTCGGCAACGGGCCGGAAGCGATGACGCGCGTGAGCATGATCGGCAACGACCTCGAACTCGACCCCGGCGTGGGCGTGTGCGGCAAGGACGGCCAGAGCGTGCCCGTGGGCGTGGGCCAGCCGACCCTGCGCATCGAAAGGCTCACGGTCGGAGGTACTGCGTGACGGTCACGCACGCCGACATCGAAGCGGCGGCGCTACGCCTGTCCGGCCAGGTGCTGGACACGCCCTGTGTCGAGAGCAAGACGCTGGGCCAGATCGTCGGCGCGCAGGTCTTCCTGAAGTTCGAGAACCTGCAGTTCACCGCATCCTTCAAGGAACGCGGCGCGCTCAACAAGCTGGCCACGCTGGTGGCCTTGGGCGCGCCGATCAAGGGCGTGATCGCGGCCAGCGCCGGCAACCACGCGCAGGGTGTGGCGCACCACGCGCAGCGCCTGGGGCTGCGGGCCGTCATCGTGATGCCGCTGGCCACGCCCATGGTGAAGGTGGAGCGCACGCATGGCTTTGGCGCCGAGGTCGTGCTGCATGGCGACACCTTCGACGAAGCGCGTGAGCGCGCGCTGCAGCTGGCCGAAGAACAGGGCCTGAGCTTCATCCACCCCTTCGACGATGAACTCGTCATCGCCGGCCAGGGCACCATCGGCATCGAGATGCTGCGCGCCCAGCCCGAGCTGGACACGCTGGTCATCGCGGTGGGCGGCGGCGGGCTCATCAGCGGCATCGCCACCGCGGCGCGGCACATCAAGCCCGGCATCCAGATCATCGGCGTGCAGACCTCGCGCTTCCCGGCCATGGTCAACGCCATCAAGGGCACCCACCATCCGCAGGGCGCCAGCACCATCGCCGAAGGCATTGCCGTGGGGCAGCCGGGGCGCATCACGCGCGAAGTCATCCGCACGCTCGTCGACGACCTGGTGCTGGTCGACGAAGGCGACATCGAGCAGGCCGTGCTGATGCTGCTGGAAATCGAGAAGACCGTGGTCGAGGGTGCGGGTGCGGCCGGCCTGGCGGCGCTGCTGAAGGAGCCCGGGCGCTATGCCGGCAAGAAGGTGGGCCTGGTGCTGTGCGGCGGCAACATCGACCCGCTGCTGCTGTCGGCCATCATCGAACGCGGCATGGTGCGTGCCGGGCGGCTGGCGCGCATCCGCGTCAACGCGCGCGACACGCCCGGCGTGCTGGCGCGCATCACCGCGGTGGTGGCCGAGGCCGGCGCCAACATCGACGAGGTGCACCACCAGCGCGCCTTCTCCACGTTGTCGGCGCAGAGCGTCGAAGTGGAACTGGTGCTGCAGACGCGCAACCGCGCGCATGTCAGCGAGGTCATCGGCGCGCTGCAGGCCGCCGGCTTCGAGGCGCGGGGCGACTGACCCGGCCCGCGAGCCGTCATCGGCGCGTCAGACTCGGCGTGCTACATTCAGCCCATGTGCTCGTCGTCTTTCTACTTTACGTACTTCTGGTTCTCGCACCGCTTGGCGGCTGGAGAGGCAAACGCGTAGGCAGATTCGACGCACCGCACCCCAGAAACCGCCGGCAGCCCCGGCGGTTTTTTGTTGCCGGTGCCCCGCCAGCCCCACCCGAGGAAGCCCGATGAGCCCCAAGCCCACCCAGCCCAGCGACGAGCGCCTGGCCTTGTCCGAAAAGACCAGCCAGACCGACGACCAGCGCATCCGCGACGTGACGCCGCTGCCGCCGCCGGAACATCTCATCCGCTTCTTCCCCATCGCCGGCACGCCGGTGGAGACGCTCATCAGCGGCACGCGGTCCGCCATCCGCAAGATCATGAACGGCCAGAACGAGGAAGGCAGCGACCGCCTGCTCGTCATCGTCGGCCCCTGCTCCATCCACGACCCGCTGGCGGCGCTGGACTACGCGCGCAAGCTGAAGGCCGAACGCGACAAGCACGCGGGCGAGCTGGAAGTGGTGATGCGCGTGTACTTCGAGAAGCC
Organism: Betaproteobacteria bacterium; assembly: GCA_031379415.1. GTDB lineage: Bacteria > Pseudomonadota > Gammaproteobacteria > Burkholderiales > Burkholderiaceae_C > Rubrivivax. The sequence continues at coordinate 5,590 of JANNFE010000034.1, read as the reverse complement.
GCGCACCACGGTGGGCTGGAAGGGCCTCATCAACGACCCTTACCTCGACGAGAGCTACCGCATCCACGAAGGCCTGCGCATCGCGCGCCAGCTGCTGGTGGACATCAACCGCCTGGGCGTGCCGGCGGGCAGCGAGTTCCTCGACGTCATCAGCCCGCAGTACATCGGCGACCTCATCGCCTGGGGCGCCATCGGCGCGCGCACCACCGAAAGCCAGGTGCACCGTGAACTGGCCAGCGGCCTGAGCGCGCCCGTCGGCTTCAAGAACGGCACCGACGGCAACATCCGAATCGCCATCGACGCCATACAGGCCGCGGCGCGGCCGCACCACTTCCTGTCGGTGCACAAGAACGGCCAGGTGGCCATCGTCGAGACGCGCGGCAACAAGGACTGCCACGTCATCCTGCGCGGCGGCAAGACGCCGAACTACGACGCCGACAGCGTCGCCGCCGCGTGCCGGGAGATCGAGGCCGCCAAGCTGCCCTGCCGGCTGATGGTGGACGCCAGCCATGCCAACAGCAGCAAGCAGCACCAGCGCCAGATCGAGGTCATGAAGGACGTGGGCGCGCAGCTCGCCGCGGGCAGCCGCTGCATCTTCGGCGTGATGGTGGAAAGCCACCTCAGCGCCGGCGCGCAGAAGTTCACCCCCGGCAAGGACGACCCGGCCAGGCTCGCCTACGGCCAGAGCATCACCGACGCCTGCATCGACTTCACGGACACGGTGGGCGTGCTCGACGGGCTGGCAGCGGCCGTGCAGGCGCGCCGCCAGCGTTGAGAGCCCGTCGGCGCTGGCTCAGGCCGCCGTGCCGATGGTCAGGCCGAGCTTGCCGCTGATGAAGCCGGTGCTGGCGAAGAGCAGCGCGCCGCTGGCACCCTGCAGGTTGACGATGGTGTCCACGGCCTGGACGCCCTTGGGCCTGGGCCAGGTCACGCCCGATACAGTGGCCGTGTTGGCGAAGGGAAAGATGTCGTGCGCTCGGCGCCCAGCCAGGCGGCGAGCGGCGGCGGCGGGCACGGCGTGTAGGCGCTGTCCTACGCGCACGCGCCGCGCTTGCCTGACACCACGGGCGCGGCCCTTTTGGCACACTGCAACGGGGAGGGTCAGCCCCACCGGTCGCCGGAAGATGCCAAACGTGAATACCTTCATCGTCGAAGACAGTCCCATCATTCTGGACAACCTCATAGCCACGCTGGAGGAGCTGGCCCCGGTGAAAGTGGTGGGTTCGGCCGCCGACGAGGCGAGTGCCGTGCGCTGGCTGGCCGAGGCCGGCAACCAGTGCGACCTGGTCATCATCGATGTCTTCCTGAAGAGCGGCTCCGGCCTGGGCGTGCTGAAGTCGAGCACCCGGCGTGCGCTCACCGCCAAACGCGTGGTGCTGACGAACTACGCCACCGCCGACATGCGCCGCAAGTGCGCCGAGCTCGGCGCCGACCGGGTGTTCGACAAGTCGAGCGAACTGGAAGAGCTCATCGCCTACTGCACGCGGCTGGGCGAACCCGGCGAAGCGGTGCCGGGCGTGCTGTCCTGAACGCTGGTGCCCGGGCCTGCGCAGAGACGCGCGCCGGCCTACTGGATGAGGCCGTTCTTCAGCGCGTAGTAGGTGAGGTCGCTGTTCGAGGCCAGCGCCATCTTCTCCATCACCCGCGTGCGGTAGGTCGACACCGTCTTCACGCTCAACGACATGCTCTCGGCCATGTGGCCGATGGTCTCGCCGCGCGCCAGGCGCAGAAAGACCTGGAACTCGCGTTCGCTCAGCTGTTCATGCGCGGGCTTGTCGCCGCCGGTGGAAAGACCCGCGGCCAGCCTCTCGGCCACCGCGCTGGTGATGTAGCGGCGGCCCAGCGCCACCGTGCGGATGGCCTTGACGATCTCGTCGGGGTCGCAGTCCTTGCCCAGGTAGCCGGCGGCGCCCTGGCGCAGCAGGGTGGTGGCGTAGTGCTCTTCCGGAAAACTGCTGAGGATGAGCACCGGCAGGTTCGGCGCGCGCGCCTTGATGGCCAGCAGCGCGTCAACGCCGCTCTGGTCGGGCATGGAGATGTCGAGCAGCATGACATCGCAGACTTCCTGGCGCACGATGTCCAGCGCCTCGCGGCCGTTGGCGGCTTCGGCCACCACGCGCAGGTCGACGTGGTCGGACAGGAACTGGCGCAGGCCTGCACGCACGACGGCGTGGTCGTCGACGAGGGCAATCCGGATCATGATGAGCCTCCCATGGCAATGATGAATATAGGCGCGGTGGCCCGGCGATGAGGCTGAGTTTCTTCTCGCGCGCGCGCCACAGCGCCTGGAGCCTGCCGCTGGCCGTGCTGGCCGCGGTGGTGGTCTTCGTCATCAGCGAAAACGCCTGGCGCGACGCCAGCACCGCGCTGGCCCGCCTGGGTGAGCGCGGCGTGGCGCGGGTGCAGATCCAGAGCCTGCTGCGCCGCCTGATCGACGCCGAGACGGCGCAGCGCGGCTACCTGCTCACCGGCCGCAGCGAATACCTGGCGCCGCAGGCGCAGTCGGTGAAAGACGTGGAGGCGGCGCTGGCCTGGCTGGCGCAGTACTACGCCGGCGACGAGCGACCGGCGCGCACGGTGGCCGAGGTGGCCCAGCGCAGCCGCGAAAAGCTGTCGGAGGTGGCCACCACGCTGCAGCTCTACGACGCCGGCCGCACCGAGGCCTGGCGTGCGCTGCTGCTCACCGACATCGGGCGCGAGAAGATGGAGGCCATCCGCACGCTGTCGCTGGCGCTGGCCGAGATCGAATCGGAACGCGTGGCGCAGGACCGCGCATCGCTGTACCAGACGCTGCGCTGGAGCCGCATCGGCATCAACGTGATGAGCGCCATCAGCCTGCTCGCGCTGTTCCTGTTTCTGCGCCAGACCGCGGCCTTCGACACCATGCAGCGCCAGGTGGCCCAGGCACTGCAGGACGAACGCGACCGCCTGGAAGCCGACGTGGCGCGGCGCACCGCCGACCTCACCGCACTGGCGCGCCACCTGCAGACGGCGCGCGAGGACGAACGCAGCCGGCTGGCGCGCGAGCTGCACGACGAGCTGGGCGCGCTGCTCACCGCGGCCAAGCTGGACTCGGCGCGGCTGAAGCGCAGCCTGTCGAACATCACGCCCGAGGTCGAGGCGCGTTTGAAGCACCTGAACGACACCATCAACGACGGCATCGGCCTGAAGCGCCGCATCATCGAAGACCTGCGGCCTTCGTCGCTGAGCAACCTGGGCCTGGTGGCGGCGCTGGAAATCCAGGCGCGCGAATTCGGGCAGCGCTCCGAGATCCCGGTGGCCACCGAACTGGAGGACGTGCGCCTGGCCGACAGCGCCCAGATCACCGCCTACAGGCTGGTGCAGGAGTCGCTGACCAACATCGCCAAGTACGCGGCGGCCACCCAGGTGACGGTGCGGCTGCAGCGCGAGGCCGACCGTGCATTCATCGCGGTGCAGGACAACGGGCGTGGCTTCGACGTGGATGCCCAGCGCGGCAGCGCGCAAGGCCTGATGGGCATGCGCTACCGCGTGGAGGCCGAAGGTGGCGTCATGCAGGTGCAGGCCAGCCTCGGCCGCGGCACCACGGTCATGGCTTGGCTGCCGGCGCTGCAGGAGCTGCCGGAAGAGCCGCTCTAGGGCGCTCAAGGTGGCGCCGGCCCTTCAGCGGGCGGGGCCGCCGCCGAGGCCTGCGCGGCCGTGCTGCGCACAAGCGTGGCCAGCATGGCCGCCAGCGTGCCGAGCACCGGCGCCGAGGTGGCCTGGGCCAGCACCCAGCGCCCAAGCTGCACACGCAGCAGCCGCCACGGGCGCACGGCCACGAAGACGCTGCCCAACAAGGCCGCAGCCGCCACCACCGCCAGGGGGTGGCGGCGCAGCAGCGGTGCAGCCTGTGCACTCAACTCGCCCGCCAGCAGCCGCACGGCGGTGGCGAAAGGCTGCTGCTGCCACCAGGCGCGCAAGGCCACCCAGGCCATGCCGAGCATCGGTGAAGGGGTGTTGGCGCCGGGCTGCAGTGCAGCCGTGAGCTGGCCGCGCGATGCGTGCAGACGCTGCAACGCCAGCGTCGTGGCTTCGGAATTCATGGCCGGCTCACCGTCCGCAGCAGCGCCGCGTCGGCAGCCAGCTGTTCGCCCAGGATCTGCAGGCCCCAGGCCATGGGCCGCTGGTTCAGGGCCCAGGCGCAGCCCGCGGCCACCAGCAGCGGCGCCAGCGGCACCGCCCACAGCAGTGCCGGCATCGGCATCTGTGCCAAGGGCAGTGCGCCCCACAACAGCAGCGCCACACCACCCAGCCCCACGGCGCCACTCAGGCCGACGAGCAGGCCGCCGGCCAGCCAGGCGCGGCGGCGCAACTGCGCCACCGCCTGCGTGGCCTGGGCGGCCACCAGGCCGCCATAGCCGCCGACATGCTCAGCCAGCAGTTCCGGCCGCGTGGCCAGCAGCTGGATCAGCGGGTGGATCATGGCCATGCGCGCTGCAGGCGAGCCAAGGCTCAGTTGCCGTGGCGACGTGTCAGCGCACTGGCCAGCAGCGTGATGGCTGCACCGGCGGCAGCGGCGATGAGCACCGCCTTGACCGGCTGCTCTTGGATGTAGCCCACGGTGCGCTCGGTGGCGTGGCTGGCCTGCTGGCGCACGGTGGTGCCCAGCTCGCGTGCACGGTCGATGCCGTTCTGCGTGAGTGTCTCGAGCTGCTTGCCCGCCTCGCCCACCATGGCCGGAGCGCGGTCAAGGACCGACCGGGTGTCGGTGGGCGTGGCTTGATTCAGGTTGGACAGAATGGTCATGGTGGTTCCTGGTGGGTGGGTTGGAGGGAGCGGCGCGCTCAGCCCTTGCGGATGAGACCGAAGAGGAAGGTGGCAATGGCCATGATCACGAAGACGAAGAACAGGATCTTCGCGATGCCCGCGGCGCCGGCGGCCAGGCCACCAAAGCCGAACAGCGCCGCTATCAGCGCGATGACGAAGAAGACAACGGCGTAGTGCAACATGAGAACTCCTGGGTGTTGGCGGGGCGGTTTCGCATCCAGGGCACAAGGCCCGCGGCTGCGATGTGTGCAGTTTCTGACGCCGCAGCTGGCGTCACGATCAGCCCGCGCCGCGCGGCGCTGTCGGTGCCGGCGGTGTCGTGCTGTAGGACGGGGCCTTGCGTGGCGCGCAGCGCCAACTCGAACACCGGCAGCGCCCGGTCCCTGTCTTCGGCGCCGGGCCGGCCGGACACGACGGCCTGATGGACTGCATAACCCCCAGTTCGCACGACATCACGCCGTTGGCGCTGCTGGACGAAGGCGTCGAAGACATCGACCGCAAGCGCGACGCGGGGCTGGCGCGGGCCCGGTTGCGCCACGAGCTGGCGCCGTTGGTCTGACGGGCGCCGCCGGCGCCTTCAGTCAGCCTGGCGTTGCAGGCGCTCGCTCTGCCAGTACACGTCGTCACCGCCCAGCCCGTCGAGGTTGGCGCGGTTGAGCACGCGGGCCAGCACGAACATCAGGTCCGACAGGCGGTTGAGGTAGTGGCGCGGCGCCTCGTTGATGGTCTCGGCCGCCGCCAGCGTGACCAGCGCCCGCTCGGCGCGCCGCGCCACCGTGCGGCTGACATGCGCCAGCGCCGC
>JANNFE010000027.1:0-5628 GCA_031379415.1 Betaproteobacteria bacterium | reverse complement strand
GGCGGCACCGACCAGAAGTTCAACCTGCTGGTGGGCCGTGCGCTGCAGGCCGAATACGGCCAGGAGCCGCAGTGCATCCTGACCATGCCGCTGCTCGAGGGCCTGGACGGCGTGGAGAAGATGTCCAAGAGCAAGGGCAACACCATCGGCATCACCGAGCCGGCAAACACGATGTACGCCAAGCTGCTGTCCATCAACGACGTGATGATGTGGCGCTACTTCACCTTGCTGTCTTTCAGGCCCGAAGCCGAGATCGCCAAGCTGAAGGCCGAGGTCGACGCCGGCCGCAACCCCAAGGACGCCAAGGTGCTGCTGGCCAAGGAGATCACCGCACGCTTCCATGGCGCGGCGGCGGCGGCGGCGGCCGAAGGCGACTTCCAGCACCGAGCTGCCGGCGGCGTGCCCGATGAGATCGACGAGATCGTGCTGGGCGGCGCGCCGCTGGCCATCGGCAGCCTGCTCAAGCAGGCCGGGCTGGCGCCCTCAACCAGCGAGGCCTTGCGCCTCGTCGACCAGGGCGGCGTGCGCGTGGACGGCGCTGCCGTCAGCGACAAGGGCCTGAAGCTGGCGGCCGGCAGCTTCGTCGTGCAAGTGGGCAAGCGGAAGTTCGCGCGCATCATCCTCAGTGCCTGAGTGCAGGTCAGCACCTACCTGAAGATCTCGGTCGCGGTGGCGCTGGCCACCATCGCGCTGAAGACCGGCGCCTGGTGGGTGAGCGGCAGCGTCAGCCTGCTGTCCGACGCCCTGGAGTCGCTGGTCAACCTGGCCGGTGCGATGTTCGCGCTGGCCATGGTCACCGTGGCGGCGCGCCCGCCTGACGACGAACACCCCTACGGCCACCACAAGGCCGAGTACTTCAGCAGCGGCTTCGAAGGGGTGCTGATCTTCTTCGCCGCGGTGGCCATCATCTGGGCTGCCGTGCTGCGCCTGCTGAATCCGCAGCCGTTGGAGGCGGTGGGTCTGGGGCTGGTGCTGTCGGTCATCAGTTCGGCGATGAATGGCGCTTTGGCTTACAGCATGCTGCGCAAGGCGCGCAGCGCACGTTCGATGGCGCTGGAAGCCGACGCGCGCCACCTCTTCACCGATGTCTGGACCAGCGCCGGCGTGGTGAGCGGCCTGCTGGCGGTGATGGCCACCGGCTGGGTCTGGCTCGACCCGGTGGTCGCCATCGGCGTAGCGCTGAACATCGTGCGCGAAGGCGCTTCGCTGGTCTGGCGTTCGGCCGGCGGGCTGATGGACGAGGCGTTGGAACCCGAGCTGCGCGCCCAGATCGACACCGTGCTGGCCGACTTCGCGCACCAGGCTATCCGCTTCGACCATCTGACAACGCGCCGCGCCGGCCAGCGCCGCTTCGTCGACCTGCACATGCACATGCCCGCCTCGTGGTCGCTGGGCCGCGCGGCCGCCGTGCGCGGCAGCGTGGAACAGGCGCTGATGAGCGCCGTGCCGGGCCTGCGCGCCACCATCCAGCTGTTGCCGATGGACGTGGAAGCGCACTTCGACGATGTCAAGGACCTGTTGTGATTGCGCTCGTGCAGCGCGTGCGCGAAGCGCGCGTGGACGTGGCAGGCCAGACCGTCGGCGCCATCGGCCACGGCCTGCTGGTGCTGGTCTGCGCCGAACCCGCCGACACGCCGGCGCATGCCGCACGGCTGGTCGACAAGCTGCTCAAGCTGCGCATCTTTGCGGACGCGGCCGGCAAGATGAACCGCAGCCTGCAGGACGTGGCCGGTGGCCTGCTCATCGTCAGCCAGTTCACACTGGCCGCCGACACCTCGGCCGGCAACCGCCCCAGTTTCACCGGCGCGGCACCCGCGGCGCTGGGCCGTGCGCTGTATGAAGAGACGCTGCGCCTGGCGCGTGAGCAGCACCCTGTGGTGCAGGCCGGCGAGTTCGGCGCCGACATGCAGGTGAGCCTGGTCAACGACGGGCCGGTCACGATCCCGCTGCGCCTGGCCTGAAAGCACGAAGGCCGCCTTGCGGCGGCCTTGCTTCAGCGGCGCGGGTTATGCGCGCTCAGTCGGCGTAGACGCCGGCCTGCTTGATGGCGGGGCCCCACTTGGCGATCTCGGCTTCGACGAACTTCTTGTGGTCAGCCGGGTTGACGCGGTTGTCGGTGACCACCACGGCGCCCAGGCCTTCCTGGCGCTTGATGAACTCCGGATCCTGCAGCGCCTTGCGCAGCGCGGCGTTGATCATGTCCAGCGCCGGCTTGGGCGTGCCCTTGGGCGCGTACAGGCCGTGCCAGATGGAGACGTTGAAGCCCTTCAGGCCCTGCGAGTCCAGCGTCGGCAGCGCGGCCAGGGCCGGTGCGGTGAGCGGCTTCAGCGTCGTCACGGCATAGGCCTTCACGGCCTTGGCGGCGATCTGGCCGCTGGTGTTGGTGGTCTGGTCGCACATGATGTCGACCTGGCCGCCCAGGATGTCGTTCATGGCCGGCGCGGTGCCCTTGTAGGGCACGGTGGTCATGTCCACGCCCATGGCCTGCTGGAAGAGCAGGCCGCACAGGTGCGACGCAGCGCCCAGGCCGGCGTTGGCCAGGTTGATCTTGCCCTTGTTGGCGTTGATCCAGGTGCGCAGTTCGGCGAAGTTGTTGGCCGGCAGGTTGGGGCGGCCGATCAGCGTCATCGGCACGTCGTTGACCATGCCGACGTATTCGAAGTCGTCCAGCGTCTTGTAGGGCATGTTGCGGTACAGCGCCGGCGAGGTGGCCATGCCGATGTGGTGCAGCAGCAGCGTGTAGCCGTCGGGGTTGGCCTTGGCCACCTTGGCCGCACCCAGGGTGCCGCCGGCACCGCCGACGTTTTCAATGATCACGGTCTGGTTGTTCAGGCCCTTGCGCAGCACCTCGGCCAGGTCACGGCCCACCTTGTCGGTGGGGCCGCCAGCGGCGAAGGGCACGACGATGGTGATCGGCTTCTCGGGGTAGGCGGCGAGCGCGGAACCGGCCACCAGGGCGGCCGCAAAGGCGAGCATGGACTTCTTCATGGACTTGTCTCCTGATGGCATGGAAAGCGACGCCCGGATGTTAGGCGCGACGCCCGCGCGGGCCTGCGTGGAAAACACGTAGGGCCCGCCGGGTAAGGGGTTGGACCTCGGGCCGGAACCCGGGCCAGACCTTTGGCTAGACCTTGCGCCGGTCCTCGATGACCTTGCCGTCGTTGGGCAGGCTGCCGGGTTCGGCCAGCGTCACCTCGGCGCGCAGCTTGGTCACGTCGCGCACGCTGGCGGCCACGGCCGCGGCCAGGCCTTCAGGACGCGTGGCGGCTTCGGCGTGCAGGGTCATACGGTCGTTGGCCATCTCACCTTCCACCACCAGCCGGGCGCGGCCGAGTTCGGGGTGGCGCTTCTGCACCTCGGCCACCTGGCTGGGGTGCACGAACATGCCGCGCACCTTGGCGGTCTGGTCGGCACGGCCGAGCCAGCCCTTGATGCGCGTGTTCGTGCGGCCCGTGGGGCAGGGGCCGGGCAGCACAGCGGACAGGTCGCCGGTGCCGAAGCGCACGAGCGGGTAGTCGGCCTGCAGCGCGGTGACCACCACCTCGCCCACCTCGCCATCGGGCACGGGGTCGTCGGTGCCGGGGCGCACGATCTCCAGCAGCACGCCTTCGTCGAGCACCAGGCCCTGGCGCGCCGCGGTCTCGTAGGCGATGACGCCCACGTCGGCGGTGGCGTAGGCCTGGAAGCCTTCAACGCCGCGTTCACGCAGCCAATCGCGCAAGGGCGGCGGAAAGGCCTCGCCGCTGAGCAGGGCCTTCTTCAGGCTGGGCAGGGCCAGGCCGGTTTCCGCTGCCTTCTCCAGCAGGATGCGCAGGAAGCTGGGCGTGCCGGTGTAGGCGTCGGGGCGCAGGTCGGCCATGGCTTGCAGCTGCAGTTCGGTGTTGCCCACGCCGCCGGGGAACACCGTGCAGCCCAGGGCCATGGCCCCGCCTTCCATGATCCAGGCGCCGGGCGTGAGGTGGTAGCTGAAGCTGTTGTGCACCAGGTCGCCGGCCACGAAGCCGGCGGCGTGCAGGGCGCGCGCGACGCGCCAGTAGTCGGGGCTGCTGCCCTCGGGTTCGTAGATGGGGCCGGGGGATTGGTAGACGCGCCGTGCCTGCCGCGCCGCACCGAGTGCGCGCCAGCCGACGGCCGAATAGCCGCCGAAGGGCTCCCACGCATCGGCGCTGGCGCGCCCGGCCTGCTGGCGTGCCAGCAGTTCACCCTTCCGCGTGACGGGCACACGGGCGAGTGCGGCGCGCGAGTTCACCGTGGCCGGGTCGATGGCAGCCAGCTTGTGTGCCATGGCTGGCACGGCCAGCGCGGCGCGCAACTGGCCGGGCAGGGCGGCCATCAGCGCGGCTTCGCGCTTGGCGGGGTCGCGGGTTTCCAGCGTGTCGTAGGGCTGCGGTTTCATGCGGCGATCCCCAGTTCCCTTTGCAAGGTCTTCGTCAGGCCGGCGGCCACCAGCGCATGCGAGCGGCGCAGCAGCGCATCCAGATCGCCCTTGCCCAGCCCATGGTCCCGCTTCACCTGCACCCACTTCACGCGCGCCAGGTAGGGCGAGGGGATGACACCGGGCACACCGGTCAGTTCAAGAAAGCGATCGGCATCGACCTTGAAGCTGCAACTGCCCGCACGGCCCTGCGCGTCCAGCAGGAAGACGCAGAACATCTTGCCGCCGACGCTGAAGCACAGGTCGGCGCCCCACTTGATGTCCTGCGTGGCGGCAGGCAGCGTGGCGGCCAGTCGGCGCTGGGCCTCGAAGTCGGGGGCGGCCGCCATCAGTCTTCCTGTTCCCAGCGCGCCAGGCGCTTCTTCACTTCTTCCACCAGCTTGCGCTGCTGGGCGGTGGATGTGATGACCTGCGTGTCCCATTCCGGCGTCAGCGCCAGCTTGCGCGCGATGCGTGCCCGCAGGCCACTCTCTTCCGTTGTCAGCTCCAGCACACGCTTGCCGCGCAACTCGAAGCCGGTGCCGCGTTCGGCCAGCTTCAGGTCGCGCAGCGTGCGCTTGAGCTGCTGCAGCGCCTCGTCGGGCTTGAAGGGGGGCGGCGCGAAGCCGCCGAAGCCGTCATCGCTCATGACAACCACCGCTTGCGCCGCTTGTAGCTCTTCACGTCCTTGAAGCTCTTCCTGTCGCCGCCGCCCATGCCGAGGTAGAACTCCTTCACGTCCTCGTTCTCGCGCAGGTCCTTCGCGGCGCCCTCCATCACGATGCGGCCGCTTTCCAGGATGTAGCCATGGTCGGCATAACGCAGCGCCATGTGGGTGTTCTGCTCGGCCAGCAGGAAGGTGACCTTCTCGCGCTGGTTGAGGTCCTTCACGATCTCGAATACCTCTTGCACGATCTGCGGCGCCAGGCCCATGCTGGGCTCGTCGAGCAGCACCATCTTCGGGTTGGCCATCAGCGCGCGGCCAATGGCGCACATCTGCTGCTCGCCGCCCGAGGTGTAGGCGGCCTGCGACGTGCGCCGCGTCTTCAGCCGCGGGAAGTAGTTGTAGACCTTCTCCAGCGTGGCCGCCACCGCGGCCTTGCCGTCCTTGCGCGTGTAGGCGCCGGTGAGCAGGTTTTCTTCGATGGTGAGGTGGGCGAAGCAATGCCGGCCCTCCATGACCTGGATCACCCCGCGTTCGACCATGGCCGAGG
>JANNFE010000024.1:0-41667 GCA_031379415.1 Betaproteobacteria bacterium | reverse complement strand
GTCGTCGGCTGCAACGCGCGAGAAAACGGTCCCGTCCGGTATCGCCTGCCGCGCCCAGGGGGCCGACCCTGGGCTTGCAGGCGATACCGAACGGTCCTCGTTTTTCGCACGTTTCGCTTCGACGCCTTCTGCCGCGCAGACTCCTAGCCGGCCTCGAAATTGTCGGCGTTGCGCCCGCGCACGCCGGCATAGAAGCGCTTGATCTCCACCATGTCGGCTTCGATGTTGCCCGTGGGCGTGAAGGCCGGGCCGATGCCGGCGACCTTGCGGCCGTAGTCCAGGTAGGTCAGCAGGATGGGCACGCCGGCCTCCATCGCGATGAAGTAGAAGCCCGTCTTCCAGTGCCGCGTCTTGCCGCGCGTGCCCTCGGGTGCCACCACCAGCTGCAGCGGGCCCGTGCCGCTGCGCAGCACCGCGGCCGAAGCCGACACCAGGTTGCTGTTCTTCGATCGGTCCACCGCCAGCCCGCCCAGCCAGCGCATCATGGCGCCGAAGGGAAAGCGGAAGAGGCTGCACTTGCCCATCCAGCGGATGTGCAGGCGCAGCGCGAAGGCGGCCATCAGCGTGTAGGGCAGGTCCCAGTTGCTGGTGTGCGGCGCGGCGATCATCACGCAGCGCGCGGCATCAGGCGGCAAGGCGCCTTCGAGCTGCCAGCCCCTGAGCCTGAAGAACGCGCGCGAGCCGGCGCGCAACAGGGTCACGACTCCGGGTGTCTCGAAGATGGTGCGCGGCGCGGTGCGTGTCATGGGGCGCGCATTGTCAGCCGGCGCTGCGCCGGGCCGGTGACAATGCGGCGCAGGAGGAAGCGGCATGACTTCAGGAAAGATCCTGGTGGCCCAGGGTGGCGGCCCCACGGCGGTGATCAACCAGAGCCTGGCCGGCGTGGTGCTGGAGGCGCGGCGCCACCACGGCGTGAAGCTGGTCTACGGCGCGCGCCATGGCGTGCGCGGCATCGTCAATGAAGACCTGGTCGACCTCACGCGCGAGACCAGCCACAACCTGGAGCTGGTGGCCGGCACGCCGGCCAGCGCCCTGGGCAGCACGCGCGACAAACCCGACCTGAAGTACTGCCAGGAGATCTTCAAGGTGCTGCAGGCGCACGCCATCGAGCACTTCTTCTACATCGGCGGCAACGACAGCGCCGACACCGTGCGCATCGTGGCGCAGGAAGCGGTGAATGCGGGTTATCCGCTGCGCGCCATCCACATCCCGAAGACCATCGACAACGACCTCGTGGGCAACGACCACACGCCGGGCTTCCCGTCGGCGGCGCGTTTCGTGGCCCTGGCCTTTGCCGGCGCCAACCTCGACAACGCGGCCTTGCCCGGCGTCTACGTGGGCGTGGTGATGGGGCGCCACGCCGGCTTCCTGACGGCGGCCAGCGCCCTGGGCAAGAAGTTCCCCGACGACGGCCCGCACCTCATCTACCTGCCCGAGCGCGTGTTCGACATCGGCCGCTTCCTGGCCGACGTGAAGGCCACGTATGAGAAGCACGGCCGCTGCGTCATCGCCGTCAGCGAAGGCATCCACGACGCATCGGGCGCGCCCATCATCGCGCAGCTGGCCAAGGACATCGAGAAGGACGCCCACGGCAACCTGCAGCTGAGCGGCAGCGGCGCGCTGGCCGACCTGCTGTGCGAGGAAATCAAACAGAAGCTCGGCATCAAGCGCGTGCGTGGCGACACCTTCGGCTACCTGCAGCGCAGCTTCGTCGGCTGCGTCAGCGACGTCGACGCGCGCGAGGCCCGCGAGGTGGGCGAGAAAGGCGTGCAATACGCGATGTGGGGCGACCGCAGCGGCTCGGTGGCCATCCGCCGCACCGGTTTCTACTCGGTGGACTACGAACTGCAGGCGCTGGCCGACGTGGCCGGCAAGACGCGCACGATGGAAGATCACTTCATCGCACCGAACGGTACCGACATCACCGATGTCTTCCGCCTCTACCTGCGGCCGCTGCTCGGTTCGGGCATGCCCGACGCCTACCGGCTGCGGCCCAACGCGGTGCCGCGCATCCTGCACAAGGCCTAGCCGTGCACATCGGCATCCTCACCGGCGGGGGTGACTGCCCGGGGCTGAACGCCGTCATCCGCGCCGTCACGCTGGCGCTGGTGGGGCAGGGTGCGGCGCGCGTCACCGGCATCGAACGCGGCTTCCACGGCCTGCTGGCGCGGCGCGCCCGCGCGCTGGCGCCGGCCGACGTGGCTGACATCCTGGCCGAAGGCGGCACCATCCTGGGCACGCACAACAGCTGCGACCCTTTCAGCGTCGAAGGTGCCGACCGCAGCGACGACGCGCTGGCCTACGCCCGCGAGCTGGGCCTCGACGGCCTGGTCGTCATTGGCGGCGACGGCACCATGGACATCGCGCACCGCTTCATGCAGCGCGGCCTGCCGGTGGTGGGTGTGCCCAAGACCATCGACAACGACCTGCCGGGCACCGACCGCACCTTCGGCTTCGACAGCGCGGTGGCCGTGGTGTCCGAGGCGCTGGACCGCGTGCTCACCACGGCGCGCAGCCACGGCCGCGTGATGATCGTCGAGACCATGGGCCGCTACGCCGGCTGGATCGCGCTGGAAGGCGGCCTGGCTGGTGGCGCCGACTGCATCCTGCTGCCCGAACTGCCCTTCAGCGTCGACGCCGTGGCCGCGCACGCGCGCCGGCGCGAAGTGCAGGGCGGCTACACGCTGATCTGCATTGCCGAAGGTGCGCGGGCCGAAGGTGAAAGCCTGACGGTGCAGGAGCGCGTGGCCGGCAGACCCGACCCGCTGCGCCTGGGCGGTGTCAGCGCCTGGCTGCAGCAGCGCCTGCAGCCGCTGGTGGGCAGTGAAGTGCGCAGCACGCTGCTGGGCCATGTGCAACGCGGCGGCACGCCCACGGCCTATGACCGCGTGCTGGCCACGCGCTTCGGCTGGCATGCCGCCGAACTGGTGCTGCAGCGCCGCTGGGGCCGCATGGTGGCGCTGCAGGGCGATCAGATCGTCAGCCTGGACATCGCCGGCATCGCCGGGCGCAGCCGCCCCGTGCCGGCCGGGCATGCGCTGCTGCAGGTGGCGCGCGGCACTGGCGTCATGCTCGGCCTATGACGACCGTACCGACCCTGCCGCCGCCCGTCGATGGCGAGCTCTTGATGGTCGACGGCATCGCCTGCTGGACCGCCGGCAGCGGCCCGCCGCTGCTGCTGATCCACAGCGTCAACGCCACCGCCTCGGCGGCCGAGGTGCGGCCGCTGTTCGAACATGCCAGGGCCACGCACACCGTGTTCGCCATCGAGCTGCCCGGCTACGGCCACAGCGAGCGCAGCGACCGCGTCTACACGCCGCGCCTGATGACCGACGCGCTGCACGCCGTGGCGGCGCAGATCCGCCAGCGTTGCGGGCCGGGGCCCATCGACGCGCTGGCGGTGTCGCTGACCTGCGAGTACCTGGCCCGCGCCGCCACCGAGCAGCCGGCGCACTGGCGGCGCCTGGCCCTCGTGAGCCCCACCGGCTTCAACGGCCGCACCGCGCGCCGCGGCCCGCCGGGCAGTACGCGCGTGGTGCCCTGGCTGTACCGGCTGCTCAGTAGCCCGCGCTGGGCGCAGGGCCTGTTCAACAACCTGACGCGGCCGGCGGTGGTGCGCTACTTCCTGGAACGCACCTGGGGCAGCAAGGCCATCGACGAGACGATGTGGGCCTACGCCCTGCTCACGGCGCGCCAGCCGGGCGCGCGCCACGCGCCGCTGCACTTCCTGGGCGCCGGCCTCTTCAGCGCCGACATCCACGACGTGTACGACGCCGTCACGCAGCCGGTGTGGGCCAGCCACGGCGTGCGCGGCGACTTCACCAACTACCGCGGCATGGCGCTCGTGAAGAACTGCGCGCGCTGGCAGCTCAGTGTCTTCCCCACCGGTGCCTTGCCCTACTTCGAAGTGCCCGCAGAATTCAACGCCGCCTTCGACGACTTCTTCAGGTGACCATGGAAGAGACCACGCGCAAGCTGTCGGCTGTCGAAGTGCGTGTGCTCAGCCGCCTGCTGGACAAGGCGCAGGCGCTGCCGGCCGGCGAACTCGATACCTGGCTGGCCGCACTGCCCGAGGCCCAGCAGCCGCTGGTGCCGCGCCTGCGCGAACGGCTGGCGCAGATCGCCCAGCCCCGGGCCGAGGAGCCGCCACCGCCGCCGCGCCTGGAACCGGTGAAGAAGGTCGACTCGCGCCACGGCGAACGGGTCGGCCCCTACCGCCTGCTGCAGGAGCTGGGCTCGCCGGGCCCCGGTGTGCTGTGGCAGGCCGAGCGGGCCGAAGGCGGCCCGCGACAGGTGGTGGCCCTGATGCTGCCGGCCGACCGCGTGGCCGCCGAGCGCCAGCTGGCGTCCCTACCTGAACACGCGCATGTGGCGCGCCTGCAGTACGCCGGCATCGACGAACGCGGCCGGCCCTACCGCGTGATGCGCCATGTCGACGGCGTGACCCTGCTGGAACACGCGCAACGCCGTCGCCTGAGTGCCGCGCAGCGCGTGCACCTGCTGCTGCCCGCCTGCGCGGCGCTGAAACATGCGCATGGCGAGCTGGTGGCGCATGGCGACATCCGCCCGGCCAATCTGCGCGTCGACGACGACGGCCGCATCACGCTGCTGGACTGGGGCATGGGCCGGCTGCTCTATCCGGCGTCGGCCGCCGCCGACATGCTGGCACTGGTGCAGGTGCTGCAGCAGCTGCTGGAAGGCGCCCACCCCGGCCCCGACCTGAAGGCCGTGCTGGCGCGCGGGCTGCAGGCCACGCCCGCCGAGCGCTACCTCACCGTCGACGCCCTGGTGCAGGACCTGCAGCGCGTGCTCGAACACCGCCCGGTGGACGGCCCGCACGCGGGCGGCTTGCACCGCGCGCGGCTCTTCGTGCGCCGCAACCGCCTGCCGCTGGCCGGTGGCGCCTTGGGCGTGCTGCTGCTGGCGCTGGCGGTCAACCTGGGCGTGCGCCACTTCCAGCGCGGCCAGCAGCAGGCGCAGCGCAGTGACCAGGTGCAGGCCTTCCTGCAACAGGCGGTGCCGGCGCTGGCGGCGGCCGCAGCCGCCAGCGGCACCGCGCCCGACCCGGCCGTGCTGGCGCCGCAGCTGCAGCGCGCGCTGGAGCAGACGCGCATCGGCTTTGCCGGCGAGCCGGTCTTGCGCGGCCAGGTGCTCACCGAGCTGGCGCTGCGCTTCCGCGGCCTCGGCCAGCCGGAGCTGGCGCTGAGCGTGCTGCGCGAGGCCGTGGCGCTGCTGCAAGGCACGGCGCTGGCCAGCGACCCCGCGCTGGCGCAGGCGCGCGCGCATCTGGCCGCGCAGTGGCTGCAGGCGGGCAGCGCCGACGGCACGGCGCAGGCGCAGGCCCTGGCCGCCCAGGTGCTGGCCCAGTGCAGCGGCGCCGGCTGCGACGCGGCGCAGCGGGTGGCCCGGGAAGTGCAGCAGCAGTTGCTGAAGCCCAAGCCCTGAGCTACAGCGCCTTGGTGGCGATGCGGAAGTCCGGGTCCTCCGGGTAGGCCGCGATCTGGAAGCCGAGGCTGCTCATCAGCTTCAGCATCGGCCCGTTGTTCGTGAGTATGAGGCCCATGACCTCGGCCAGGCCCTTGGCGCGCGCGGCTTCGATGATCGACAGCATGAGCCGCGAGCCCAGGCCGCGGCCAGTGTGGTCGTCGGCCACTACCAGGCTGAACTCGCAGCTGGTGCCGTCGGGGTTGGTGATGATGCGGCTGACGCCGACGATGCGTTCCTGCTCGCCGTTCTTGACCACCGCCACCAGCGCCATCTCGCGGTCGTAGTCGATGAGCGTGAAGCGCGCCAGCATCTGCAGCGGCAGTTCGGGCAGCGAACTGGCGAAGCGGAAGTAGCGGCTCTCGGGCGACAGGCCGCGCACGAGGGCCTGCAGCATCTGTGCGTCGTCGGGGTGGATCGGGCGGATGGTGTAGGCCCCGCCCCCTTTCAGCGGCCATTCGCGCTCCTGCCCGCTCGGGTAGGGCAGGATGGCCAGGTGGGCATAACTGCCTGGCGTGGTGGCTGCGTCGTTGACGACGATGCGTGCGTCCACCGCCACCGCGCCCTGCTCGTCGACGATGATGGGGTTGATGTCCATCTCGCGCAGCTGCGGCAGCGCGCAGACCATCTCGCTCACGCGCAGCAGGATGGCTTCCAGCGCCGCCATCTGCGCGGCCGGCGCGCCACGCCATTCACCCAGCTGCGCTGCCACGCGCGAACGCGCGATGAGGTGGCGCGCCAGGAACTGGTTCAGCGGCGGCAGCTCCATGGCGCGGTCGGCGATGAGCTCGATCATGGTGCCGCCGGCGCCGAAGGTGATGACGGGGCCGAAGGCCTCGTCGGTGGTCAGGCCGACGTAGACCTCGCGGCCCCGCTGCAGGGCGGCCATGGGCTGCACGGTGATGCCGTTGATGCGCGCGTCGGGCTGGGCACGCGCCACCGCCGCCAGCATCTCGTGGTAACGGTCGCGCACCTGGGTGGCGTTGTGCACGTCGAGCATCACGCCCTGCACGTCGCCCATGTGGTCGCTTTTGTGGCTGATGTCCGGCGAGTCGATCTTCAGCGCCACCGGAAAGCCCTGCTGGCTGGCAATCAGCATGGCCTCGTTGGCGCTGCGCGCGAGCATGGTGCGCGTGACCGGGATGTGGAAGGCGGCCAGCAACGCCTTGCTTTCCATCTCGGTCAGCACCTGGCGGCGTTCGGCGAGCACGCCTTCGATGAGCAGGCGCGCGCCTTCGGTGTCGGGCCGGGCGCCGTCGCCCAGCGGCGGCGGTGTCTGCTGCAACAGCTGCTGGTTGCGGTAGAAGCTGGCGATGTTGTGGAAGGCGTCCACCGCCGCCTCGGGCGTGCGGAAGACGGGCATCTTGCGCGCCGCCAGCGCCTGGCGCGCCGGGCGCACGCGGGCCTCGCCCATCCAGCAGCCGATCACCGGCTTGGCGGCGGGCGAGAAGGCTTCGCCGATGGCCAGCGAAATGGCGTCGGTGTCGACGCCGGCTTTCGGGGCGTGGATGAGCAGCACGCCGTCGACGCCGCGGTCGGCCATCGCAGCCTGCATGGCGGCCACGTAGACCGGGCCGTCGGCGTCCTCGCCCAGGTCGTCCACGCGCGCCACCGTCAGGCCCAGGGTGCCGGCCCAGTCAGCCGCCAGCACGGCCGGGCCGCCGCCGTTGGTGACGATGGCCAGCTTCTCGCCCACCGGTCGGAAGCGCGAGGCCAGGCACTGCGCGGCCGAGAACAGCTGCGTGAACTGGCGCACGCGCACCACGCCAGCGCGGCGCAAGGCGGCGTTGAAGACATCGTCGGCACCCACGATGGCCGCCGAATGGGTGTGCGCCACCTTGCTGCCCGCGGCCTGGCGGCCGGCCTTCATCACCACCACCGGCTTGGCATAAGCGGCGGCGCGCAGGGCGCTCATGAAACGCCGCGCGTGGCGAATGCCTTCCATGTAGACGAGGATGCTCTGCGTGCTGGCATCACTGGTCAGGAAGTCCAGCACCTGCGGCAGTTCGACGGCTGTATTCGGGCCCAGCGAGATCACGGTGGAAAAGCCCACACCATGCTGGCCGGCCCAGTCGAGCATGGCCGCGGTGAGCGCACCCGACTGCGACACCAGGGCCAGCGGCCCGGCCGCCGCCAGCGGGCCCAAAGCGCTGGCATTGAGCTTCAGCGCCGGCCGCTGCAACCCCAGGCTGTTGGGCCCCAGCAGGTTGATGCCGTGCTGGCGCGCGATCTGGTGCAGTTCATTGCACTGCGCGGCCACCAGCCCGCTGGTGAGCACCAGCGCCGCGCGGCAGCGGATGCGCCCGGCCACCTCCAGCGCCGCCGCGGCCAGAGCCGGTGGCAGGGCGATGAGCGCGAGGTCGGCGCGCGACGCCACCAGGTCGCCCAGCGTGCCGGTGGTGCCGATGTCCAGCCAGGTGAGCTCGCCGGCGTAGGGGCTGTCCGCCAGCGCCTGGCGCAGCACGCGCGCCTCGCGCGTGGCCGGTTCGGCGTCGGGGTCGCCTGCGAAGACGATGATCGAGCGCGGGTTGAACAGCGGCGTGAGGAAGTGGCGGTCCACGGTGGGCGGTGCACGGTGTGGCGGGATGGGCGCAGCATAGGCCACGCCGGGCGTCAGCGACGTGACGGTCCGCTGCGCGCCATGGCACGATCGCGCCCATGGCCACCCTTCCCACCCCCGACCTGCTCAACGACAGCCTGCTGCGCGAGATTGCCCACCGCGGCGGCGTGCGCAGCTACGCCGCCAACACCGTGCTGGTGACCGAAGACGACCACTCCGACGCGCTCTTCGTCATCCTGAGTGGCCGCGTGAAGGCCTACGGCTCGGCCGCCGACGGCCGCGAGATCGTCTACGCCACCCAGGGCGCGGGCGAATACTTCGGCGAGATGACGCTCGACGGCGGCCCGCGCTCGGCCAGCGTCATGACCCTGGTGCCCACCACCTGCGCCGTGGTGCCTGGCGCCGAGGTGCGCGAGTTCCTGGCCACCCACCCCGACTTCGCGCTGCACCTCATCAAGAAGCTCATCCGCCTGGCGCGCGCCAGCACCGAACACGTGAAGAGCCTGGCGCTGGAAGACGTCTACGGCCGCATCGCGCGGCTGCTGCGCACGCTGGCGCGCGACGAAGGTGGCGTGCCGACGCTGCCCGAGAAGCTCACGCAGCAGGACATCGCCGAGCGCGTGGGCAGTTCCCGCGAGATGGTCAGCCGCGTCTTCAAGCCGCTGCTGGAAGGCGGTTATGTCGAGATGCGCAACGGGCGCATCGCGGTGCTGAAGAAGCTGCCCGCGCGCTGGTAGCGCGCCTGCCGTATTCCCGCTGGTAGCGCGCCTGCCTTATTCCCGCTGGTAGCGCGCCTGCCGTCTTCGCGCTGGTCGTTCAACTGCGGCCTGCGGCTTTCAGCAGCTCGCGGTGCAGCGCCGGGCCGCAGCGCGCGTGTTCGCGCTCGGCGGGGTCGGCGATCTTCTCCGTCATGCGCGTCAGCTGCTCGATGGCCAGGCCGAGCTGGCGTGCCGCGGCCTCGGCGTCGCCCGCCTGCAGCACGCGCCAGGCGGCAGCGCGCGCGTGCAGCGGCGCGAAGCTGCCGGCCAGCGCGGCGAGCGTCTCCAGCACCGGCCCTTCGGCCCGCACCGCGGCCAGCGCTGCAGCCCGGTCGCCCTGCTGCATCAGCACCTGGGCGTGCAGCAGCCGGCAGGCCCGCGCGTCGGGCTCGGCGCCGATCTCGGCGTAGGTCTGGCTGGCGCGCTGCAGCAGCGTGGCCGCGGGCGTCAGCTCGCCCAGGGCCGCCAGCGCCACGCCGTGCCAGGCGCGCAGCTCGGCGCCGTTGACGCGCATGGCCAGGCGGTCGTAGCGCCGCACGGCGTCGGCGGCGAAGGTCGCCATGGCCGGCCAGTCGCCGCGATGCAGGGCCAGCGTGCAGCGGCGGGCCAGGAAACAGGTGAAGGCCGACTCCATGCCCATGCTGGCGGCAGCAGCGGTGCCGCGTTCGATGTGGTGCTCGGCGCGCGCCAGGTCCATCAGGCTCAGTGCATGTTCGGCCAGCAGCTCGTCGCTGGAGCAGCACAGGCGCCGCAGCTGGCGCTGCTCGGCCAACGCCAGCGCCTCTTCGCCCAAGGCGCGTTCGCGGTCGAGGTCGTGTTCGTCGCGGCACAGCGAGGCCGCCACCAGCCGCAGCGAGACCTCGTACAGGTGGTCGTCGGGCCGCCGCAGCTGCTGCGCGGCGCGGGCGGCGTGCGGCAGCGCGGCTTCGATGTGCTGGCGCGCGAGCGCGATGTCGCCACGCAGCCGTGCCAGCCAGCTGAGTTCGCCATGCGCCAGGGCCAGGGTCGCCGCGGCGTCGGCGCGTGTGGCCAGGCTGATGGCCAGCTCGGCTTCGCGCCACGCTGCTGCGTGCTCGTCCAGCCGGTCGTGCAGCAGCGCCAGGCCCATCGCGGCATCGGCGCGCAGGGCGTCGTCCTGCAAGGCTTCGGCCAGGCGCCAGCGCTCTTGCGCGGTGTGCGCCTGCAGGACGCGGTCGCCCACCAGGTCGGCCACGGTGGCCTGGCGCCGCAGCACGGCATAGCGGCGCGGCGTATCGCCCAGGTTGGGCAGCGCCAGCAGGTGCGCCACGATGTCCAAAGCCGCCCGGTTGGCAAAGCGGGCGGTGGCGGTTTCCAGCGCGCGTTCGTACCAGCCGAGGGCCTGCTCGTGATCGCCGGCGCGTGCGTAGTGTTCGGCGGTGACGGCCAGGTACTCGACGCCGCGGTCGCCCACGCGTTCGGCCAGCCACTGCGCGGCGCGCGCATGGCCGCTGCGGCGCTCGGCCTTCAGCACGGTGTCGTAGGTCACCTGGTGCAGCAGGTGGTGGTGGAAGTTGCGTTCCGACGTGCCGTCGAAGGCGCTGTCGGGCCGCAGCTGCACCATGGCCTTGGCCTGCAGCGCCGGCAGCTGGGGCGCCGAGCCGGGTTCCAGGGCGGCCAGGGCCTGGTCCCAGAACACCGGGCCCACGATGCTGGCCTGCTGCAGCGTGTGGCGCTCGCCGGCCGCCAGCGCGTCCAGCCGGGCCTGCAGCACGCCCACCAGCGTGCCGGGCACGCGCGCGGCCTGCAGCTTCTCGGCGTGCAGCAGCCAGGGCTCGGCGCGGGTGTCGATGACACCGTCGTCGATGAGCATCTGCACCAGCTCTTCAGCGTAGTAGGGGTTGCCTTCGGCCTGCTGCTCGATCAGCGTGCGCAGCGCAGCCGGCACCTCGGCCAGGCGCTGCAGCAGCGCGTCGGTGAGCGCCCGCCGCGCCGTGGCGCCGAGCGGCGCCAGCACGATGCTCTCGTGGCGCGCCCAGCCTTCGCCCCAGGCCGGGCGCTGCTCCAGCAGCGCCGGCCGCGCGCCCAGCACCAGCATCAGCGGCAGCTCGGGTCGTGCCAGCAGCTGGGCCAGCCAGTCCAGCGAGGCTTCGTCGGCCCATTGCAGGTCGTCGAGCATCAGCACCACGGGCGAGCCGTCGCTGGCCGCCAGCGCCTGCAGCCAGCGCGTGAAGGTGGCGATGCCGCGGTCGCGCAGCAGGCGTGGCTCGCGCAGCAGGCCGGCCAGCGCCGGGTGCGACGAGAAGTCCATGCCGATGAGCTGGCCCAGCACGCAGGCATCGGCCTCGCCCTGGCCATCGCCCATTGCGCCCAGCAGTGGCGCCAGGCCTTGCACCAGCTGCTGGCGGGCGACCTCGCCGCTGGCGCTGTCGGCGATCTGCAGGCGCCAGGCCAGCACCTCGCGCAGCAGGCCGTAGGGCTGCAGCCGGCCGCTCGGCTGGGCGCGGCCCAGCAGCAGCCAGCAGCTGCGCGCATGGGCGTCCAGCCGGTGCTGGAACTCGTGCATCAGCCGGCTCTTGCCCAGGCCCGCTTCGGCCAGCAGCGTGACGGCCTGCAGGCCAGCGCCGCCGGCCGCGGCCTCAAAGGCCTG
Organism: Betaproteobacteria bacterium; assembly: GCA_031379415.1. GTDB lineage: Bacteria > Pseudomonadota > Gammaproteobacteria > Burkholderiales > Burkholderiaceae_C > Rubrivivax. The sequence goes on along the minus strand of JANNFE010000024.1, from coordinate 30,257 downwards.
CAGCAGCCGCGCCAGTTCGGCGTCGCGGCCGACCAGTGGCGTCTCCTGCCCCAGCACGCCGCGTTCGGCAACGCGAAAGGCGCGTGGCCGCGCCGCCAGCACCAGGTAGGTGAGCAGCGCTTCGTCCTGCCCCTTCACCAGCAGCGGCGCCTGCGCCTCGACGTCGAAGACGCCGCGCACCTGGCGCCAGGTGTCCTGGCTGATGCGCAGGCGGCCGGGCGGCGCCGTCTGCTCCAGGCGCGCCGCGATGTTGACGGTGAAGCCGCGGATCGTGCCTTCGGCGTCCACGCCGCCGCCCAGCAGCACATGGCCGGTGTGCACGCCCACGCGCACGTCGAAGCCGGCCTGGCGGTACACGCGCTGGACCATCGCGCCATGCTCGCGCCCGGCCGTCAGCAGCGCCAGGCCGGCGTGCACGGCACGTTCGGCGTCGTCCTCGCGCGCCGCGTCGGCGCCGAAGGCGGCGAGCAGGCTGTCGCCGGCAAACTGCAGCACGCGGCCGCCATGCGCCGCCACCACGGCGGCGAAGCGCGCCAGCGCGCCGTCCATCACCTCGGACACGTCTTCGGGGTCGAGCAGGCTGCTCAGCGCGGTGGAGCCCACGACATCGAGAAAGAGCACGCTGACGAGGCGGCGTTGTTGTGGCGTACTGCTGTTGTCCATCGCGCCGATTCTGCGGCGTGCCGCGCCGTGCGGGGATACTCCATCCCGGCGGGTTGCAAGGCGCCGCAGGAGGGGGATCCGTGTCTTTGTCCGAGCTGTTGGCGCAGCATGCCGACCGTTTTCTCGCGTCGCTCACGCGGCCTGAAGAACTCATCGCCGTGGTCTCGGCCGCGCTGGCCGGGCTGCTGGTCATCGTCAGCGCTTTCGTGCGCACCATGATTCCGCTGCGCTGGCTGGCGGTGGGCAGCAATGTCGGCTTCATCGTCTACGGCCTCGTGCACCCCAGCCTGCTGATGGTGCTGCTGCACAGCGTGCTGCTGCCGGTGAACCTGTGGCGCGTGCGCCAGATGGTGAACCTGACGCGCCGCGTCATCCGCAGCAGCGCCGACCCGCAGCAGATGGAGATCTGGCTGCGCCCCTACATGCGCAGCCGCAAGCTCAGGGCCGGGACCATGCTGTTCGAACGCGGTGACCTCGCCGACCGCCTGTACTTCCTGGCCGACGGCCGCGTCGAGCTGCCCGAAGTCGGCCGCATGCTGCAGGCCGGGCAGATGTTCGGCGAGATCGCCTTCTTCGCACCCGACCGCCGGCGCAGCAGCAGCGCGCGCTGCGCCACCGACTGCACGGTGCTGTCCATCGACGAGGACACCTTCAAGCAGCTGGTCTACCAGAACCCCGACTTCGGCCTGGAGGTGGTGCGCCTGATCGCCGGGCGCCTGAGCCAGGACGTGCAGCGGCTGCAGGCTGGCGCGCAGCAGGCTCCTGATGCCAGTTGAGCGAGTTGAGCGAGTTGACTGATTACACTGCCCCCGGCGGCGCTGCCGGGCCCGCTTCCAACCCCTAGTGCACAGGTGCCGAATGAAACCAGCTCTCCTCGTCCCCGCCCTCCTGTTGGCCACTGCTGCATGGGCGGCCGAGCCCGCCGTGAAGACGAACTTCGTCGATCATTCGAACGCCCTGTTGATCGACGCCGCGGCGGCCAAGGCGGTGATGGGCGAGAACATCCCGGCCAAGGTGTGGAAGATCTACCCGGCCAGCAAGTACGCCTTCATCAGCCAGGTGGAAGGCGGCATGAAGGGCAGCACCTGCGTGGTGGCCGCGCGCGTGATGCTGGTGCCGCTGACGCCCACCGCCAAGGCCGTGCTCTTCCGCCCGCAGAAGACGGCCACCGCCTACGACGCGGTGCCCAACAGCAGCACCGACGCCTGCAAGACGATGGCCAGGGAGAAGCTGAAGGAAGCCACGCAGGGCGTGGTCTCGGCGCTCGTCAAGACCTGATCAGGCACGGCCCTCAGCGCGGGTACAGGCCGCGCTGGCGCGCCATCAGCCGTGTCAGCCCGAACAGCGCGTCGATGTTCGGCGTGGCCAGCTGGAGGCGCTGGCCGATCTCGCGCACCGCGCCCACCAGCGCGTCGAGTTCCAGCGCGCGGCCGGCTTGCGCGTCCTGCAGCATCGATGTCCTGAAGCTGCCCAGCTTGCGCGTCACGGCGTGGCGGGCTTCCGGTTCCTGGTCGATGGTGATGCCGAAGGCCGCGCCGATGGCCTGCGCTTCGCGCATCACCGCGCTGCAGTAGGCGCGCACCAGCGGGTCGTCGAGGATGGCGTCGCAGGGTGCGCCGGTCAGCGCCGAGATGGGGTTCATGGTCATGTTGCCCCAGAGCTTGAACCAGACCTCGCGCTGGATGCGCTCCGACACCGTCACGGCAAAACCGGCGCGGCCGAGCAGCGCGGCCACGGCCTGCAGCGCGTCGTCGCTGCCACCCGCCGGCCGGCCGAGAATGAGTCCGTTGCCGCCGACGTGCTGCACCTGCCCCGGCGCCGGCACGCGGCTGGACAGGTGCACCACGCAGCCCAGCACCTGCGCAGCCGGGATCAGGCCGCGCACCATGCCGCCGACGTCCACGCTGTCCAGCGTCCAGCCTTCACAGGGCCCCGGCAGGCCCTCGAAGAACCACCAGGGCACGCCGTTCATCGCCGCCAGCACCTGCGTGTGCGGGCCGCACAGCGCGTGCACGGCGGGTGCCACGGCGACCAGGGCCGGACCCTTGACGGCCAGGATGACCAGATCCTGCACACCGAGATCGGCCGCGTCGTGGCTGACCTGCAGCGGCAGCGCGGCATCGCTGCCCAGCAACTTCAGACCACCGCGCCGCACGGCAGCGAGTGTGTCGCCACGCACCAGGGCCGACAGCGTGACTTCGCCCGCCGGCAGGCGCTGGCCCAGCCAGGCCGCGAACAGGCCGCCGATGGCGCCCAGGCCGACGATGCAGATCTTCATGAGCAGGGCTCCAGGCCGGTCTTGGCCGCCGCCAGCACGGCGGCCGTCAGGCGCTGCAGCAGGGGCGCCGCGGCACGCGGATGTTGCCAGTGCAGTGCCACCTGCAACGGGCGCCCCGGCACCAGCTCCACCAGCGCGCCGCGCGCCAGCGCGTCGGCCACCAGCGGTGCCGGGTTCAGGCCCCAGCCGAGGCCGCCGCAACTGGCGTCGACGAAGGCCTGCGAGGCCGGCAGCCAGTGGCGCGGCGGCGCCACGGCCTGGCCGCACAGCGTCTGCATCCAGGCGTCCTGCAGACGGTCTTTCTGGTTGAAGGTGAGGCAGGGCGCCTCGGCCAGGCTGCTCGCATCCACGCCGCCGGCAAAGTGGCGGCGCATGAAGTCCGGGCTGGCCGTGGCCAGGTAGCGCATGCGGCCCAGCGGCAGGCTGCGGCAGCCCTGCACGGGAGCGGCCAGCGCGGTGACGGCGGCCAGCACCTCGCCGCTGCGCAACTGGCCGGCGGTGTGGTCCTGGTCCTCGATGCGCAGGTCGAGCAGCGCCGGCTCGTCGCGCGCGAAGGCGGCGGCCGCGGCGACGAACCAGGTGGCCAGGCTGTCGGCATTCACGGCCACGCTCAGCGTGGCGCGCCCGGTGGCTGCGCTGCCCAGCGCCGGCAGTTCGCGCGCCAGTCCGGCCTCGAGCATGGCCACCTGCTCGGCATGCCGGCACAGCACCTGGCCGGCCGCGGTGGCGGTGCAGGGCTGGCCGCGCACCACCAGCACCTGGCCCAGGCGCTGTTCCAGCAGCTTGACGCGCTGCGACACCGCCGAGGCGGTGACGTGCAGCGCGAGGGCGGCGCGTTCGAAGCTGCCCTCGCGCACCACGGCGGCCACGGCGGCGATCAGGGCATGGTCCAAGGGGCGAGCTGAGCAATGCTGGTGCGGGTGTAGCAAGTCTAAGTGGCGTCCGGCGGGGTACGGCGGCATGCTGCGCGCCCATGTCCGCCGCCCTTCCTGCCCTGCTCACCGGTGCCGCCCTCGGCCTCACCCTCATCGTCGCCATCGGCGCGCAGAACGCCTTCGTGCTGCGCCAGGGGCTGCGGCGCGAGCATGTCGGCGCCATCGTCCTGCTGTGCGCCTTCTGCGACGCGGTGCTGATGACGGCCGGCGTGGCCGGCCTGGCCACGCTGCTGGGCGAACGCCCGGCGCTGGCGCTGTGGCTGACGGCCGGCGGCGTGGTCTTTCTGGCCGTCTACGGCCTGCGCGCGCTGTGGCGGGCGCGCCGGCCCGCGGCGCTGGCCGCGGCGCAGGGCACGCAGGCCATGACGCTGGCGCAGGCGCTGGCCCAGGCAGCGGCCTTCACGCTGCTGAACCCGCATGTCTACCTGGACACCGTGGTGCTGGTGGGCAGCGTCGGCGCGCAACAGGGTGATGCGCGCTGGTGGTTTGCCGGTGGCGCCTCGGCAGCCAGCTTCGTGTGGTTCGGCGCGCTCGGCTATGGCGCGCGCTTGCTGGCGCCGGTGTTCGCGCGGCCACGCGCCTGGCAGGTGCTGGACGCCATCATCGGCCTCACCATGCTGGCCTTGGCTGCCGGCCTGGCATGGTCAGCGCTGCATCAGCCGGCGCCAGCCGTCGGCACCCAGGGCCTGCAGCGTTTCGATGTTGCGTTCGTAGATGGCCTCGGCTTCGGGGTAGGCGGCCACGGCACGCTCGACGCTGTCTTCGCGCAGCAGGTGCAGCGTGGGGTGGGGTGAGCGGTTGCTGAGGTTGCCCGGGTCGTCGGCTTCGGTGCCCGCGAACTGGTAGTGCGGGTGAAAGCTGGCGATCTGCAAGCTGCCGTCCAGGCCCAGCTCTTCCAGCGCGGCATCGGCCACGTCGAGGAAGTCGTTGTAGTCGAGGAAGTCGCCCAGCACCTGCGGGTGGATGAGCAGCGTGGTGTCGATGGCGTCCGCGTCGGCCGTGGCCAGGCTCTGCAGTTCGGCCATCAGCTCGGCGAGCAGGGCCTCGGGGGTGGTGGCCTGGCTCAAGACCCAGCGGATCTGGCCCTTGGCGTGCACGGCCTTGGCGAAGGGGCAGAGGTTGAGGCCGATGACTGCCTTCTCCAGCCAGGCCTGCGTCGCTTCGATGGGGTTCATGGCCGCACGCCCGGGCTTTCCAGTGGCATGCCGGCGGCCCGCTGCCTGAGGTAGATCTCCAGCGCCAGGAACTGATCGCTGCCGTAGGCATAGGGCTCGGCGCGCACGCCCACCATGCAGTTGCGCAGCCGCCGCTGCAGGCCGCCCATGCCCTGCCATTCCAGGCGGTAGATCGGGTAGGCCGTGGGGTGGGCCTGCGGGATCAGGCTGCCGGCCAGGCGGCGGCCGGCCTGCTCGTCATGGCATTGCGCGCAGGAGAAGTCGAGCTGGCCCAAACGCTGGCGGTACAGCGCCTCGCCCCGTGCGCGCCACGGCCGCAGCCGCGCATCGGGCTCGGGCGCGATGGGCAGGCCGCGTGCCGGACGCGCGAGCGCGGCTTCCAGGGCCAGCAGGGCGTCGCTCTCGGCGGCCAGCGGCGGCGCCTTCACATGGCGCTGGCGGCACAGGTTGATGCGCGTGGCCAGCGTCACCGGCTGGGCAAGCTGGGCGTCCCAGGCCGGGTAGCGGGTGGCCACGTCGCGCAGGGAGGCCGCGGTGTGGCAGCGTGCGCAGTCGGCCCCGAAGCGCTGCTCGCCGTCCTGCACCCACAGCATGGCCGGGTTCTGCGCATCATCGTCCTGCAGGCGCTGCGTGGACGGTGCCATGTCGGCGTAGCCGCTGCGCCGCGGCTCGGCGGACGCCAGCGAGCCGGCCACCAGCAGCAGCGCGGCGATCAACGGCCTCATGCCACGGTGATGGTCACGCGCTCGTTGTGCGCAAAGCCGTTGTCGCCGCGGAAGCTGAGCACCAGCGCGCCGCTGCTGGTGGCCAGCAGCGGGAAGGCCACATAGGGGTTGGCGGCGATGGCCGGGAAGAGGTCCATCGCGAACACCAGTTCGCCTTCGAAGCGGGCCTCGACGCGCTGCACGATGTCGCGCGGCAGCACCCGGCCGTCGGCGCCCGGGCGGTAGCCGCTCTCCATGACGTGCTGCAGCAGCACGCGCACCTCCATCACCTCGCCGCGGCGGGCGATGGCAGGAACGCGGACGAGTGCGCGCGCCACGGCTTCAGCCGCCTTCCAGGCAGGCGGCGAGCGTGACCACCACCTCGACGCTGTGCCGCCACACGCTGCCGTCGTTCATCACCGCCAGGGCCAGCACCGGCTGCGATGTCGCCATGCGCATGCGCGTGGCGACCTGGGCGCGGCCGCTGCGCGGGCCGAGGTGGAACACGGCCACGTCGGGCTGCGGGTTGTTGACAGTGAAGATGGCGATGCGCTGCACATGATCAGCCGCCGTCATGGGGCTGTCGACGCTGACGGCCACCGGGACCGCGTTGCCGTTTTCCACCAGCGCGTCGATGGACAAGGTGACGCGGCCGTCGCGCGGTGTGCGCCCGCCGCTGAATTTCGCCACGGCGGCCTGGAGCGACTCGGGCGTGGCCAGCGCCGGGCGCACGAACACGCTGGAAAAGCCAGCCAGCAGCAGCGTGCGCCGCACCGTCATTTCAGCGTCTGCAGGTAGGCGACGATGTCTTCGACCTGCTGCGCGTCGAGGATGGGCTTGCCCTGAAAGGCCGGCGCCACGCGCTGCAGGCCGTCGACGCGGTGAAAGGATGGCATCAGGCCTTCGGGATTCAGCCGCCGCGCGTCGGCCACACGCAGGCGCAACTGCGCCGCGGTCCAGCGGCTGCCTGTGCCACTCAGATCGCCGGCCAGGTTGCCCTGGGCACGCTCTTCGGGAATCGGCGCCTGGTGGCACAACAGGCACAGGCCCGTCTGCCGATTGGCGACGATGGCGCGGCCCCGCGCCGCATCGCCGGGGATGCTGGTCATGGGCGCCGGGATGCCGTCGCCCACCACCACCAGGCTCAGCGTCAGCGCCGCGAGCAGGTTCACGCTTTCAGGCTGTGATGCTTCAGCGGCAACTCGCGGATGCGCTTGCCGGTGGCCGCGAAGATGGCGTTCAGCACCGCCGGTGCCGCTACCGCGATGGTGGGTTCACCCACGCCGCCCCAGAAGCCGCCCGAAGGCACGAGCACGGTTTCCACCTTGGGCATCTCGGCGATGCGCATCGACGGATAGGTGTCGAAGTTGCGCTGCTCGATGCGCCCGTCCTTGACCGTGCACTCTTCGTACAACATGGCCGACAGGCCGTAGACGAAGCTGCCTTCCACCTGGGCCTCGATCTGCTGCGGGTTGACGGCGTGGCCGGGGTCGGTGGCGGCCACGATGCGGTGCACCTTCAATGCGCCTTCCTTGCTGACCGAGACCTCGGCGCAGGCCGCCACGTAGCTGCCGAAGCCATGGGTCTGCGCCAGGCCGCGGAAGACCTTCTGGCCACCCACGTCGGGCGCCGGCGTGCCCCAGCCGGCGCGTTCGGCCGCCGCGTTCAGCACCGCCAGGTGCTTGGGGTGGTTGGCCATCAGCTTGCGGCGCAGGGCCAGCGGATCCTGGCCCGTGGCGTGGGCCACCTCGTCGAGGAAACACTCCAGGTAGATGGTGTTCTGGTTCAGGTTCACACCGCGCCAGAAACCGGCCGGCACATGCGGGTTGCGCATGGCGTGGTCGACCAGCAGGTGCGGGAAGCTGTAGCCGATCATGGCTTCGCCGCCACCGGCGTTCAGGCCCTGGAAGACGACCGGGTCCTTGCCGTTCTGGATGTTCTGCGGCGCCACGCTGGCCAGGATGCTCTGGCCGCTGATGCGCATGTGCAGCGCCGTCAACTCGCCCCGCGCGTCGAGCCCCGCCGTCATCTTGCACTGCGTGATGGGGTGGTAGCGGCCGTGGGTCATGTCCTCTTCGCGCGACCACAGCAGCTTGATCGGCGTGCCGGGCATCTGCTTGGCGATGAGCACGGCCTGCTGCACCCAGTCGTGCACGGCGCCGCGGCGGCCGAAGCCACCGCCGAGGTGGATCTTGTAGACCTCGCATTGCGTCGCCGGCAGGCCCGAGGCCTGTGCGGCGGCGGCGAGTGCGGCTTCGCCGTTCTGCGTGGGCGTCCAGACTTCGCAGCGCTCGGCGGTCCACTTCGCCGTGGCGTTCATCGGCTCCATCGTGGCGTGGTTCTGGTGCGGGTAGGCGTAGACCGCCTGCAGCGTGCGCGCTGCGCCGGCCAGGCCGGCCTTCACGTCGCCGTTGCTATTGCCCACGATGGCCTGCTCGGCGTCGAGACCGGCCTTCAGCACGGCGTTGAAGTCAGCCTGCTGCAGCTTCGCGTTGGCACCGAAGTCCCACTCCACGGGCAGCGCATCCAGCGCCTTCTTGGCGCGCCACCAGGTGTCGGCCACCACGGCCACGGCGTCGTCGCCGACTGCCAGCACCTTCTTCACGCCGGGCATCCTGGCCACGGCTTCGGCGTTGTAGCTCTTCACCTTGCCGCCGAATACGGGGCAGGCGGCGATGGCGGCATTCAGCATGCCGGGAAGTTGCAGGTCGGCGCCGTAGATCTGCTTGCCGTTGGTCTTCTCCACCGTGTCCAGCCGCGCCATGCGCTTGCCGGCCAGCTTCCAGGTCTTGGGGTCCTTCAGCGACACCTCGGTGGGCGGCGTGATGGCCGCTGCGGCCGTGGCCACCTTGCCGTAGGTGGTGCGGCGGCCGCTGCCGGCGTGCGTGATGACGCCGGCGCTGGCGCTGCATTCGGATACGGGCACCTTCCACTCGTCGGCCGCTGCCTGCACCAGCACCATGCGCGCCGCGGCACCGCCCTTGCGCACGTACTCGTTGCTCTCGCGGATGCCGCGGCTGCCGCCGGTGCTGTAGTTGCCCCAGATGCGCTTGCGCGCCAGGTTCTGGCCCGGCGTGGGGTATTCGGTGGTGACACGCGCCCAGTCGCAGTCCAGCTCTTCGGCCACCAATTGCGCCAGGCCCGTCAGCGTGCCCTGGCCCATCTCGCTGCGTGCGATGCGGATGATCACGCGCTCGTCGGGCTGCACCACGACCCAGGCGTTGATCTCGGGCGGCAGGCCCTGTGCCCCGGCAGTGACCGGGAAACCCAGCACCAGGGAACCGGCCGCCGCTGCCGTACCCAGGAATTCGCGGCGATTGAGGACGGCGCTCATGCCTCTCTCCTGACGACGTGCACGATGTCCAGCCCCGCGGTCTTGGTGCTGCCGGCCGCTTCCTTGATGGCCGCGCGCACGCGGTTGAAGGTGCCGCAGCGGCAGATGTTGGTGATCTCCGCGTCGATGTCGGCGTCGGTGGGGCGCGGCTTCTTCTTCAGCAGCGCCGCCGCGGCCATGATCATGCCGCTCTGGCAGTAGCCGCACTGCGGCACGTCCAGGTTCACCCAGGCCTTTTGCAACGGGTGGTCGCCCTTGGCGGACAGGCCTTCGATGGTGAGAACCTTCTGATTCGGTCCCACGGCCGAGACCGGATAGACACAGCTGCGCGTCGGCACGCCGTCCAGGTGCACGGTGCAGGAACCGCATTGCGCCACGCCGCAGCCGTACTTGCTGCCGGTCAGGCCCAGCTGTTCACGCAGCACCCACAGCAGGGGCGTATCGGGCTCGGCGTTGTGCTCTCGCACCTGGCCATTGACGTTCAGACGCGGCATGCGGGATCTCCGGTGTTCGTTGGCGGCGGGCGGATGATGATGCGTCGGCGCCGCCCCTGCGCGCAGTCGGGTTTGCCTTCAGTGCAGCGTCTTGTCGTCGTCGTCGCTACGGCGGTCGAAGGACTTGGGGCGGTAGACGTTGCCCTCGCGCTCAACACCCGGGCGCCGCCTGGCGCGCTCGATGATGCTGGCCGCTTCGCGCTGCGCCACGCGCCGCACGCGCAGCCCGCGCCACAGCCGCCGCGGCGTGCCCAGCAGGCGGTGCCGCCGCGCCGGGCCCAGCGCCATGCCGGCCCACACCACCAGGCAGGCCACGAGGCCGGCCGCCGCCAGGAGCTTTTCCCACATGGCGTGAATCTAGCGCCGAACCGGGGCGGCTGCGCGGTTTGTCGAGAACAGGGGCCCTGGGCCGTCGTGTCCGGTGCCGCTGTGCGCACCTGCTCCCGAAGGAAAGCCCATGCAGAAGATCCTGCCCTTCCTGTGGTTCGACGGCCGCGCCGAAGAAGCGGCCCTGCACTACGCCCGCGTCATCGACGAGTGCCGCGTCGTCGACACCCTGCGCATGCCGGCCGGCGGCCCGGCGCCGGCCGGCGCGGTGCTCAGCGTCACCTTCGAGATCGCGGGCCAGCAATTCGTGGCCCTGAACGGCGGGCCGCAATACTCCTTCACGCCGGCCATCTCTTTCATGATCGTCTGCCAGGACCAGGCACAGATCGACCGCCAGTGGCACGGCCTGCTCGAAGACGGCGGCCGGCCGGTGCAGTGCGGCTGGCTGACCGACCGCTACGGCGTCTCGTGGCAGGTGGTGCCGGCGGCGCTGCAGGACATGCTGCGCAGCGCCGACGCCGCGCGCGCCGGCCGCGTGATGACAGCCATGATGCCGATGGTGAAGCTGGAGCTGGCGGCGCTGCAGGCGGCCTACAACGGTGGCTGAGCCATGACGTGGCACGATGCTGCCGATGAGGGCGTTCTCGCTGCGTTGGCTTGTTCTGCTGTTGTCCGCGCTGATTGGGGCGGCGCACGGCGCCGCGGTGATCGACGTGGAGATCGACCTGCGTGAGGAGATCGCCGCCGGCCGCTTCGTGCCCGGCCGCGACGGCGTGGGCCTGCGCGGCGCGGCGCCGCTGCTGTCGTGGGGCCGGACGCTGCCGGCGCAGCCCGGCCCCGAGCCCGGCCGCTACATCCTGAAGCTGCAGGTGCCGACCTTGCCGGCCGCGGGCCAGCCCCTGGCCTACAAGTTCAAGATTGACAGCCCCGGCCGCCCCGACGACGGCTGGGAGAGCGGCCCCAACCGCGGCCTGCTGCTGCAAGCCGGCGTGCAGCGCCTGGCGCGCGCCTTCGGCAGTGGCGTCGACATCCCGGTGCAGCGCACAGGCGACATCGAGACCCTGCCGGCCATCGCCTCGGCCCACGTCAGCGCGCGCGAGGTGCAGGTCTGGCTGCCGCCGGGCTATCGCGATGCCATCGAGCGGCGCTACCCGGTGCTCTACCTGCACGACGGCCAGAACCTGTTCGACGCGCGCGCGGCCGGCGCCGAGTGGCAGCTCGACGAACACGCTCAGCGCGGCGTGCTGGACGGCAGCCTGCAGCCCATGATCATCGTCGCCGTGGCCAGCAACGGCGACCGCATGGCCGACTACACGCCCAGTGCACAGCCGCGCCCGGAGGGTGGCACGGTCGGCGGCGGCGCCGCGGCCTATGCGCGCTACCTGGTGCAGGAACTCAAGCCGGCCATCGACCGCCGCTATCGCACGCGGCCCGGGCGCGAGCACACCGCGGTGGGCGGCTCTTCGCTGGGCGGGCTGGTGTCGATGTGGCTGCTGCTGGCGCAGGCCGACAGCTTCGGCGCGGCGCTGGTGGTGTCACCCTCGGTGTGGTGGGCCGACGGCGACATCTTGGCCCGCGTGGCTGCCGCGGCGCCGGCCCTGCCGGCGCCGCGCATCTGGCTCGACGTCGGCGCGCGCGAGGGCGAGGGCATGCTCGGCGGCGCCCGCCGCCTGCGCGATGCGCTGCAGGCCCGCGGCTGGGCGCCGGCCTACCTGGAGGCGCCAGCCGGTGGCCACGACGAGGCATCCTGGGCCTTGCGAGTGCCGGCGATGCTGAGCTTCCTGTACGGTCGGCCGCGGCCTCTCCCCTGAGTAGCCGACGCGCGGCGCGCGGCTTGCAATAAGCTCACGCGCAAGAACCGCCACCGCCGAAAGTCAGCACCATGCACGACCACGCCTCCTTTGTCCGCCACGGCCTGCGCCTGGCCTTCATGCTCGCGCTGGCGGGCGCTGCAGGGCCGAGCGCGGCCCAGCAACCGCTGGCGCAGACCAGCGTGGAGGCGCTGGTGAAAGCGCTGAGCGGCAGCGGACCCACCGCACGCGCCTTCCGCCGCACGCAGTTGCCCGAGGCCGGCACCTCCTTGTGCGCCGGCCAGGTGGGCGCTGCACAGGCGCCAGCCGATGTCGCCGCCGCAGCACCTGCCGACGGCACCACCGCCACCCGCGGCATGCGCGCGCGCAACCTGGAAGTGGTGCCCTACGCCGGCGACACCACGCCGGGCGTCAACCTTGACGTGCGCTTCGCCACCGCGTCGGACAAGCTCACCAAGGCCGACCAGATGCTGCTCGACACCCTGGCCAAGGCGCTGAAGTCGAAAGACCTGGCGCAGGACCGTTTCGCGGTGGCCGGCCACACCGACAGCACCGGCGACGACAAGATCAACCAGGAGCTGTCGTGCGCGCGCGCGCTGGCCGTGCGCCGCTACCTGCAGACCAAGGGCGTGACCGTGGCGCGCCTGTCGGCCTATGGCTTCGGCAGCGGGCGGCCGTTGGAAGCGGGGCAGGGCGAAGCGGCGGCCAACCGCCGTGTCGAGATCCGCAAGGCCCCGGAGTGAGCCCCAGTCGCTGAGCCTCAGTCGCTGAGTGTGGGGTCGCCCACCCGGCCCATGAACAGCGGCGTGCCGCTGGCCCGGTGCAGCACCGCGAACAGGAAGGGGCGCTGCACGGCGCAGTCGGGCACGGGCGCGGCAAAGGACTTCGAGACCACCGTGGCCGCCGCCGCGGCCACGGCTTCGCCGCCGGTTTCGTCGATGGTGATGCCGGCGGCCTGGTGCACGTCGTCCAGGTGCAGGTCGCGCGCCTGGCGGCCCAGCAACGGGCGGAAGTCGGCGCCGGTGGTGAAGGCAGTCTTCACGCCCAGGTTCTCCAGCAGCGGCTTGATCGACGCCGACTTCGGTGCGATGGTGAACTTCGGCAGCGCCAGCTTGCACTTCTCGGGCTGCAGCGCAGCCTGCCAGCGCGCGAGGATGCCGCCGGTCAGCGACCTGGCCAGCGCATCCACGCTGCTGCCTTCGGCCGGCACGGCCAGCAGCAGCGACCAGGCCTCACCGGCGAAGGGCAGCGACATCACCAGCGTGCCGTCCACCTGCGCCTGCATCACGCCGCGCTCGTCCAGCAGCATGGGCACGGGCTTGGCGCTGCCGCTCGCCGGCTGGAAGGCGCGCGCGGCGGTCTGCGCCGGGTCGAAAGGGCGCTCCCAGGGGCTCTTGAAGTGGATGGCCGCGGTGATGGCCAGCCGGGTGGCCGGCGCCAGGCTGCCCGCCGGCAGCAGCTCGCTGATGCGGCCGGCGGTGTGCTGCGCCGTCCAGGCGTTGATCTGGGCGCGCGACTCTTCGGTCTTGCCGAAGCTCACGCGCGCACTGTCGGCGCGGTAGCGCTGCGCCATGCGCCGCGTGTAGCCCGCGGGCACGGAGGCGGCGATGCGGGTGTCCATCCACACGCGGCCGGCCAGCACGAAGGGCGATGGTTCAGCACCCGCGCCCAACTGCTGCAGCAGCGCGGGCAGGCGCAGCTTGAAAGCGCGCGGGCCGGTTTCCACGGGGCCGAAGAGCGCTTCGATCTCGATCTCGGCCGCGCCCAGCAGGCCGGCATGCACCATGCCCAGCGCGGCGGCCGTGGCCACCGGCGACACCACCGCATTGGTGGGGCCGGGCTGGCGCAGCATGGCCAGGCCCAGGTCGGCCAATGCCGCGGGCGTGGTGGTGTCCGGCGGCGGGTTGGCGTGGGCGGCCGTGACCGCACCGGCCAGCGCCCAGGCGCCGGCCAAGGAGCGGAGCCCGCGCATTCAGGGAATCTCGCGGATGGCCGCCACGTCGCTGGCGCCATAGCGCCCGGAGCCGCCTTCGCTGGCACCGCTGGCTTCCACCACCAGCGTGCGCGTGGCGTTCGCGGTGGCCGCGCTGGACGGGAACACCGACGACACGTCCATGCCCTGCGACAAGTCTTTCTTCACCGGCGAGACGATGGCCAGGATGTGGCTGGTGCCGGCCGGCCCGCCCGCCCGCACGCGCCAGGCCTGGCGTGGGAAGCGGTGCGTGCCGGCGGTGAGGAAGTTCTCGGTGTCGAGCTTGTTCGGGAACAGCAGGTTGAAGGTCTTGCCGTCGCTGCCCACCTGCAGCAGGTAGACATAGCCGTCCTTGTTGGTGCTGACGGTGAAGTCCAGCAGGTCCTGCTTGATGCGCAGCGAAGCCTTGGACGCGACCAGCTTCACGTCGTAGCTGCGGTCGGCAGCGGCCTTCAGATCCATCAAGGCCTGCGCGGCGTTGACGGGTGTGTCGGCTGCGGGTGCAGCGGCAGGCGCCGGCACCGGAACCGGCACGGCCACGGGTGCCGGCACCGGGGCTGCGGCGACCACGGGTGCCGGGGCGGGTGCGGGTGCAGGTGCGGGCACGGGCTGTGGCGCAGGTGCTGCCGTCGGCTCGTCGGCCTTCACGAAGAACAGCGGCAGCTTGGCATTGCCCTGGATGGTGATGGTCTGCTTGGTGCCGCGCGCGTCGATCTTGGCCTGCGCGCAGGCCTGCAGCTCCTGGCCGTTGATGCGGCCGCTGCGGTCGGTGTCGGTGGCGGCGGCGCTCAGGCATTGCGCCCAGGCCAGCGTGCCCAGGCTGCCGCGATCGGTGGCGAAGGAGACCTGCGTGTCGTTGGACGCCGCGATGTACAGCACCTGCGGACCATTCGTGTCCTTGGCCATGGTGGTGAGGCTGCGCGTCACGCGGCCGGCGTTGGTGGCGTCGCCGCAGGCGTAGCCGGCGGTCACGGCGGTGTTGCTCTTGCTGTCCGGCGGCAGGAACTTGGGCCGCAGCTTCGGGTCGGGCTTGACCAGGCTCTTGGTGGCGGCGCCACCCGAGAAGCACGAGTCGTTCATCATCACCACCTGGCTGGCGCGCTTGCCGATGACGGTGAGCACCTCCTGCAGGTCGATGTCGAAGACCACGCCGTCACGCGCCACCATGCCTTCGTGGCACTTCGGGCCGCCTTCCTTGCCGCGCGCCTGCGTGCCGTGCCCCGAGTAGTAGATGAAGACCTTGTCGCCTTCCTTGATGCGGCGGTACAGGCCACCCAGCGCTTCGCCCATGTTCTTCACCGTCAGCTGCGCGTTGCTCACTTCGGTGATGTTCTGCGCCGGCACGCCCATGGCGGCAGCGATCTTCTTGGCGTTGGCGGCGTCGAGGTCGATGCCGGGCAGGTCGGACTTCGGGTCGCCGTAGTCGCCGATCCACATGATCAGCGCATGGTTCTCGGCCCACGCCGGCATGGCGGCGGCGCCGGTGAGCAGTGCGCAAGCAGCCAGGCGGCGCAGCGACGCACTGGTCATGTTCGGGGGCAAGTGCATGGAGACTCCTGGTGCCGAAAGGGAAAGGGCCTCAGGCCCTTGGCCGCAAGCCCTTGGCTGAGTTTGCCATGCCCAACCGGGCCCCCAGCAATCCTGCAAGCAGAGGAACTGCCTGCTCCAGCAAGGGCCCGCGCGGTCTTTGTGCCGAAGTGGCGATCCACAGCGAAGTGACCAGCGGCGGCGCGCCCGGTGCGCCCAGGATGGGCCGCAGGCGGAAGGCCTCGGCCTGGCCGCTGCCGGCGATGGCATTCAGCGACAGCACGGCATGCAGCGGGTGGCGCTGCACCAGGTCGAGGATGGCGGGCACGCTCTCGATCTCCAGCCCCACGCGCGGCTTCAACCCGGCCTCGGCCAGCACGGTTTCCAGCCGCATGCGGA
The DNA here is from genome assembly GCA_031379415.1 of Betaproteobacteria bacterium. GTDB lineage: Bacteria > Pseudomonadota > Gammaproteobacteria > Burkholderiales > Burkholderiaceae_C > Rubrivivax. The sequence goes on along the minus strand of JANNFE010000024.1, from coordinate 14,638 downwards.
TGGCGTGCGGCCGGCTCGGGATCACGAGTTCGTGCGCCGCCACATCGGCCAGCGGCACCGGCTTGCCGACCAGCGCGCCGGGCCGGCCCCGTGCCGAGACGAGGTAGAGCTTTTCTTCCAGCACCGGCAGCAGGTCGAAGGCGGCGGCCGGCGTGGCGTTGTAGACCACGGCGCAGTCCACCCGGCCCTGCGCCAGCCATTCCAGCGTGTAGGTCGACAGGCCTTCCACGATGGTCAGCGTGGCGCGCGGAAAGCGCTCGCGGAAGACCTCCACCAGCGGCGAGGTGAGTGTGCGGCTCAGGCTGGGCGGCAGGCCGATGGACAGCAGGCCGGCGGCGGCGCCGCGCTGCTCTTCCAGGTCGTGCCGCGCACGTTCCACCTGCTGCAGGATGCCGCGGCCATGGGCCAGCAGGCGCTGCCCGGCGACGGTGAGCGTGACGCCGCGGCCGTTGCGGTCGAAGAGCGCCTGGCGCAGTTCCACCTCCAGCGTGCGCACCTGGCGGCTGAGCGCCGGCTGGGCGACGCGCAGCACGCTGGCGGCGCGTGTGAAGCTTCCCAGTTCGGCCACCTGCACGAAGTACTGCAGCTGCTTGAAGTCCATGGCCGCATGGTATGCCGCTTTGTTCTAGCAGTTAGTCGTGGAATCGGATTGATGACAGGGCTCGATGGGCCAAGAATCAGGTCATGTCATCCACCATCACCGGTATCTCTTCCATGGCCACGCGCCAGGTGCTGGCCGAACTGGCCACCGCCTGGACCCAGCGTTCGGGCTGCGAGGTCGCGATCCAGTCGGTGGGCGGCGTGGAAGCCGCCAAGCGCGTGCAGGCTGGCGAGGCTTTCGATGTCGTGCTGCTGGCGTCTGACGCCATCGACAAACTGATCGCTGGTGGGCACCTGCTGGCCGGCAGCCGCGTCGACCTGGTGCGCTCGCCAGTGGCCGTGGCGGTGTGCGCTGGCGCTGCACGTCCCGACATCACGTCCGAAGACGCGCTGCGCGGGGCCGTGCTGGCAGCGCGCAGCATCGGCTATTCCACCGGGCCCAGCGGCACCCATCTCACTCAGCTGTTCGAGCGCTGGGGCATCGCGGCGGACATCGCAGGCCGTATCGTGAAGGCCTCACCCGGCGTGCCGGTGGCCACGCTGGTGGTGCGCGGCGAGGTCGAACTCGGCTTCCAGCAGCTGAGCGAATTGCTGAACGTGGACGGCATCGAGATTCTCGGCACACTGCCGGCAGGTGCTGCCTTCATCACCACCTTTTCGGCCGGCGTGTCGCCGGGCTCTGCGCAGCCAGAAGCCGTGCGCGACATGCTCGGCTTCATGAACTCGGCCGAGGCCGCCGAGACCAAGCGCCGCCACGGCATGGAACCGGCTTGAGCGGTTCAAGCGGCCCCAAAGACAAGGAGACGACCCCATGATCATCGACTGCCACGGCCACTACACCACCGCGCCCAAGGCGCTGGAGAACTGGCGCAACGCGCAGATCGCCGGCATCAAGGACCCGTCCGTCAGCCCCAAGGCCTCCGACCTGAAGATCAGCGATGACGAGCTGCGCGAGAGCATCCAGAGCAACCAGCTCAGGTTGATGAAAGAGCGCGGCAGTGACCTCACCATCTTCAGCCCGCGCGCCAGCTTCATGGCCCACCACATTGGCGACTTCCAGGTCAGCGCCACCTGGGCCGCCATCTGCATCGAGCTCTGCTACCGCGTCGGCCAGCTCTTCCCGGATCACTTCATTCCCGCGGCCATGCTGCCGCAGAGCCCCGGCGTGGACCCGGCCAGCTGCATTCCCGAACTGGTGAAGTGTGTGGAGCAGTTCGGCAACGTCGGCATCAACCTCAACCCCGATCCTTCCGGCGGCCACTGGACCAGCCCGCCGCTGACCGACCGCCACTGGTACCCCATCTACGAAAAGATGGTGGCGTACGACGTGCCGGCCATGATCCACGTCAGCAGCAGCTGCAACGCCTGCTTCCACGCCACCGGCGCGCACTACATCAACGCCGACACCACGGCCTTCATGCAGTGCCTGCAGGGCGACCTGTTCAAGGACTTCCCGACCCTGCGCTTCGTGATTCCCCACGGCGGCGGCGCCGTGCCCTACCACTGGGGGCGCTACCGCGGCCTGGCGCAGGAGTTGAAGAAGCCGCTGCTGAGCGAGCACCTGATGAAGAACATCTTCTTCGACACCTGCGTCTACCACCAGCCCGGCATCGACCTGCTGACGAAGGTGATCCCGGTCGACAACATCCTGTTCGCCAGCGAAATGATCGGCGCCGTGCGCGGCATCGACCCCGAGACCGGGCACTACTTCGACGACACCAAGCGCTACATCGAGGCCAGCACCATCGTGGTGGGTGATGACCGGCACAAGATCTACGAAGGCAATGCGCGGCGGGTCTATCCGCGGCTGGACGCCGCACTCAAGACACGCGGCCGTTAGGCCGCACCACAAGGAAGGGGCTGTGACCATGTACGAACTGGGTGTCGTCCATCGCAACATCACCCGCGCCGACCGCGCGGCCGTCGACGACCTGGCGCGCTTTGGTGCCTCCACCGTGCACGAGGCCATGGGCCGTGTCGGGCTGATGAAGCCCTACATGCGGCCCATCTACAAAGGCGCGCGCATCTCGGGCACCGCCGTCACCGTGCTGCTGCACCCGGGTGACAACTGGATGATGCATGTCGTGGCCGAGCAGATCCAGCCCGGCGACATCGTCATCGCAGCCATCACCGCCGACTGCACCGACGGCTACTTCGGTGACCTGCTGGCCACGTCCTTCCGCGCCCGCGGCGCCCTGGGCCTGGTCATCGACGGCGGTTGCCGCGACGTGCGCGACCTCACCGAGATGGGCTTCCCGGTGTGGAGCAAGGCCGTCAGCAGCAAGGGCACGATCAAGGCCACGCTGGGCTCGGTGAACATCCCGGTGGTGTGCGCCGGCATGATCGTCAACCCCGGTGACGCCATCGTCGCCGACGACGACGGCGTCGTCGTGGTGCCGGCCGCACTCGCCCGCAAGACGGCCGACGCCGCCGCCGCGCGTGAAGCCAACGAAGGCGAGAAGCGCGCCAAGCTGGCCGCCGGCGTGCTGGGCCTGGACATGTACAAGATGCGCGAGCCGCTGGCGAAAGCCGGTCTGCGCTACGTCGACTGAGCATGCTGCAGCGCATTGCGCTCATCGGCTACGGCGAGGTCGGCCGCATCCTGGCCGAGGATCTGCGGGCGCAGGATCTCGCCGTCACCATCTTCGACCTGAAGCTGGGCGCGAACGGCGCCGGTGCAGCGCTGCGGGCACATGCGGCCGAACATGGTGTGCTGTTGGCCGGATCGCATGGCCAAGCGGTGCAGGGCGCGGAACTCGTGATCTCGGCCGTCACCGCCAGCCAGGCCGTGTGCGTGGCGCAGGACTGCGCGGCGGGTCTCGCCGCAGGGGCCTTCTTCCTCGACTTCAACAGTGCCTCGCCCGGCGCCAAGATTCGCGCCGCGGGTTTTGTCGAAGCCGCCGGTGGGCGCTATGTCGAAGGCGCGGTGATGACCAGCGTGCCGCCTTACCGCAGCAAGGTGCCCTTGCTGCTGGGCGGGCCGCATGCCGCAACGCTGCTGCCGCTGCTGAATCAGCACGGCTTCGCCGCCAAGGTGGCGAGCGACAGGCTGGGTGTGGCCAGCGCCACCAAGATGTGCCGCAGCGTGATGATCAAGGGCCTGGAGGCCATGCTCATCGAGAGTTACACCACGGCGCGCCACTACGGCGTTGAAGATGCGCTCATTGCTTCGCTGGCCGAAACCTTCCCGGCCATCGACTGGGAAAAGCAGGGCGCCTATTTCTTCCAGCGCGTCATCGAACATGGGCGCCGCCGCAGCGAAGAGGTGCGCGAGGTGGCACAGACCGTGCGCGAAGCCGGCCTGGTGCCGCACAGCGCGGCCGGCACGGCCGAACGCCAGGCCTGGGTGGCCGACCTGGCCGATGCGGGCGTGTTCGGCACCAAGGGTGCGCCCGGCTACGCGCGCAGCGCCGACTGGCGAACCGAAGCGGACCGCATCCTCCAACACATCGAGAGCAAGCCATCATGAGCTTCGAGAAGACCCCCGGCTGGCTGGACTGGTACGCCGGGCCAGCCCAGCCGAAGTTCAAGCTGCCGCCCGGCAGCGTGGACGCGCACTGTCACGTCTTCGGCCCTGGGGCTGAATTTCCGTACGCGCCCGAGCGCAAGTACACACCCTGCGACGCCAGCAAGGCGCAGCTGTTCGCGCTGCGCGACCACCTGGGCTTTGCGCGCAACGTCATCGTGCAGGCCACCTGCCACGGCGCCGACAACCGCGCACTGGTCGACGCCTGCGTCAGCAGCGGCGGCAAGGCGCGCGGTGTGGCGACGGTCCGCCGCAGCATCAGCGACACCGAACTGCATGACCTGCATCAAGCCGGCGTGCGCGGCGTGCGTTTCAACTTCGTCAAGCGCCTGGTCGACTTCACGCCCAGGGACGAGTTGATGGAGATCGCCGGCCGCATATCGCCGCTGGGTTGGCATGTGGTCATCTATTTCGAGGCCGTGGACCTGCCCGAGCTGTGGGACTTCTTCACCGCGCTGCCCACGACGGTGGTGGTGGATCACATGGGCCGGCCCGACGTGAGCCTGCCGGTAGATGGCCCGCAGTTCGCGCTGTTCATGAAGTTCATGCGCGAGTACCCGAACGTGTGGAGCAAAGTGAGCTGCCCCGAGCGCCTTTCCGTCACCGGGCCGAAGGCGCTGATTGGCGAACAGGCGGCGGGGTTGCCAAGTTACCGCGACGTGGTGCCCTACGCCCGCCGCATCGTCGAGACCTTCCCTGACCGCGTGCTCTGGGGCACCGACTGGCCGCACCCCAACCTGAAGGACCACATGCCCGACGACGGCCTGCTGGTCGACTTCATCCCCAGCATCGCGCCCACCGCAGAACTTCAACACAAGCTGCTGGTGGCCAACCCGATGCGCCTGTACTGGCCCGAGGAATCCTGACATGTCACTCGACAAACCCTATCTGGACGTGCCCGGCACGACCATCTTCGACGCCGAGCAGTCGCGCAAGGGCTATTGGCTCAACCAGTTCTGCATGAGCCTGATGAAGGCACAGAACCGCGTGCGCTTCAAGGCCGACGAGCGCGCCTACCTCGACGAGTGGGCCATGAGCGAAGAGCAGAAGCAGGCCGTGCTGACGCGGGACCTGAACCGCGCCATTGCCGCCGGCGGCAACATCTACTTCCTGGCCAAGATCGGCTCCACCGACGGCAAGAGCTTCCAGCAGATGGCCGGCAGCATGACCGGCATGACCGAGGATGAGTACCGCGCCATGATGGTCGCAGGCGGCCGTTCGCCCGAGGGCAACCGCGTGCTGGGCGAGGACGGCGACGCGCAGCCGCACCGCCAACCGCAGGGCCGCGCCGGCCGCGCCGCTGGCACCGCCAACCCGGACAACTGACATGGCCCGCATCACCGCTTCCGTCTACACCAGCCACGTGCCGGCCATCGGCGCCGCCATGGACCTGGGCAAGACCCACGAACCCTACTGGCAGCCGGTGTTCGCCGGCTATGAGTTCGGCCGCCAGTGGCTGAAGGACAACCCGCCGGACGTCATCTTCCTCGTCTTCAACGACCATGCCACGGCCTTCAGCCTGGACATGATCCCCACCTTCGCCATCGGCACGGCCGCCGAATACGCCGTGGCCGACGAAGGCTGGGGCCCGCGCCCCGTGCCGAAAGTCATCGGCCACCCTGAACTGGCCAGCCACATCGCGCAGAGCGTGATCCAGGACGACTTCGACCTCACCATCGTGAACAAGATGGACGTGGACCATGGGCTGACCGTGCCCTTGTCGCTGATGTGCGGTGAGCAGGATCCGATCAAGGGCGCCTGGCCCTGCCCCGTGATCCCCTTCGCCGTCAACGTTGTGCAATACCCGGTGCCCTCGGGCCGCCGCTGCTTCAAGCTCGGCCAGGCCATCCGCAAGGCCGTGCAGAGCTACGACCAGCCGCTGAAGGTGCAGATCTGGGGCACGGGCGGCATGAGCCACCAGCTGCAAGGGCCGCGCGCCGGGCTCATCAACGCGCCCTGGGACAAGCGCTTCCTCGACCGCCTGATCGCAGAGCCCGCGCAGCTGTCCGAGGTCTCGCACATCGAGTACGTGCGCGAAGCCGGCAGCGAGGGCATCGAGCTGGTGATGTGGCTGATCGCGCGCGGCGCCATGGACGACGTGGCCGGTGGCCCGCCGCCCCGGCAGCGGCAGCGCTTCTATCACGTGCCCGCGTCGAACACGGCGGTGGGCCATCTGATTCTGGAGAACCCAACATGACGATCAAGGTTGCACTGGCCGGGGCCGGCGCATTCGGCATCAAGCACCTCGACGCCATCCAGCTCATCGACGGCGTGGAAGTGGTGTCGCTGGTCAGCCGCGAACTGGCCAAGACGCAGGAGGTGGCGGCGAAGTACGGCATCGCCCACGTCACCACCGATCTGGCTGACAGCCTGGCGATCAAGGAAGTGGGCGCCGTCATCCTGTGCACGCCGACGCAGATGCACGCATCGCAGACGCTGGCCTGCCTGCAAGCCGGCAAGCACGTGCAGGTGGAGATCCCGTTGTGCGACAGATTCGCCGACGGCCAGCAGGTGGTGGCCGCTGCCAAAGCCGCGGGCAAGGTGGCGATGTGCGGCCACACGCGGCGCTTCAATCCCAGCCACCAGTGGGTGCACAACAAGATCGCCGCGGGTGAATTCAACATCCAGCAGATGGACGTGCAGACCTACTTCTTCCGCCGCACGAACATGAACGCGCTGGGCCAGGCGCGCAGCTGGACCGACCACCTGCTGTGGCACCACGCCGCGCACACCGTGGACCTGTTCGCCTACCAGGCGGGCAGCCCCATCGTGAAGGCCAACGCCATCCAGGGGCCTATCCATCCGACGCTGGGCATCGCCATGGACATGAGCATCCAGCTGCAGGCGGCCAATGGCGCCATCTGCACGCTGAGCCTGAGCTTCAACAACGACGGCCCGCTCGGCACCTTCTTCCGCTACATCGGCGACACCGGCACCTACCTGGCGCGCTACGACGATCTCTTCAATGGCAAGGAAGAAAAGATCGATGTGAACAAGGTGGCGGTGTCGATGAACGGCATCGAGTTGCAGGACCGCGAGTTCTTCGGCGCCATCCAGGATGGCCGCGAGCCCAACGCCAGCGTGGCCCAGGTGCTGCCCTGCTACGAGGTGCTGCACCGGCTGGAACAGCAACTTCTGGCCTGAATCAGACGGGTGGCCGCTGCAGCGCGGCGCGCACGCTGCCCTGCACCTCGGCCAGGCGCTGCGCGGCCACGTCCACGCTCACCGCGGTCTTCAGCGCCACCACGGCCACCTTCACGCGGTAGTCGCACAGCGCCAGCGTGGCGGCGGCCTCGGCCTCGGCCACGCCGGCGGCCAGCATCACCAGGCGCACGGCACGCAGCCGCAGCTTGTGGTTGCCGGGCTGCACGTCGACCATGAGGTTGCCGTAGACCTTGTGCAGCTGCACCATCAGCGCGCTGGACAGGCTGTTGAGCGCGATCTTCTGCGCCGTGCCGGCCTTCAGCCGCGTGCTGCCCGAAATGGCCTCGGGCCCGGTGTCCAGCGTGATGCCGATCTCGGCGTCCTGCGCCACCGGCGCCGCCGGGTTGTTGGCCAGGCCCAGCGTCAGCGCACCGGCAGCGCGTGCCGCCTGTAGCGCACCTAACACATAAGGTGTATGGCCTGATGCCGCGATCAGGATCACCACGTCGTCGGGCCCCGGGCTCAGGCCCAGCAGGTCGCGCGCGCCGGCTTCGCGGTCGTCCTCGGCGTTCTCCACCGCCGTGAACATGGCGGTGGCGCCGCCGGCGATGAGACCGATGGCGCGTTCGCGCGGCCAGCCGAAGGTGGGCGGTAATTCCACGCTGTCGAGCACGCCCATGCGCCCCGAGGTGCCGGCGCCGACGTAGATCAGCCGCCCGCCGCGCTGCAGGCGCGGCAGTGCCGCTGCCAGCGCACGCAGCAGCGCCGGCAGCGCCTGCTGCACGGCAGCCACCGCCTGCAGGTGGTCGCTGACCAGGGCGGACATCAGTGCAGCCGGCGGGTAGAGGTCCAGCTCGGCGTGGGGCGTCTGCGTGGATTCGGTGTTCAGCATGCGAAGAAGAATACCGCTTGCCCGCGTGGCATCCCGCTCAGCGCGTCAGCGTGATCTTGGCCAGGTGGCGCGGCGCGTCGGGGTCCAGGCCGCGCGCACGGGCCAGGCTGTCGACGAAGGGGTAGAGGCTTTGCACGGCGCTGATGGGGTCCAGGTCCTCGTGGCCGGTGACCAGCAGCGGCAGCAGCGGCAGGCCGGCGACCGGCGTGCCGGGCGGGGCGGCCAGCAGCACCTGCGCGCCGTGGTCGCGAAAGGCTGCCGCGGCTTCCAGCAGCCCGGCCTGCGCCGGCCCGCGCGGTGCCAGCACGAGCACGGGGAAGCCGCTGACCAGCAGCGCCTTAGGGCCATGGTGCAGTTCGGCGGCCGAGAGCGCCTCGGCATGCAGGCCGCAGGTCTCCTTCAGCTTCAGCGCCGCCTCCATCGCTATCGCCAGACCAGGGCCGCGGCCGACCACGAACAGGCCGGTGGCGGCCTGCAGCGGGCCGAGCGCCGCGCTCCAGTCCTGCGTGGCGGCACGCGCCAGAACTTCGGGCAGTTCGTGCAGCGCCTGCGCCAGCGTGGCGTCGCCGCCCCAGTCAGCGACCAGCCGCGCGCCCATGGCCAGCTGGGCGATGAAGCTCTTGGTGGCGGCGACGCTGGTCTCGGCGCCGGCGTGCAGCGGCAGCACCCATTCGGCGGCCTGCGCCAGCGGCGAGCCGGCATCGTTGACGATGGCCAGCGTGCGCGCGCCGCGCTGACGCAAGGCCTTCGTGGGTTCCACCAGGTCGGGGCTGCGGCCCGACTGCGAGAAGGCCAGCGACCACAGGCCCGCGCCCTGCAGCGGCGACGCATAGAGCGTCACCACCGACATCGGCAGCGAGGTCACCAGGCGCTGCAGCCGCGCCATCACCAGGTAGGCCAGGTAGCCGGCGGCGTGGTCCGAGCTGCCGCGTGCCAGCGTCAGCAGGCTGGTCGGCGGGCTGGCCCGCCAGACCTGGGCGATGGCGGCGTGCAGCTCGGCATCGGCCGCCAGCAGGCGGGCCACCACCTCGGGGGCTTGCAGGGCTTCCTGACGCATGCGTGAGTTCAAGGCAATCTCCTGACCTGTGCTTAAGATCCGGCGCATGACACCACGACGCATCGGACCCTTCGAAGTCAGCCCCATCGGCCTGGGCTGCATGAACCTCAGCCATGCCTATGGTGCACCACCGCCGGACGAGGTGGGCGAAGCGCTGCTGCTCGATGCGCTGGACCAGGGCGTGACCCTGTTCGACACCGCCGCGCTCTACGGCTTCGGCGCCAACGAGACGCTGGTGGGCCGCGCGCTGAAGGCGCACCGCAGCCGCATCGTGCTGTGCAGCAAGGGTGGCATGACGGGGCAGCCTGTAGGCCCGGGCGGCGCGCTGCAGCGGGTCATCGACGGCCGCCCCGATGCCATACGCCGCGACTGTGAAGACAGCCTGCGCCGCCTGGGCACCGAATTCATCGACCTCTACTACCTGCACCGCTGGGACAAGAAGGTGCCCATCGAGGACAGCGTGGGCGCGATGTCGCGCCTGGTCGAACAAGGCAAGGTGCGCGCACTGGGCCTGAGCGAGATCTCGGCCGCCACGCTGAAGAAGGCGCACGCCGTGCATCCGATAGCCGCCGTGCAGACCGAATACTCACTGTGGACGCGCAACCCCGAGATCGCCGTGCTGCAGGCCTGCCGCGACATCGGCGCCGCCTTCGTCGCTTTCAGCCCGGTGGCCCGGGCCTTCCTCACCGGCACGCTGCGCGACGTGTCGGGCCTTCAGGCCAAGGACATCCGCTGCAGCATGCCGCGTTTCGAGCCGGCGCACTACGCGGCCAACCTGAAGCTGCTGGCACCCTTCGAAGCGCTGGCACGCGAGGCCGGCTGCACGCCGGCGCAACTGGCGCTGGCCTGGCTGCTGGCGCGCGGCGAGCACGTGCTGCCCATCCCCGGCACCACCAGCCGCGGCCACCTGCGCGAAAACCTGTGCGCCGCGGCGCTCACGCTGACGCCGGTTCTGGTGGCGCAGCTCGACGCGCTGTTCGAGCCGCGCGCGATTGCCGGCAACCGCTACGGTGCGCAGAGCCAGGCTGAGGTCGACACCGAGCAGTTTGCGCTGTGAAGCCATGAACGCCCAGCCAGCCCCAGCCAGCCACCGCCACCGCATCGTCATCGTCGGCGGCGGCGCCGGTGGCCTGGAACTGGCCACGCGCCTGGGCGACACGCTGGGCAAGCGTGGCCGCACCGAGGTGACGCTGATCGAGAAGACGCGCACCCATGTCTGGAAGCCCAAGCTGCACGAGATTGCCGCCGGCAGCATGGACATGAGCGACCACGAGGTGGGCTACCTGGCGCAGGGCCATTGGCACCACTTCCGCTACCGCGTGGGCGAGATGACCGGCCTGGACCGCGAGCGCCGCGAGGTGCTGGTCGCACCCACCTTCGACGAAGAAGGCACGCAGGTCACGCCGCCGCGCACGGTGCCTTACGACACGCTGGTCATCGCCGTCGGCAGCCAGAGCAACGACTTCGGCACGCCGGGCGTGAATGAACACGCCATGCGGCTGGAGTCGGCCGCCGACGCGCTGCGCTTCCACCAGCGCATGGTCAATGCCTGCATCCGCGCCCATGCGCAGGCTGAAGCCCTGCGGCCCGAGCAACTGCACGTGGCCATCATCGGCGCCGGTGCCACCGGCGTGGAACTGGCGGCCGAACTGCATCGCACCACACGCGAGGTGGTGGCCTACGGGCTCGACCGTGTCGATGCCGACAAGGACATCCAGGTCACGGTGGTGGAAGCCGCGCCGCGCGTGCTGCCGGCGCTGCCCGAGCGGCTGTCCAAGGCCACCGAGGAACTGCTCACGAAGCTGGGCGTGAAGGTGTTCACCAACGCCAAGGTGGCGGCGGTGCAGCCAGGTGTGGTGGTGCTGGCCGACGGCCGCACGCTGCCGGCCGAGCTCATCGTCTGGGCCGCTGGCGTGAAGGCGCCCGATTTCCTGAAGGACATCGGCGGCCTGGAGACCAACCGCATCAACCAGCTGGTGGTGCAGCCCACGCTGCAGAGCACGCGCGATCAGAACGTGTTTGCCATCGGCGACTGCGCGGCCTGCGCCTGGCCCGAGGCGAACAACGGCAAGGGAGGACTCGTGCCGCCGCGCGCCCAGGCCGCGCACCAGCAGGCCAGCCACATGCTGGCGCAGATCAACCGCCGCCTGGCCGGCAAGCCGCTGCGCGACTACCGCTACAAGGACTTCGGCTCGCTGGTCTCTTTAGGCGAATACAGCACCGTGGGCAACATGATGGGCGGGCTCATCGGCGGCAGCCTGATGGTGGAAGGCCTGTTCGCGAAGATGATGTACCTGTCGCTGTACAAGATGCACGAACTGGCTCTTCACGGCTGGGTGAAGGTGACGCTGGACACGCTGGCGCGCCTGATCGTGCGGCGTACCGAGCCGCACGTGAAGCTGCACTGAGGCGCTGTCAGGCCAACAGACGTTCCACGTCGGCGAAGCTGTTGGCCACCTCGGTCATCTCGATCAACTGGCCGAGCTGGCGTTCCACCTGCGAACGTGAGATCACGCCGCGCACGCGCTGCGGCGCCGTCCCTTCACCGCGCTCCAGCACCAGCAGGTGGTTGCGCCCCAGGCGCTTGAAGGTGGCCACCACGTTGGCCACGGTGGCGCTGCGCATGGCGGCGATGTCGATGGCGTCCAGCTGACCTTGCGGCGTCATCACGTCGGCCACCGTCAGCTCGTCGAAGTGCAGGCCGCGCTGCTGCACGACGCGCAGCACCTTGTCGCTGCTCAGGTCGGTGGTCGTCACCAGGCCTTCGATGCTGGGCATCTGCGGCGTGACGAAGAGCATGCGCACGCCCTGGTGGATCATCAGCTGTTCGGCCTGGCGCAGGCCCGTGCCGGGCGCGGTGTGGGCGGCCTTCACGCGCGTGAGGTCGGTCATGACGTCGAGTGCCGGTGAGTCCAGCGTCACCGGCGTGTGATTCCAGGGCTGGGCCTGCACGAGCGCGGCATCGGGATCCAGCAATTGCGTGGGCAGGCTTGCGTGCGGGTTCATGAGCGGCTCCGACAACAATGGCCACGCAAGGTTACGCCGGTTCGCGGCAGCTTGCCAGACGGGCTTGCCACGCTCAGCGCACCGCCGCGGTGGCCACCGTCGGCGCCGCCCAGCCACCGCCCAAGGCGCGGTACACCGCCACCAGTGCAGTGGCCGTGCCCACCTGGGCCTGCACCAGCTGGTCGCGGTTGTTCAGTACCTCGCGCTCGGCGTCGAGCACGGCCAGGAAGTCGGTGACGCCCGCCTCGAAGCGCGCGCGCGCCAGCGTCGCCGCTTCCTCGCCGCTGCGTGCCGCCTGGTCCAGCTTCTCGGCGCGCTGCGCGCTGCGCGTGTAGCTGCTGAAGGCGCCCTCGGTCTCTTCCAGCGCCACCGCCACCGCCTGCTCGAAGCTGGCCAGGCTCTGCTGTGCGCGCGCTTCGCTGGCGCGGATGCGTGAACGGATGGACCCCAGGTCGAAGGGCGTCCACGTCAGCCCCGCGCCGAGTGAGTAGCGCGCCGACTCGCTCTTGCCCAGATTCGACAGACTTGCCGCGTTCAAGCCCAGCAGGCCCGACAGCGACAGCCGCGGATACAGCTCGCTGCGTGCCACGCCGATGAAGGCGGTGGACGCCGCCAGCTGCCGTTCTGCAGCGATGAGGTCGGGCCGACGCTGCAGCCATTGTTCGGGCGTGCCGGCGGGCAGGCTGGCCAGGTCGGTGACGGGCAGGCCGGGCAGCGGTGCCGGCGTGGCCAGCTCCGCCACCAGCGTGCGCGGGGCCTGCGCCGTCAGCGTAGCCAGGCGGAAGATACTGCGCTCGATGGCCATCTGCAGCGAAGGCAATGCGGCTTCGGTGCTGGCCACCAGCGTGCGCGCGCGTGCCAGGTCCAGCTGCGTGTTGCGGCCGGCGTCCACGCGCGCCTGCGTGATGCGCAGCGACTCGCGCTGGTTCACGAGGCTGGCTTCGGTGAACTGCAGCCGTTGCTGCAGGCCGCGCAGTTCCAGGTAGTTGCGCGCCACCTCGGCGGCCACCGAGGTCTGCGCCGCGAACACGCTGGCTACGCCGGCTGCCGTCTGCGCCGCTGCGGCCTCGCTGCCGCGGCGCAGGCGGCCGAAGAGGTCGATTTCCCAGCTGGCCAGGAAGCTGGCGTCGTAGGTGCTGCCGGTGCGCGCGCTGCGCGACGCGCCCGGCTGCTGCGTGATGGGCCTGATGGCGCGCGTGGCGCTGGTGTCGATGCCGACGCCGGGGCGTGACGCCGCGTCGGCTTCGTCCTGGCTGGCGCGGGCTTCCAGCAGGCGCGCCTGGGCGAGCTTGACGTCGCCGTTGGCGGCCACTGCGCGCTCGATCAACGCATTCAGCTTCGCATCGCCGAAGCCGCGCCAGAAGCTGGCGATGTCGGGCGTCGTCGCGCCGGCATTCAGCGCGCTGGCGCCAGCGCCGATGAAGGCCGCGTCCAGCGCCACGGTCGGGCGCTGGTAGTCGGGCCCGACGGCGGTGCAACCCGTCAGGGCAAAGACCACGGCCGAGGCCAGCGTCGACAGGGTCAAGCCACGTGCGCTCATCGCAGATCTCCTTCAGCCACCGGCTGCGGCGCCAGCGGCGGCGCCTGCAACTGCCGCTTCTCGTGGCGGCTGCGCAGCAGCACGTAGAACACCGGCGTCATGAAGATGCCGAACAGCGTGACACCCACCATGCCCGAAAACACCGCAATGCCCATGGCGCGCCGCATCTCGCTGCCAGCACCGCTGCCCAGGATGAGCGGGATGACGCCAGCGCAGAAGGCGATGGACGTCATCAGGATCGGCCGCAGCCGCATGCGGCAGGCGTGGGTGATGGCGTCCAGCAGCTTTTCGCCCTGGTCCTCCAGCTCCTTGGCGAACTCGACGATGAGGATGGCGTTCTTGCACGCCAGCCCCACCAGCACCACCAGTGCCACCTGGGTGAAGATGTTCAGGTCACCCGGCTGCGCGAACGGCGGAAAGCTGGAGACCCACACACCGAACAGCGCCGACAGGATGCCCATGGGCACGATGAGCACGATGACCATGGGCAGGCTCCAGCTCTCGTACTGCGCCGCCAGCACCAGGATCACCAGCAGCACCGAGATGGCCAGCACGGCGGCCAGCACCGGCACCTTCCACGTGGTGCCGGGCACGGCGAAGTCGCGCGTCAGGCGGTCTTGATACGCGAGTTCCGTCCACTCGTAGCTCATGCCGCGTGGCAGCGTGCGCTGCAGCAGCGTCTCGATCTCGGCTTCGGCCTGGCTGGACGAGAAGCCGGCGTTGGCCGCGCCATTGATGTCGGCCGAGGGGAAGCCGTTGTAGCGCGTCACGCGCGTCGGGCCGAAGGTGGGCTGCACCGTCATCAGCGCGCCCAAGGGCACCATCTCGCCGGCAGCGTTGCGCGTCTTCAGGTTGGTGATGGCTGCGGCGTCG
>JANNFE010000136.1:0-62203 GCA_031379415.1 Betaproteobacteria bacterium | reverse complement strand
CGACCTGATGCCAGCCAACGGCCGGGGGGCCGACGTGCTGGCCGCGGTGACGGCCCTGGCTGCGGGGCCCGCGGACGTGGCGGCCGCCAAGACGGCCGGGACCGCCGCGAAGCCGGCGGCCGAAGGCCGCGCCAAGCCGCTGGCCGGCATGCCGAGACACGCCGCACAGTACGCGGGTGACCCGAATGGCGACGAGAAGGCGCAGAAGGCCTTCAACGATTCGCGGCGCAACTTCCTGGCGCTGGTGTTCTGCCTGATGGTGGGTACAGCCGCGCTGCCGCACATCCTGATGCGCTACTACACCACGCCATCGGTGAAGGACGCGCGCGCCTCGGTGACCTGGTCGCTGTTCTTCATCTTCCTGCTGTACTTCACGGCCCCTGCGCTGGCCGTACTGGTGAAGTACGAGGTCTTCAACGTGCTGGTGGGGACGCCCTTCAACCAACTGCCACAGTGGATCTCGGACTGGGCCCGTGTCGACCCGGCGCTGCTGGCGGTGGCCGACATCAACAAGGACGGCATCTTCCAGCTGGGTGAAATGCGCATCGGTGGCGACATCATCGTGCTGGCCACGCCGGAAATCGGCGGCCTGCCCTACGTGGTGTCGGGCATGGTGGCGGCCGGTGGCCTGGCTGCCGCGCTGTCCACCGCCGACGGCCTGCTGCTGACCATCGCCAACGCGCTGTCGCATGACCTGTACTACAAGATGATCGACCCCAACGCGCCCACCGCGCGCCGGGTGATGATCTCCAAGGTCCTGCTGCTGGTGGTGGCGCTTGCGGCGGCGGCGGTGGCTGCTCAGAAGCCGGCCGACATCCTGTTCCTGGTGTCGGCAGCCTTCTCGTTCGCGGCAGCGGCCTTCTTCCCGGCGCTGACACTCGGCATCTTCTGGAAGCGCGCCAACAAGTGGGGCGCGACGCTGGGCATGATCGCGGGCCTGGGCATCACCTTCTACTACATGGTGACCACCCAGCCCTGGTTGCGCGGCATCTTCGGCGTCACCTCGCCGGTGGAGCTGTGGTTCGGCATCCTGCCGATCTCGGCCGGTGTCTTCGGCGTGCCGCTGGGTTTTGCGGTGATCATCATCGTGAGCCTGCTGACCAAGGCGCCGGCGGCCGAAACACAGGAACTGGTGGAGCACGTGCGCTACCCGAGCCTGAACACCACGCGCGCCTGATCTCCAAGCTCGAAACGCTGGGCCGCACCCTCCGGGGTGCGGCCCTTTTTCATGGGCTGTGCGCCTAAGATGGTGCACAGCCCCTGCCACCCCAACGCTGCGCCGCATGGCCGAAACGCCCGCCTTGCCCATCACACCCACCGCCAGCCTGCAGCAGCACCTGGCCGCTGAACTGGCGCGGCACGCGCCGTTTTCGCAGATGGCATCGGCGCAACGTTTGCAGTTCGTGGCCGGGAGCTCGCAGCGCTGCTACGCGCCAGGCGAGGTGGTGCTGGAACCCGCCAGCGGCCCGGTGCACGCGCTGCTGTGCGTGCGCCAGGGCAGCATCACCGGCCGCCAGGGCATGGCCAACCTGGCCGGCTCCTTCGAGTACGTGGCGGGCGATCTCTTCCCCGTCGGTGCGCTGCTCGGCCAGCGCGCGGTGAGCGCCACCTACATCGCCAACACCGACACCTGCTGCCTGGCGCTGCCGGCCGAGCGCGTGCACGCGCTGGCCGCGGCGAGCCCGCCGTTCGCCGACTTCCTGACCCGCCGGGCGATGCACTTCCTGGCGCTGTCGCAGCAGGCCGCGCAGGTGCACTGGGCGACGCAGTCGCTGGCTGCACAATCGCTGGAAGCGCGCCTGTCCAGCCTGCCGCGCAAGACACCCTTGGCCTGCAGCGTGGACACCCCTCTGGCCACCGCGCTGCGGCTGATGCACGAGCGCCGCGTCGGCTCGGTGCTGGTGCTGGACGCCGCGATGGCGCCGCTGGGCATCCTGACGCGGCACGACATCCTGGGCCGCGTGACGCTGCCGCAGCAGCCGCTCTGCATGCCCATCGCCAGCGTCATGAGCACACCGCTGCACACGCTGACGGTCGAGCACACGCTGCAGGACGCGGCGTTGCTGATGTCACGCCACGCCATCCGCCATGTGCCGGTGACCGAGGCCGGCCGGCTGGTCAACATCGTCTCCGAACGCGACCTGTTCGCGCTGCAGCGGCTGTCGCTGAAGCAGATCAGCACGCAGCTGCGTGCTGCGCCCGACGAAGGCACCCTGTGCCATCTGGCCGGCGAGATCCGCGACTTTGCCGGCAACCTGCTGGGCCAGGGCGTGCAGGCGCGGCAGCTCACCGAGCTCATCAGCCACCTCAACGACCTGCTCACCGAGCGCCTGCTGCAGATCGTCGCCGCGCGCCGCGGCATGGACCTCGCCGCCGCGTGCTGGCTGGCCTTCGGCTCCGAAGGCCGGGGCGAGCAGACGGTGGCCACCGACCAGGACAACGGCCTGGTCTTCGCCAGCCCGGACGCGGGTGTCGACCGGCCGCGCTGGCTGGCCCTGGCGCGCGAGGTCAACGAGGCGTTGGACGCCTGCGGCTACCCGCTGTGCCTGGGCAAGGTGATGGCCAGCAACCCCGAATGCTGCCTGACGGCAGGTGAATGGCAGCATCGCTTCGCGCAGTGGATCGAACACGGCGCGCCCGAAGACCTGCTCAAGGCCAGCATCTACTTCGACCTGCGGCCGATTTGCGGCAACAACAGCCTGGCGCGCGAACTGCAGGCCATGCCGGCGCGCGAGGCCGCCCGGCTGCCGCGCTTCCTGAAGCAGATGGCCCTCAACGCGTTGCGCAACCGTGCGCCGCTGAACTGGCGCGGCGCGCTCGACACGCAGCCGGTGGCCGGGCGCGAGATGCTCGATCTCAAATTGCACGGCAGTGCCATCTTCGTCGACGCCGCACGCCTGTTCGCGCTGGCACAGGGCCTGCCCGTGCTGGGCACGCGTGCGCGCCTGCAGGCCGCCGCGCCGGGCCTGCACGTGGAGCGGCACGAGAGCGAGGCCTGGATCAGTGCCTTCGAGTTCGTGCAGATGCTGCGCCTGCAGGTGCAGATTGGCCGTGGCGCCGCCGCCGATGGCAACCCCAACCAGATCGCCGTCGACAGCCTCAACGACATCGACCGCCGCATGCTCAAGGAAGCGGTGCGCGTGGCGCGGCGGCTGCAGCAGCGCATCGAGCTCGACTACGGGCGTTGAGGCCGATGCGCGAGCGCCTGCGGTCCGTCGCCGCTGGCTCGACGCACCAGAACACAACGCGCTACCATGGCTGCAGACAAGGCAGTCGCATGGCCATACCGCAGTCCATCCAGCGCCAGGGTTTCCGCAAGTGGTACGAGCGCGAACTGCTGACCGGGCATTCGCACCTCGTGCTGCTGCTCTTCAGCGCCCTGGGCATCCTGGGCGCGATGGAGGTCTTCTGGCGCCAGCCCGGCGGCGAGCGGCTGCTCATGGCGGCCAGCGTGGTCATTGCCGGCGTCATCGGTGTCTGGGCACTGCGCCGCTATCTCTTTCTGCTGATGCGGGCCGAGCTCATCGCCAACCAGGCGGTCTGCAAGGCCTGCGAAGCCTATGGCCGCTGGACCGTGGAGAGCCACACGCCCGACGACGCACCGGCAGACCAGCCGATGCGCATGCAGGTGTGCTGTCGCAAGTGCGGCGGGCGCTGGCAGATCGAGTGGTAGCGGCTCAGGATCGAGGTGTCTCGATGACGGGCGCTTCGTCCAGCGCCGCGGCCACCGTGGGCACGATGTTCTCGGCGCCCAGCGCCATCTCGAAGCCGGTGCTGCGCATCAGCGCCAGCGGCTGCTCGTTGACATTGGCCACCACCAGGCCGACGCCCTGGCGCTGCAGCGTGCGGTACATCTGCTCCAGTGCGTCCAGGCCCGAGCTGTCCATCAGCACCAGGCGCTGCATGTCCAGCACCACGGCGCGCGTGCCGGCGGGCAGCTGCTCGGGCAGGGCCTCGATCTTGCCCACCGCGCCGAAGAACAGCGAGCCGTAGAGCTCGAAGGCCGCCACGCCAGGCGGCAGCGTGGCACCGCCCTTGGGGATGTGCGGCTTGACGCTGAACAGCGTGCCCATGCGCCAGATGAAGAACACGCAGCTCAGCACCAGCCCCACCTGCACGGCCACCGTGAGGTCGAAGACGATGGTCAGCACGAAGGTGCCCACCATCAGCAGCCGGTAGCCGCCCGAGAACTGGCGCAGGCGCACGAACTGGTGGCCTTCGAACATGTTCCAGGCCACGAACATCAGGATGCCGGCCAAGGCCGCCAGCGGCACCAGCGATGCCAACGGCGCCGCCGCCAGCAGGATGACGAACAGCGTGACCGCGTGCACCATGCCCGACACCGGGCTGGTGGCCCCGGCGCGCACGTTGGTGACCGTGCGCGCGATGGTGCCGGTGGCCGGTATGCCGCCGAAGAAGGGCGTCACGACATTGGCCACGCCCTGCGCCATCAGCTCCTGGTTGGGGTCGTGGCGCTTGAAGTCACCCATGCTGTCGGCCACGCGCGCGCACAGCAGGCTCTCGACGGCGCCCAGCAGCGCGATGGTGAT
Source organism: Betaproteobacteria bacterium (assembly GCA_031379415.1). GTDB lineage: Bacteria > Pseudomonadota > Gammaproteobacteria > Burkholderiales > Burkholderiaceae_C > Rubrivivax. The sequence continues at coordinate 57,653 of JANNFE010000136.1, read as the reverse complement.
GGTGGGGATGATGAGCTGCTGCGCGCTGGCCCAGGTGATGGGCGGCAGGTCGATCGAGGGCAGGCCGCGTGGCAGCTCGCCGAAGCGCGAGCCGATGGTTTCCACCGGCAGCTTGAACCACCAGGCCACCAGCGTCAGCGTGACCAGCGCCACGATGGGTGCCGGCAGCCGCGAGGCCATGCGCACCGGCCGGCGCTCCAGCAGCACCGCCGGCAGCAGCTTGCCGGCGGTGAAGAGCCGGGGCCAGAAGGCCAGGCCGGCGATGCAGGTCGCGCCGATGGCGAAAGCGTAGACGTTGAAACTGCCGATGTGCTGCGCCAGCATGCCGATCTGCGCGAAGAACTCCCCTGGCATCTTCGTGATGGCCAGGCCGAACAGGTCGCGCAGCTGTGACAGCGCGATGAGCACCGCAATGCCGTTGGTGAAGCCGATGACGATGCTCACCGGGATGTAGCGGATGAGCACGCCCAGCTTGAACAGACCCAGCACGAACATCAGCACACCGGCCAGCACCGTGGCCACCAGCAGGTTGGTGAAGCCGTAGCGCTCGACGATGCCGTAGACGATGACGATGAAGGCGCCCGCCGGCCCGCCGATCTGGACCTGGCTGCCGCCCAAAGCGCTGATGATAAAACCGGCCACCACCGCGGTGATGAGGCCCTGCTCGGGCTTGACGCCGCTGGCGATGGCGAAGGCCAGCGCCAGCGGCAGCGCCACGATGCCCACCGTGATGCCGGCGCCCAGGTCGACCAGGAAGCGCTGCTTGCTGTAGCCCTGCAAGGCGTCAAGCAGCCGCGGGCGGAAGGGGTGCACGCGGTCGGCGAGCCGGGGACGGGACATGCGCGGCACTATCGCATGCTCGCCCCGTCGCGGGCCTGACGGCCGTCAAGCGCAGTGTGCTCAGCGCACGCGCATGCCCGGCACCGCGCCCGGGAAGGGCGCCAGCACGAAAACACCCGGCTGTGCCTTCTCGTCGGCATGGCTGGCCGCCAGCACCATGCCCTGGCTCAGGCCGAACTTCATCTTGCGCGGCGCCAGGTTGGCCACCATCACGGTGAGCTGCCCCGTCAGCTGCTCGGGCGTGTAGTTGGCGGCGATGCCGCTGAACACGTTGCGGGGCTGCGCCTCGCCCATGTCCAGCGTCAGGCGCAGCAGCTTGGTACTGCCTTCCACCGCTTCGGCCTTGACGATGCGGGCGATGCGCAGATCCACCTGGGAGAAGTGATCGATGCCGATCTCTGCTGCGATGGCCTCGCCACCCGGCAGCGGCGCCGAGGGTGCAGCCGGTGGCTCCAGCAGCGCTTCCAGCTGCCGGGCGTCCACGCGCTGCATCAGGTGCTTGTAATCGCCGATGGTGTGGTGGCCGAGCGACCGGTGCACGTGGCCCCAGGCCATCGGCTCGATCTTCAGGAAGCCTTCCACCTGCGCGGCCAGCGCCGGCAGCACGGGCTTCAGATACAGCGTCAGCAGCCTGAAGGCCTCGATGCAGACGCTGCACACGTCGTGCAATGCCGCATCCATGCCCGTCTGCTTGGCAAGCTCCCAGGGCTTGTGCTGGTCGACGTACTCGTTCACGCGGTCGGCCAGCAGCATCACCTCGCGCAGCGCCTTGCCGAACTCGCGGTCTTCGTAGAGAACCCGCACCGTGTCGGCATGGGCACGCAAGCCGTCGAGCAGCGCGCGGCCCTCCACGCCCAGGTCGGCCGAAAGCCTGCCGCCGAAGCGCTTGCTCAGGAAGCCCGCGGCGCGGCTGGCGATGTTGATGTACTTGCCCACCAGGTCGCTGTTCACGCGGGCCAGGAAATCGTCGGGGTTGAAGTCGAGGTCTTCCACGCGCGCGTTCAGCTTGGCTGCGATGTAGTAGCGCAGCCATTCGGCGTTCAGCCCCAGCTCCAGGTACTTCAACGGGCTGATGCCGGTGCCGCGGCTTTTGCTCATTTTCTCGTTGTGCACCGTCAGATGGCCGTGCACATAGATGCGGTCGGGCACCTTGCGGCCGCTGAACTTCAGCATCGCCGGCCAGAACAGCGTGTGGAAGGTGACGATGTCCTTGCCGATGAAGTGAATCTGCTCGACCTCGGGGTCGGCCAGGTAGGCCTCGAAGTCCATGCCGAGCTGGTCGAAGCGCGCTTTCAGCGATGCCAGGTAGCCCACCGGCGCGTCGAGCCAGACGTAGAAGTACTTGCCCGGTGCGTCGGGAATCTCGATGCCGAAATAGGGCGCCTCGCGGCTGATGTCCCAGTCGCCCAGGCTGACCTTGCCGTCGCCGTTTTGATCAGGACTGCGCTTGAACCATTCGCGCACCTTGTTCGCCACTTCGGGTTGCAGGCGGCCGTCCTGCGTCCAGCTCTCCAGGAATTCCACGCAGCGTGGGTCTGAAAGCCTGAAGAAGAAGTGTTCGCTGGTCTTCAGCACCGGGGTGGCGCCACTCAGCGCCGAATAGGGGTTGCGCAGCTCGGTGGGCTGGTAGACGGCGCCGCAGACCTCGCAGTTGTCGCCGTACTGGTCTTTCGCGCCGCAGTTCGGGCATTCACCCTTGATGAAGCGGTCGGCCAGGAACATGCCCTTCTCGGGGTCGAAGAACTGTTCGACCTCGCGCACGTCGATGAGCTCGTTCTTGCGCAGTGCCAGGTAGATGCTGCGTGCCAGTTCGTGGTTCTCGGGCGCGTCGGTGCTGTGCCAGTGGTCGAAGGCGATGTGGAAGCCGTCGAGGAAAGGCTTGCGGCCGGCGGCGATGCCGGCCACGAAGGCCTGCGGCGTCAGGCCCGCTTTCTCGGCGGCGATCATGATGGCCGCACCATGCGCGTCGTCAGCGCAGACGAAGTGCACCTCGTGCCCCAGCATGCGCTGGAAGCGCACCCAGGTGTCGGCCTGGATGTACTCCATCATGTGCCCGATGTGGAAGGCAGCGTTGGCGTAGGGCAGGGCGGTGGTGACGAAGAGCTTGCGCGGCATGGCCGTGATTCTAGGAGCGCAGGCACTGCGTGTCGCCCGAGGCTGCGCCCTTTCGGCCGCCGTGTCCGCAACGGCCTCGGTGCACCAGACCGTTTCGTGCAAGGGCTAGACTCTGCGGCATCGCCCTTGTCCGTTCCCCACCCCATGTCGCAAGCCCCTGCCGAAGCCGCCCTGCTCGAAGCGCTGAAGTCCGTCATCGATCCCAACACCGGCAAGGACTTCGTCGCCTCCAAGCAGCTGAAGAACCTGCGCATCGAAGGCGGCGACGTGGCCTTCGGGGTCGAACTCGGCTACCCGGGCAAGAGCCAGCACCCGGCGCTGCGCAAGGCGCTCATTGCCGCGGCGCGCGGTGTGGCTGGGGTGGACAACGTCAGTGTCGAGATCACCACCAAGGTCGTGAGCCACGCCGTGCAGCGCGGCGTGCAGTTGCTGCCCAACGTGAAGAACGTCATCGCCGTGGCCTCGGGCAAGGGCGGCGTGGGCAAGAGCACCACCACCGTGAACCTGGCGCTGGCGCTGGCCGCCGAAGGGGCCAGCGTGGGCATCCTGGACGCCGACATCTACGGCCCCAGCCAGCCGACCATGATGGGCATCAGCGGCCGGCCCGAAAGCGACGACGGCAAGACCATCGAGCCGATGGAAAACTATGGCGTTCAGGTCATGAGCATCGGCTTCCTGATCGAGCCCGACCAGGCCATGATCTGGCGCGGCCCCATGGCCACGCAGGCGCTCGACCAACTGCTGAACCAGACGCGGTGGCGGGCCCTGGACTACCTGCTCATCGACATGCCGCCGGGCACCGGCGACATCGCGCTCACGCTCAGCCAGCGCGTGCCGCTGACCGGCGCGATCATCGTCACCACGCCGCAGGACATCGCGCTGCTCGACGCCAAGAAGGGCCTGAAGATGTTCGAAAAGGTGGGCGTGCCCATCCTGGGCATCGTCGAGAACATGGCTGTCTACAGCTGCCCGAACTGCGGCCACACCGAGCACATCTTCGGCGCCGACGGTGGCCGCAGGATGGCGGCCGAGTACGGCGTGGACTACCTGGGCGGCCTGCCGCTGACCATGGCCATCCGCGAGCAGGCCGACAACGGCCGCCCCACCGTGGTGGCCGACCCCGACGGCGAGGTCTCGGCCACCTACAAGGCGGTGGCGCGCCAGGTGGCGGTGAAGATCGCGCTGAAGGCCAAGGACTTCTCGGCCAAGTTTCCGACCATCAGCGTGTCGAAAGGCACGTAGCAGACCCCGGAAGCGCCGCCCGAGGCGGCGAGTGCGCAGCAGCCCGGGCCGTCGCCACGGTCTTACGGTGCCGGTGACTCCACCTCCACCTTCAGCCGCACCGTGAACACCGCGCCGCCGCTCTGGTCACCGGGCAGCGCATTGGCCGCCGTGATGTCGCCGCCGTAGCGCTCGACGATGCCGCGGCTGATCCACAGGCCGAGGCCGGTGCCTTCCTTCTTGCGCGTGACGAAGGGCTGGAACAGCTGCGCCAGCAGTTCGGGCGCCAGGCCCGGGCCGCTGTCGGCGACCAGGATCTCCACGCTGTCGGCCCCCGCGTCGCGCGTGCCCAGCCGCAGCGTGCCGCCGCCTTCCATGGCGTGGATGGCGTTGACCAGCAGGTTCACCAGCACCTGCTGCAGCTCCTGGCGGTTGATGGCCACCGTGCGCGTGGCCTGCAGCTCGCGTTTCACGGTGATCTGCGTGCTGGCCAGCAGGTGGCCCACCAGCACCAGGCAGTCGTCGACGACGCGTGCGGTGTCCAGCATCTCCACGTAGCCCGCAAACTCGGTCGGCCGCGCGAACTGCAGCAGCTGCGTGACGATGAGCCGCATGCGTTCGATCTGCGCGTCCACCAGCTGCAGCTCGGGCGCCACGCGCGCCGTGGCCTCGGGGCCCAGCAGTTCGCGCAGCAGGTCCAGGTTGCCCTGGATCACGGCTATGGGGTTGTTCACCTCGTGCGCGATGCTGGCCGTGAGCTGGCCCACGGTGGCCAGCTTCTCGCTGCGCACCAGCTGCTGCTGCGCCGTCTGCAGGGCCTGCGTGCGTTCGGCCACCTTGGCGTCGAGCTCGCGCGTGTGGCTGGCGATGGCCGCGAGCAATCTGTCGAGGTGCTGCGCCAGGCGGCCGATCTCGTCACGGCTGTCGGTGGCGCCGACGCGGGCGTCGAGGTCGCCGCTCTCGGCGCTCTGCATGGTGGCTTCCATGCGTTCCAGCGGGCCGAAGATGGCGCTGGCCCAACGCAGGCTGACGATGGCGGCGATGGCCATGACGGCAAAGAACAGCACCCCGATGCTGGCCAGCGCGCCGTACTTCAGCAGCGTGAAGGGCCGCTCCAGCACGCCCACGTAGAGCATGCCCACGCGCTGGCCGCGGCCGTCGGCGATGGGCTCGTAGCCCGAGACGAACCACTCGTTGACGACGAAGGCGCGGTCCAGCCAGGTCACGCCGTGGCCGAGCACGGCCTCGCGCACGCTGGCCGACACGCGCGTGCCGATGGCGCGTTCGTCCTTGGCGCCGCCGAACAGGCGCACGTTGGTGCTGATGCGCACGTCGTCCAGGAACAAGGTGGCCGTGCCGCGGCTGCCCCAGCTGGCAAAGGGCAGCGAACCTTCGGGGTAGACGATCTGGTTGATGTGGTCGATGAAGGGCAGGTTGCGATTGAGCAGGATGCCGGCGTGCACGTGGCCGAGCAGGCGACCGCCTTCGCCGCGCACGGCGCGGATGGCCTGCAGCACCATGGCCTGGTCTTCCACCGTGCGCGCTGTCGGCATGGCGTTGCGCGTGGCCACCAGCGGGATGGGCACACGCTCGCGCAGCGCCGCGTCCAGCCACAGCTGCTGGCCGGGCGCCAGCACTTCGACGCTGGTGCCGTCACGCAGCGCGGCATCGGGCGGCAGCAGGCGGATGAAGTCCAGGCGTTCGCGCTGCGCGCGTCGCCCCAGCAGCGCGTTGACGTCGCCGCCCGGCGTGCTCAGCGCCAGGGCCAGTGCCTGCGACTCGGCGATGCCCGCCGTACCGGCCCCCACCTCGCCCAGCACCCGTTCGAAGTAGCCGTGTGCCACCGCCAGGTCGGAGCGCACCTTGGTGCGCAGCAGGCCGTCCAGCGCCTCGTTGCCCCACCACAGCAGGCCGGCGCCCAGCAGCGGCAGCACGCCCAGCAGCGGCAGCAGCGCCAGCGCCAGCAGCTTGTTGCGGATGGACAGCCGGCCGAACCAGCCGCCGGCCTTCAGTTGGCCCATTTCACGATGGCTGCCACTCCGCGAACCGGCGCTCCAGCGTGCGGCGCGAAATGCCCAGCAGCTGCGCCGCCTGCGCCTTGTCGCCGTTGACCGAGTCCAGCACCGCCAGGATGTGCTGCTTTTCCAGCGTGTGCAGGTCGGTCGGCGCGTGCGGCGCCAGGCGCGGCGGCGCCGTGCGCGCCAGGCCCTGGTACAGCGCCGACACGTTCAGCGCGCCGACGATGAGCGAGCGCTCCAGCAGGTTGCGCAGCTCGCGCACGTTGCCCGGCCAGTCGTACTGCTGCAGGTAGCGCATCTCGTCGTCGCTCACCTCGATGGGCGCCACGCCCAGGCGCGGCGCCAGCGTGGCGATGAAGTGCGCCACCAGGTCGGGGATGTCTTCCTTGTGCGCGCGCAGCGGCGGCACCTTGATCTCCACCACCTGCAGCCGCCAGTAGAGGTCGGCGCGGAAGCGGCCGGCCTCCACCTCGGCCGGCAGCGGGCGGTTGCTGGCGGCCACGATGCGCAGGCGCACGGGGATCTCCTGCTCGCTGAAGAGCGGCCGCACGCGGCGCGTGTCCAGCACGCGCAGCAGCGTGGCCTGCAGCGCCAGTGGCAGCTCGGCGATCTCGTCCAGGAACAGCGTGCCGCCCTGGGCGTAGACGAAGAGGCCGTCGCGGCCGGGCTGGCCGAAGAGCTCGGCTTCCAGTTGCGCGGCCGACACGGCCGCACAGTTCACCGGCACGAAAGGCGCGGCGGCATCGGGCCCGCCGTGGTGCAGCGCCAGCGCGGCCAGTTCCTTGCCGGTGCCCGATTCACCCGTGAACAGCACGGTGCTGTCGACATCGGCCACGCGCTGCAGCGCGGCCTGCAGGCCCTTGACGACGATGCTGCGGCCCACCAGGCCGTCGGCCGGGGGCGTGCGCTGCTGCAGCGTGCGCCGCAGCACCCAGTTCTCGCGCTTCAGGCGCGCGCGCTCCAGGCCCTGCTTCACGGCGCCCAGCGCCTGGGTCACGCGGAAGGGCTTGAGCAGCAGGTCGCCGGCGCCGGCGCGCAAGGCCTCGATGGCCATCTCCAGGCTGGCGAAGGCGGTGATCAGCACCACCTCGCAGGCATTGCCCTGGGCACGCAGGTCCTTCAGCAGCGTGATGCCGTCCTTGCCGGGCATGGCGATGTCGAGCATCACGAGGTCGAAGCGGTGTTTGGCCAGCAGTGCCTCGGCCTCTGCGGCCGAGGCCGCGCCCAGCACCAGCCCGGCGCGCGGGGTCAGCGTCTTGAGCAGGAAGTTGCGCATGCCGGGTTCGTCGTCCACCACCAGCACGGCAGCGTGGGGCCAGCGTTCGCTGGGCGTATCGGGCGCGGTCTCGTCGGTGGGTTTCATGAGGGACGTCATCGTAGCCTTCAGGCCGGGCCGGCCCCTGCCGTCGGGCAGGTGCGGGCCTTGCCAGGCGGTGTCAGCCCGTTGCCGCGGCCCGGCGCAGCAGCAGTTCACGTTCGCGCACATTGCGCGTCAGGCCGGCCGCGCGCTGGAATTCGGCGCGCGCTTCGTCATGGCGCCCCAGCTTGTGCAGCAGGTCGCCGCGCACGCTGGGCAGCCAGTGGTAGCCGGTCAGCGCCTTGTCGCGCGCTAGCGCGTCCACGGCGGCCAGGCCGGCCGCCGGGCCGACCGCCATGCCCAGCGCCACGGCGCGGTTCAGCGCTACCACGGGCGAAGGTGCCAGCGCCAGCAAATCGTCGTACAGCGCCACGATGCACGGCCAGTCGGTGGCCGCAGCGGTGCGGGCCCGTGCATGGCAGGCGGCCAGCGCGGCCTGCAGCGTGTAGGGGCCGCGTCCGGACGCGCTGAGCGCTTGGGCACGGCCCAGCGCGTCGAGCCCGCGGCGGATCAGCAGGTGGTCCCAGCGGCTGCGGTCCTGCTCGGCCAGCAGCACGGGGCGGCCCTGGCCGTCGGTGCGCGCGGCGGTGCGCGAGCTCTGGATCTCCATCAGCGCCTGCAAGCCCAGCACCTCGGGTTCATGCGGCGCCAGCTGGGCCAGCACGCGGGCCAGGCGCAGCGCCTCGTCGCACAGCGCCGGGCGCATCCAGTCCTCGCCCTGGGTCGCTGAATAGCCTTCGTTGTAGATCAGGTAGAGCACCTCCAGCACGGCGCCCAGGCGGTCGGCCAGGTCGTCGTGGCGCGGCAGCTCGAAGGGCACCTTGGCGCCCGCCAGCGTCTTCTTGGCGCGCACGATGCGCTGCGCGATGGTCGGCTCGGGCACCAGGAAGGCACGCGCGATCTCGCCCGTGCTCAGGCCGCCCAGCAGGCGCAAGGTCAGCGCCACGCGGGCGTCGGTGGGCAGCACCGGGTGGCAGGCGGTGAACATCAGGCGCAGCAGGTCGTCGCCGATGCGGTCATTGCGCGCGCTGTCCAGCGCGTCGACGAAGTCGGGCACGGTCAGCGCTTCCCGGGCCTGCAGGTCCAGGCCCAGTTCTTCGAGCTTGCGGTCGCGCAGCGCGTGGTGGCGGATGTGGTCGAGCGCGCGGTTCTTCGCAGTGGTGGTGAGCCAGGCCGCCGGGTTGGCCGGCGTGCCGTCGGCGGGCCAGTGCTCCAGCGCGGCGACCAGCGCATCCTGCGCACATTCCTCGGCCAGGCCGACGTCGCGCGTCATGCGTGCCACCGTGGCCACGATGCGCGCGCACTCGATGCGCCAGACGGCCTCGATCGCGCGGTGGGCCGCGGCTTCGGCGAACATTCAGTCCTGGGCGCGCTGCGCACCGCCGATGCCGGCGCCGCGCAGCTTGTCGAGGTCTTCACCGGGTTGGAAGTCTTCCATCTCGTAGAGCTGGCGCACTTCCACTTCGCAGGGCTCGTCGCCGAAGGGCGAGGGGAAACGGCGGCTCCAGGCCAGGGCGGCCTCGCGGCTGGGCACCTGGATCAGCGTGTAGCCGGCAATCAGTTCCTTGACCTCGGCAAAGGGGCCGTCCACGACACTCGGCTGGCCCTGGTGGTAGCGGATGCGCCAGCCGTCGCGGCTGGGGCGCAGGCCATTGCCGTCGAGCAGCACACCGGCAGCGGCCAGTTCCTGGTGGTAGTCGGCCATGGCGGTCATGACCTTCGGGTCGAAGTCGTCGGGCCGGGCTTCGGTTTCACTGCGGGCGGTGGCCCGGACGATGATCATGAAGCGCATGGCCTTCTCCGGTGTTGCGGGCCGTGGCAGGGTGCCGGCCTCATTCGAACGACGAACGCAGTCGTGTCGAATCGACAAGTGCCTTCAGGCGAAGCAGGGACCCACCGGCCGCACCTCCACCGTGGCCCAGGCCGCTGCCGGGCAGCGTGCAGCCACGGCCTTGGCGTCTTCGAGGTTCGCGCAGTCCACCAGGAAGTAGCCACCGATCATTTCCTTGGCTTCGGCGAAGGGGCCGTCGACAGCGCGCACGCTGCCTTCGCGCACCTGCACGCGGGCGCCTTGGTCGTCGCTGAGCAGCGAGTCCACGCCGCGCAGCCTGCCTTCGCCCTTCAGTGCCTCGGCATAGGCCAGCATCTGTGCGTAGGCGGCCTGGCCGTCGGCCAAGCTGCGCTCGGCGCGCTGGCCGGGCGGTTCCAGGATGAGCAAAAGGTAGTTCATGGTGTGGCCAGCCGCGCGAGTTCCTGCGGCGTGTTGGCATTGAAGAAGGCCGCAGTGTCTTCGAAGTTGACGCTGACGCAGCGGTGCAGCGCTGTCCAGATGTCGATCTTGCGTTGCCCGCCACTCAGATAGGCCACCAGGCTTTCCACGAGCGTGGCCTTGAGCAGGCAGAACACCGGCTGCGGCTGCAGCTGGCCGTCTTCCATGGTCGCGGCCATGGCGATGTCGGCGTTGGCCGCTTCCAGTGCGGCGGCCAGGCGCGCCACCAGGTCGATGGGAAAGTTCGGTGTGTCGCACGGCACCGTCACCATGTAGGGCGTTTCGCAATGTTCGAGCCCCGCCAGCCAGCCGGCCAGCGGACCGGGATAGTCGGCGAACGGATCCGGCCACACCGGCGCGCCCATCGATTCATAGGCCGCCAGGTTGCGGTAGGCGTTGATGATGACCTGCCCCACCTGCGGCGACAGCCGCAGCAGCGCATGCAGCGCCAGCGGCATGCCCTTGTGGTTCTGCAGCCCCTTGTCGACCCCGCCCATGCGCGTGCCGCGGCCGCCGCAGAGGATGAGGCCGGTGATGTCCCGTGCGTCGATGCTCATGGCGGGGCGCTCAGCCTTCCAGCATGTCGAAGGCCTGCGCTTCCACGCGCATGAATTCGCGCGTGAATTCGGCCACGGCGCGCCAGGTCTGGGCGCGCGGGTGGGCGATGACCGCCGCGCAGAGTTGCTCGACCCAGGTCTGCAGGTGGGTGCGGTAGAAGCGGCGCTGCTGCTCCAGGTTGCACACCGCCAGGTCGTCGCCCGCAATCAGGTAGCGCATGACCTCGAAGAGATAGGCCACGTGGTCCTCGGTCTCCAGCGCCTGCGGGTCGCGGGTCAGGCCCAGCGCCGCCAGGTCGGTGCGCAGCGCCGCCAGCGGCTTTTCGTTCAGGTTGCCGGCGAGGTAGAAGGACGCGTAGACAAAGACATCGGGTTTGCCGACGCCGTGGAACAGCGCCGCGCTTTCCGCCGCCGCGGCTGCCACCGTGGTGGCGCGCAGCGCGCCCACCAGCGCCATCCACGGCGCTTCGAGCAGGCCGCCACTCTGCGGTGCCTCGGTCACGGCGACGCTGAACTGCTGCAGCAGCTCGGCGTCGGGCGGCGCCAGCCACAGACGGGCCAGCAGGCCGTAAAGCTCGGCGCGCGCCAGCTCTTCGCTGTCGCCGTGGTCGGAGTCGAACTGGATAGGGGCGGTGTGCATATCTCAGAGGTCGGTGATGCGCACTTCGTCGGGGTTGGTGTGCAGGTCGATGACGCGGCAGTCCATGCACATCTGCAGGCGCCGCGCGCCGCGGCCCTGGAATGCGGCGTGGCCGGCCAGTTTGCTCATCATGTTCTCGATGGCGCGCAGCGTGCCGAAGGGCTTGGCGCACTGGATGCAGCGGTAGGGCTCCATCTCGGCCAGCACGCGGGCCTGCTTGCGCGCCTTGCCGCCGTCGGCCAGCCACAGGCGCGGCTGCAGCGTGATGGCGTCTTCAGGGCAGGTCGTGGCGCACAGGCCGCACTGCACGCAGTTCTTCTCGATGAACTTCAGCTGCGGCTGCTCGGGGTTGTCGGCCAGCGCGGCGGCGGGGCAGGCGCTGACGCAGCTCAGGCACAGCGTGCACTTCGCACCGTCGACCAACAGCGTGCCGAAGGGCGAACCGGCGGCAGGCAGCGGCAGCTCGTCGGCCGGTTGCGGGGCCAGCGCCGCCAGATGGTCGATGGCCAGATCGAGCGTCGCCCGCTTGTCGGCCTGCGCCGCGAAAGAACCCGGGCGCGACACGGTCTGCCCCGGCGCCGCACGCAGGGCCTGGTCCAGCGCCGCCAGATCACGCGCGTCGCGCCACGGCAGCAGGCGGAAGTGTTCGCCGGCATAACCCAGGCCCGTCAGCACCGCCTGTGCCACCGCCATCTGCTCGGCCAGCGCCTGCCGGTACTCGGGCGCTTCCTCCTCGGTCAGCAGCACCCAGACCTGGCTGGCGCCCTGGGCGATGGCGGCCAGCCAGAGGTCGATGCCGACGCTGGCGGTGTGCCACAGCGGCACCGGCACCACGCGCGCCGGCAGTCCTTGCATCCCGGCACCGGTGCGGGCGGCACGGCCCAGCGCGTCCAGCGCGCGCGTGCCGGCGCCTTCGCTGTGCAGCAGCAGGGCGGCCTGCTGGCCGCCGGCATGGGCATAGGCCAGCAGCGCCGTGCGCAGGCGGCGGCCCTGGACCTCGGGGCCGGGGTAGCCGAAGCTCATGGCGCCGCTGGGGCAAACGGTGGCGCAGGCGCCGCAGCCCACGCACAGGTGCGGCTCGACGATCACGCCACCGGCGAGTTCGGTCTTCGCCTTGCCCTTGCGCGAGGCGTCGCTGCGGATGGCGCGGGTGGAGCAGACGTCGATGCAGGCCTTGCAGCCCACGGTCTCGTTGCGGCTGTGCGCACACAGCTTGTGCTGGTAGCGGAAGAAACGCGGCTTCTCGAACTCGCCGACCAGCTCGCGCAGTTGCAGCACGGCGTCCATCAGCGCGCTGCCTTCGGCCTGGCGCCGCGGTGGCAGGTGGAAGTAGCCCTGCGGCGGCTGGTGCTGGCTGAAGGCGGGGGCTTCACGCAGGTCCAGCACGAGGTCGAAGCTGTCTTCGTGCAGCAGCGGCGTGCGCTGGAAGTCGATGGCGCCGGCGGCATCGCAGACGCGCACGCAGTCGCGGTGGCTGCGGCAGGCGTCCAGGTTGACCTGGTAGTCCAGGCCGATGGCGCCTTCCGGGCAGGCGTCGACGCAGGCGTTGCAGCGCGTGCACAGGTCCAGGTCGATGGGGTTGCGGTTGCTCCACTCGGCCTTGAACTGGCCCAGCCAGCCGCTCAGGCGCGTCAACTCACCGGTGTGCGTGGCGCGGGCGTGCACCTGGGTCAGGCTTCCGCCCATTCCGCTGACCAGCACGCTGACATCGAGCCTGTCCTGCAGCAGCGCCGCGGCGCGCTCGGCAACGTCGCCTGTGCCCACCACCAGGCAGCGGCCGGCGGAGCCGTAGCTGGCGGTGCCCACCGGGTCAGGCGGCGGCAGTTGCGCCATGGCCAGCAGCGCCGCCATCTTGGGCGTGGCGCTGGCCTTGTCGCGCGACCAGCCAGCGCTTTCGCGGATGTTGACGAAGCGAATCGGCCGCTCGGCGACGGTGGCCGCGCCTTCGGTGTGCTCGTTGAGCTCCAGGAACAGGCGGCTTTCCTGCGTGCAGGCAACGAGCAATTCGTCGCCGCTGGTGCTGGTGGCCGTGGCCGCGCGCTGGAAGGCAGGTGCTTCACGCCGGCACAGCAGCGTGTGCACGGTGTCCAGCCCGTCAGTGTGGCTGCCCGGCGTCTTCGCCAGCGCTCGTCTCAGGGCCGGGGCGTCCAGCGCCATCGTCTGGTTGCAGTTGCAGATCAGTGTCTTCATCGGGTGCCGGTTCGGAAGGCAGCGGGGGCGCGGCGGCGGCGTCGGTTGGCGCCGGGGTCGGGGGAGGTGGTGCCAGCTTCGATGGATCTTCTTCGTCGTCGAACAGGCCCAGCGCGTGGGCCTGCAGCATCTGGCGCAGCATGCCGGGTGGCAGCGGGTCGGGCTTGCCGTAGTCGTCGATGTAGACGTCCAGGCGGTCCATGACATTGAAGTGCGGGTCGGTGAAGAGCTTGGCCAGGGCCGCGTTCTTGACCTCGGGTTGAACACCCGGGGCCACGAAACGAGAGAAGTTCGACTCGCGCGTGAGCAGGGCCACGTCGGCCAGCGATGGTGCGGGCTCGGTCGCGGCGGGGGCACGCTCGAGCACCGCGTCGGCCGCTTGCAGGTCTGCTGCCGCAGCGGCTGGCACGCCGGCTGCTGGAGCCGCCGGCTGCTGCGTGGCCAGCGCAGCCGCGGCTGGCTCGGACGCTGCCGCACGCGCGGGCTCGACCAGCGCCACGCCCTGGCGTTGCAGCGCCTTGCGCTGCGACCAGCGAGACAGGAATCCGGACTCTTCGGCTTCGGTGGCCATCGTGGCTCGGGTTGGATGTGCGGCATGCATGGCGACGGCCGCCGGTCGCACAGCGGTCGGCATCTGTGCAGGTCCGGTCACTCGGGCACGCATGTGCGGACATCGATTGTAGGAGGGGGTCGAGGCCCTGGCACAGGGATGGCCCTCGCGGGTGTACCCGCAGCGGCTGGCCTAGACTCGCGCCATGCGCAAGCACCGAAGTGCCCCAAGCGGCCAAAGCGCCGAAAGCGGCCGATGAAAACCCAGCAAGCCGTGCAGGTGGCGGTCGTCATCGAGCGCACCGCCAACCCCAACGTGTGGGAAGCCTGGCGTTTCACGCTGCTGGAAGTGGTGCCCGACCAGCCCGGCTTCGGCAGCACGCCGCGCTGCCTGCACGACGACGGCAAGGTCTCGCGCTGGCTCTACCCCGGCTTCACCGTGGCGCTGTTTGCCGACGAGTGCAAAGGCTACTTCCTCAACCTGACCTCCGGCCGGCCGGTCTGGTTCGTCTCGTGGCTGGCCGATGAAGCTGACCCGTCGATGCTCAGGCTGACCGGCGTCAGCCTGTCCTACATCGAAGCCGATCGCCGCATGACTGCCGAAGAAGTGGTGGAGAACGTGCCGCTCGAGGCCGAGCTGTGCGAGTGGCTGCGGGTCTTCACGAACACCCACTTCAGGCCCGACACCGGCCGCAAGGTGCGCGCCATGTCGTTCCTGAGCCCCGAAGAGCGTGAACGGCAGTCCGCGCCCGGCTTGCAGCCCGAGGCCGGCCGTGACTGATCCTCGTCACACCACGCCACCCGCCCCGCCGGACTCGCCCGCGCCGACCTTGGGTGACGTTGCGCGGCTGACACCCGAGTCCGACTACCGCCCCTACACCGCGCCAGGCGTCGACCCCCGCGTGCGCAACGAGGCGCTGAGGAAACTCTTCCATGACGACCCGCATTTCCGCCAGGGCGACGACCTGCACGTGCGCGTGGACGAAGTGGCGGAGCTGGCGCGCTCGCCACTGGCGCGCCAGCGCATGATCCTGCAAGCGCGGGCCCTGGGCATGCTGGACGACGATCTGGTGGACCAGTCGGAGCCGCTGCAGCCGCCCGAGCCGCCTGACCCGCCAGGCTAGAACCGCGCCTGCGCGAGCAGCGGCAGTTGCGCGACGAAAGCCGCTTCGGCGTCGGCGCCATCCAGGCAGCGCAGGTCCAGCCGCAGCTGGCCGTCTTCGATGCGGCCGATCACGGGCACCGGCAGCACGCGCAGCGCTTCGGCCAGGCGATCAGGCAGGCTGCCGGCGCGTTTGCCGCCCGCCAGTGCACCGATGGCGATGCATGCGCTGGGCAGCCGGTCCACGGGCAGCGAGCCGCTGCCGATCTGGCTCCGGCAGGCCAGCACCTGCACGTGGCATCGCTCGCCCAGGGCCTGCGCCAGCATCGGCGCCAGGCGTTCGGCCTGCAAGCGGATCTGTGCCTCGGGGCGCGTCAGCAAGCGCAGCGTGGGCAGGCGCTGCGCCAGACGGTCGGGGTCGCGGTAGAGCTTGAGCGTGGCCTCCAGCGCGGCCAGCGTCATCTTGTCCAGCCGCAGCGAGCGCTTCAGCGGGTGCTTCTTGATCTTCTGGATCAGCAGCTTGTCGCCGACGATGAGGCCGGCCTGCGGGCCGCCCAGCAGCTTGTCGCCGCTGAAGGTCACGACGTTGGCACCGGCTGCGATCGACTGCGCTGGCGTGGGTTCGGCCGGCAGGCCCCAGCGCGTGAGGTCCACCAGGGTGCCGCTGCCCAGGTCTTCGATGAACGGCAGGCCGCGCGCCTTGCACAGCGCGGCCAGTTCGGCCACCGGCACGCTGGCCGTGAAGCCCTGGATGGCGTAGTTGCTGGCATGCACCTTCATCACCAGTGCCGTGCGCGGGCCGATCGCCTCCTCGAAGTCGCGCAGGTGGGTGCGGTTGGTGGTGCCGACCTCCACCAGCCTGGCGCCGGCCCGGCGCATGATGTCCGGGATGCGGAAGGCGCCGCCGATCTCGATGAGCTCGCCGCGCGACACCGGCACCTCGCGGCGGTCGGCCAGCGCCGCCAGCACCAGCAGCACCGCTGCGGCGTTGTTGTTGACGGCCGTGGCGGCCTCGGCGCCGGTGAGCTCCTTGAGCAGGCCGTCGATGTGGTCGTCGCGGTCGCCGCGCTGGCCCCGCGCCAGGTCGTACTCCAGGTTGCTGGCGCCCCGCATCACGGCCAGCACCGCCTCGATGGCCTCGGGCGCCATCACCGCGCGGCCCAGGTTGGTGTGCAGCACGGTGCCCGTGAGGTTGAAGACCGGCCGCAGCGCGGGTGCCGCCTGGCGCTGCAGCGCGGCGCGGCAGCGCGCCTCGAACGGCGTCGGCTCGAAGGCCTGTGGCGGTGTCTGCGCCCGCCAGTGCTCGAGTGCTTCGCGCGCCACCGCCAGCAGCGCCACGCGGCCATGCTGCAGGGCCAGTGCGCGCATACCGTCGCTGTCCAGCAGCTTGTCCATCGACGGCGGGCGCAGGCTGGCGGTGTTCATCGTGGACGAGTCAAGGTCGCCGGTGGCGGAGGAGGGTGGGAGTCGAACCCACCTGGGACCGCAGGGCAGCCCCACCCGGTTTTGCAGACCGGACGCCCCACCGGGGGTCGATCCTCCTCCAGGAAAATTTGCATGGATCAGGCGTCGAATACCTTGCGCGGGTCGCGCCTGAAGTGACGCCCGACCTCGTCGCGCTTGGTCAGACCGATCTGGTCGAAATACTCTACCAGCGGCACCGACAGGTGCCGGCTGATGCCAGTGCTCTCGCGCAGCGCCTTGACGTTGAGCCGCTTGTGGGCGTCGGCTTCGGCCAGCAGGTAGGCCCGCGTGGCCAGGTCCAGCAGGTGCGGTGTCTGGATGAAGTACTCGGCGCCCACCGCGTGCACCGTGCCCATGCGCTGCAGCCGCTCCAGCACGCGCAGCAGCTGGTCCTTGCGCAGGCTGCGGTCGCGCAGCAGCATGTCGCTGAAGCGGGGCGGGTGGATGCCGCCCTCGTCCAGCCAGGGCTTCAAGCGCTGCCAGAGCTGCTTTTCGATGCCCTGCAGCGAAGGGTCGTGCGTGGGCAGCGCGTGGCGGGCACCGCTGCGCTTGAGCACGCCGTCCTTCACCAACTGGCGCAGCAGCAGCGGGAACACGGCGTTGGCGGGCCGGTCGCGCACTGCGCGCTGCAGCTGCTCCTGCGTCAGCCCCGGGCTGTCGGGTTGCTTGCGATGCCAGTCCGCGAGATGGGTCGCCAGCGCGGCGCTGTAGCGATCCAGCTGAGCCGGCGCAAACAGCAGATGGCGGCCGCCGTCGCCAGTGCCGAGCACCGCGCGGTGCGGCACCGCGGCCAGCAGGGCCTGGCTCTGGCTTTCGTCCAGGTTCCACTGCGTGCAGAAGGCACGGGCCTCGATGCCGCCCGCGGGCTGCAGCGCCAGCGCGGCGGTCAACGCGGCGGTGGGGCTTTGCTGGTCGAGTGCGACCAGGGCGGCCACGCGCTGGGCGCGGTGGCGCCGGCTGTCGGGTGCGAAGGCGTCGGTGACGCTGCCGCCGCCGACCGTGCGCAGGGCCGACTGGTCGCGCACGATGAAGCGGTCGCCGCGCAGCGCGCCGATCGGGCGGTCGAGTTCCAGCTCGACCCAGGCGCTGGCGCCAGGCTCGATGGCCTTGCCCTCCAGCAGCACCACGCGCGCGCCGACGTCCTCGGCGCCCAGGTGCAGGTGCAGCGGCGTGCGGTGCGCCAGCGGGCGCGGCTCGCCGGCCAGCACCTGCAGGCGTGCCGCGATGCGCTGGGTGGGTGCATGCAAGGCTTCGGCCAGCAGCCAGTCGCCACGGCGCACGTCGTTCTTCTCGACCCCGGCCAGATTCAGCGCGAGGCGCTGACCAGCGTGGCCGTTGTCGGCGCGGTGGTTCTGGGCGTGCATGCCGCGCACGCGCACGGCCAGCCCGCGCGGCGAAAGCATGAGCTTGTCGCCAAGCGCCACCTGCCCGGCCACCGCGGTGCCCGTGACCACCGTGCCGATGCCGGCCAGCGTGAAGCTGCGGTCCACCGCCAGCCGGAACTGGCCGCTGTGCGGCCCGGCCAGCGGCGGTGCGCGCGAACGCGCCAGGTGCGCGGCCAGTTCGGGGATGCCCTGGCCGGTGAGCGACGACACCGGCAACACCGGCGCCGCAGCCAGCGCGCTGCCGGCCAGCAGCTGCTGCACCTCGGCCACGGCCGCGGCCAGCCGCTCGGGCCCGACGAGGTCGCACTTGCTGAGCGCCACCACGCCGTGCGCAAGGCCCAGCAGGTGCAGGATGGCCAGGTGCTCGCGCGTCTGCGGCATCGGGCCGTCGTCGGCGGCGATCACCAGCATGACGTGGTCGATACCGGTGGCGCCGGCCAGCATGTTGCGCACCAGCTTCTCGTGGCCGGGCACGTCGACGAAGCCCAGCACTTCACCGTCGGGCAGCGCGTGGTATGCAAAGCCCAGGTCGACGGTGATGCCTCGCTCTTTTTCTTCCTTCAGCCGGTCGGTGTCGACGCCGGTCAACGCCTTCACGAGCGAGGTCTTGCCGTGATCGATGTGTCCTGCAGTGCCTATGATCAAGGTGCTGGGGCTCGCTGGAGGATGCGGGTTCGGGGTGCGGCCGGGTTTGGGCCCGGGCAAGGATCAGTCGGCGGCTGGATTATGGCGGTGGCCTTCTCAAGCCGCAGCCGTGGCGGCGGACGCCGCTGCTGTCACCTGGCCATTGCAGCGCCGAACTGCAGAGCCGAACTGCAGAGCCTGGGGGTGGTCGTGCGACAAGCTGTCGCACGCGGCCGGGCAAACCGCTAGGGTCAGCCCGGTTGAAGGCCTGAGCGTCCTGGGCCGTAATAGGAAATGGGCAACCTATGTGCCCACGGTCAGGTTCCAACTTCACCAGGAGGTCCGCTTCATGCCCAAGGACTCGCGCTCTTCCATCGGCTCGGCGCTGAGCCGGCGCACCGTCTTCATCGGTGCCGGCGTCGCCGGAGCGGTCGGTGCCATTGCAGCCGCCACGGCCATTCCGAAGGCCCAGCCGGCTGCGCCCGTGTCCGCCGGGCCCGAAGCGGCCCCCACGGGCGGGTATCAGCTCACCGACCACGTGAAGCAGTACTACGCCACGGCGCGGGTCTGAGGCCGCAGCCGGCGGCCCGCCCGACCCCACGATCAATCGCTCTTTCAACAGGAGGCAGCATGCTCTTGACACGCAAGTCGCCAGCACAGGGGTCGGCGCCGCCGACCCGGACGCTGGTCGACGGTCTGGCACGGGGCTTGTCCCGCGCCCTGCCCACGATGGACCGGCGCAAGTTCCTGCGCCGCTCGGGGCTGGGTCTGGGGGTGGGTATCACCGCATCGCAACTCACGCTGGTGCGCAAGGCCGATGCGGCCGACCCGGCGCGGGTGGTGCCCGCGGGCGGCGCCAAGATCGAAGTCAAACGCACCGTGTGCACCCACTGCTCGGTGGGCTGTGCCATCGACGCCGTGGTTGAAAACGGCATCTGGGTGCGACAGGAGCCGGTGTTCGACTCGCCCATCAACATGGGCGCGCATTGCGCCAAGGGTGCGGCGGTGCGCGACAACGCGCACGGTGAGTTCCGGCTGAAGTACCCGATGAAGCTCGTGGGCGGCAAGTACGAACGCATCACGTGGGACGTGGCCCTGAACGAGATCAGCGCCCGGATGCTGGAGCTGCGCAAGGAAAGCGGCCCGGACAGCATCTTCATCGTCGGCTCGTGCAAGAGCAACAACGAGCAGGGGTACCTGCTCAGAAAGTGGATGTCCTTCTGGGGCAGTAACAACTGCGATCACCAGGCACGAATATGCCACTCCACGACTGTCGCCGGTGTGGCGAATACGTGGGGCTACGGTGCGATGACCAACTCGTACAACGACATGCAGAACAGCAAGGCTGCGATGTACATCGGCAGCAATGCGGCCGAAGCACATCCGGTGTCGATGCTGCACATGCTGCATGCCAAGGAGAAGGGCTGCAAGATGATCGTGGTGGACCCCCGGTTCACCCGCACGGCAGCCAAGGCCGACCAGTACGTGCGCATGCGCTCGGGGGCGGACATCCCGTTCCTGTACGGCGTGCTGTACCACGTCTTCAAGAACGGCTGGGAAGACAAGCAGTACATCGACGACCGCGTCTGGGCCATGGACAAGGTGCGCGAAGAGGTCTTGGCCAAGTGGACGCCCGACAAGGTCCTCGAGGCCTCCGGCGTCTCTGAGGCCGAGTGTTATCAGGTGGCCAAGACCATGGCCGAGAACCGGCCCAGCACGCTGGTCTGGTGCGTGGGCCACACCCAGCACACCATCGGCAACGCCATGGTGCGGGCTTCGTGCCTGCTGCAGCTGGCGCTGGGCAACGTGGGCAAGAGCGGCGGTGGCGCCAACATCTTCCGTGGTCACGACAACGTGCAGGGCATCACCGACGTCGGCCCCAATCCCGACTCGCTGCCGGGCTACTACGGCATTGCCGAAGGTTCCTTCAAGCACTTCGCCGCCGCCTGGGGCGTGGACTTCGAATGGATGAAGAAGCAGTACGCGCCGGGCATGATGAACAAGGCGGGTCTGACCATCTCGCGATGGTTCGATGCCGTGCTCGAGAAGAGCGAGCTCATCGACCAGGACAGCAACCTGCGCGGCATGTTCTATTGGGGTCATGCACCCAACTCGCAGACACGGGGCCTCGACCTGAAGAAGGCGATGGACAAGCTGGACCTGCTGGTGGTGGTGGACCCGTACCCGTCGGCGACCGCAGCCATGGCCGCCATGCCGGGCAAGGCCGAAGACCTGAACCCCAAGCGCGCCGTCTACCTGCTGCCGGCGTGCACCCAGTTCGAGACGAGTGGCTCCGTCACCGCGTCGAACCGTTCCCTGCAATGGCGCGAGAAGGTCATCGACCCGCTGTTCGAATCGCGCAGCGACCACATGATCATGTATCAGCTGGCGCAGAAGCTCGGCTTCGGAGAGCAGCTGGTCAAGAACTACAAGATGCAGAAGGTCAAGGGCCTGGACGAGCCCGTGCCCGAAGACATCCTGCGCGAGATCAACCGCTCGGTCTGGACCATCGGCTACACGGGGCAAAGCCCCGAGCGGCTGAAGGCGCACATGCGCAACATGCACGTCTTCGACGTCAACACGCTGCGCGACAAGGGCGGTATCGACAAGGAGACCGGCTACCAGCTGGACGGCGAGTACTTCGGTCTGCCGTGGCCCTGCTGGGGCACGCCCGAGATGAAGCATCCCGGCACGCACATCCTGTACGACACCTCGAAGCACGTGATGGAAGGTGGCGGGAATTTCCGCGCCAACTTCGGCGTCGAGCGTGACGGCCAGTCGCTGCTGGCGGCGGACGGCTCACATTCCAAGGGCAGCGACCTGACCACCGGCTACCCGGAGTTCGACCACCTGCTGCTGAAGAAGCTCGGCTGGTGGGCCGAACTGTCCGAGGACGAGCAGAAGAAGGCCGAGGGCAAAAACTGGAAGACCGACCCCACCGGGGCCATCATCCGTGTGGCCATGAAGAACCACGGCTGCCATCCCTTCGGCAACGCCAAGGCGCGCGCTGTGGTGTGGAACTTCCCCGACCCGATCCCGCAGCATCGCGAGCCCTTGTATTCCACGCGTCCCGAGTTGGTGGCGAAGTACCCGACGCACGACGACCGCAAGACGTTCTGGCGGCTGCCCACGCTGTTCAAGTCGGTGCAGGAGAAAAACAAGGACATCGGCCAGAAGTTCCCGATCATCCTGACGAGTGGGCGCCTGACCGAGTACGAAGGCGGCGGCGACGAAACGCGCTCCAACCGGTTTCTCGCCGAACTGCAGCAGAACATGTTCATCGAGATCAACCCGAAAGCGGCCAACGACCGGGGCATCCGCAACGGTGAAGACGTCTGGGTCAGCACGCCCACTGGCGCGCGCATCAAGGTCAAGGCCTTGGTGACCGAGCGGGTGGGCAGCGACACCGCCTTCATGCCCTATCACTTTGCCGGCCATTGGCAGGGCGTGGACATGTTGGCGCACTACCCGACGGGGGCGGCGCCGATCGTGCGCGGCGAGGCGGTGAACACGGCCACCACCTACGGCTACGACAACGTGACGATGATGCAAGAGACCAAGACCACCGTTTGCCAAGTCGAGCGTGCGGCCTAAGGAGCAAGTGCAATGGCACGAATGAAGTTCATCTGCGACGCCGAGCGCTGCATCGAGTGCAACGGCTGCGTCACCGCGTGCAAGGCCGAGCACAACGTACCCTGGGGCGTGAACCGGCGCCGCGTGGTCACGCTCAACGACGGTGTTCCCGGCGAGAAGAGCATCTCGGTGGCGTGCATGCATTGCAGCGATGCACCATGCATGGCGGTGTGTCCGGTCGACTGCTTCTACCGCACCGCTGAGGGCGTGGTGCTGCACGACAAGGACACCTGCATCGGCTGCGGCTACTGCAGCTACGCCTGCCCCTTCGGCGCGCCGCAGTTTCCGAGCAATGGCACCTTCGGTCTGCGCGGCAAGATGGACAAGTGCACCTTCTGCGCCGGCGGCCCCGAGGACAACGGCAGCGTTGTCGAGAACGAGAAGTACGGCCGCAACCGCCTGGCCGAGGGCAAGTTGCCGGCCTGCGCCGAGATGTGCAGCACCAAGGCCCTGCTGGGTGGCGACGGCGATGTGGTGGCCGACATCTTCCGCAATCGCGTGCTGATGCGCGGCAAGGGCAGCGAAGTCTGGGGCTGGGGCACGGCCTATGGCAAGCCCGCCAGCGGCGGTGGCGCGCAGCCGCAACCCGCAGGCAAGAAGTCATGAGGATCGCTCTGCTGGCTTGCGCAGTCGTTGCCGGCCTGGGCCTTTCAGCCTGCAGCGAGAAGCCGCAGACCAACACCCAGCGCAAAGCCGACAGCCGGGCCTACCAGGGCCCCGATGACGGCTACATGGCGCCTGGCTGGAAGATCGGCGACGAAGCCAGCTGGGAAGCGCAGATGAAGGCCCGCGCCCAGGGCCAGAACGAGTACGCGCGCGCCAGTGCGTCTTGATCCCCTGCCACCTGGAACGCGGCGCTCCGGAAGGACACCCATGACCCGCTTGACGCACACCCTGCTGCTCGCCGCGGCGCTGCTTTGTGGCGCGAGCCTTGCGCATGCGCAGGCTCAGACAGAAGCAGTCGCACCGAAAGGCCCGCCAGCCGGCTTCGTTGCCCCCGCCGAACCCAAGCCCGACGAGAACAACGCCCAGCGTGGCAAGACCCAGCCCGGCAACAACGCGCCCTTCTGGCGCGGTGTGCGCGAGTCCGGCAACCAGCAGGGCATCACCAGCCTGCCCGGAGCCGAGTTGGGCGTGCTGGTGCAGCCCTTCGTGCAGTACCCCGGCTCCAGGTTCACCACCGCCGGCGAAGCCTGGCGCCAGGTGCGCAACCAATGGATCATTCCGTATGGCGGCGCGCTGCTGCTCATCGCAGCCGGCGCGGTGGCCATCTTCTACTGGCGCCGCGGCGCCCTGGCCGGGCACACGCCTGACACCGGCCGTGTCATCGAGCGTTTCACGCCTTTCGAGCGCTCTGCGCACTGGGCCAATGCCATCGCCTTCGTGCTGCTGGCCGTGTCGGGCGTGATCATGGCCTTCGGCAAGTTCTTCCTGCTGCCGGTGTTGGGGGCGACGCTGTTCGGCTGGCTGACCTACGCGCTGAAGAACGTGCACAACTTCGTCGGCCCGATTTTCGCGGTGTCGTTGGTGGTGGTCTTCTTCACCTTCGTGCGTGACAACGTGCCCAAGCTGGGCGACATGGCCTGGCTGCGTCGCGGCGGCGGTCTGTTCGGCGGCGCCGAGGTGCCTTCGCACCGCTTCAATGCCGGCGAGAAGCTCATCTTCTGGGGCGGCGTGTTCGCTTTAGGCATCGTGGTCGTGTTGTCGGGGCTAGTGCTCGACAAGCTGGTACCCGGTCTGGGCGAGACGCGTGGCCAGATGCAGGTGGCGCACATGGTGCACGCCGTGGCCACCGTGTTCATGATGGCCATGTTCATCGGCCACATCTATCTCGGCACCGTGGGCATGAAGGGTGCATACAGTGCGATGCGCACTGGCTATGTCGACGAGGCCTGGGCCAAGGATCATCATGAGTGGTGGTACGACGACGTGAAGGCCGGCAAGATCCCAGTGCAGCGCTCGCGCCCGCCGCAACCCGGCCTGGGCAGCGCCACCCCTCAGGCATGACGAGGAGCCGACGCGCATGATGAAAACACTGTTTGCCGCTGCCCTGGCCACCGCGCTGGCAGCGCCCGTGCTGGCCAAGCTGCCGGCGCCCAGCGACGAGGCCAAGGCCAAAGCCGCCGAGGCCGCCGCCAAGACGGCCTGGGCCGGCAAGGTCGACGGCTACAAGCTCTGCAAGAGCATGGACGCCGTGGCCGCCGACTACATGGCCAAGGCGAAGAAGGCCGGCACGGAGGTCAAGCCGCCCGTGCAGACGGTGCCGTGCGCCGACCCCGGCCCCTTCGCCTACACACCACCGGCAGCCGCGTCGGCGCCGCCGCTGGAAGCCGCTGGCGCGCATTCACCCGCCAAGACGGCTGCTTCGCCACCCAGCACCACGACCCCGGCCGCTGGCATCGCGCCCGCCAAGAAGTGACCGCCAGGGTGCCATGAGCTGGCCCGACGCCCACGCCCCCGCAGCAGCCGAACCCGCTGCGCGGGTGCCCGGTGCGCCGCGCTTGACGCAGGCGCGCTGCGAGTTGCTGCGCGAGATCACCATCCTCGACGAGTATGGCGACCGGCGGCAGATCCACATTCCCGCCGAACGCCCGCTGACCGTCTTCGTCGACAAGCGCGAGCTCGTCACGCTCATGACCCTGGGCGCCTGCCCCGAGCTGCTGGTGCTGGGCTACCTGCGCAACCAGCAGCTCATCAGCGCGGTGCAGGAAGTCGAGTCGGTGACGGTCGATTGGGACGTCGGCGCCGCCGCCGTGCGCACGCATGGCGGCGTGCAGGACATCGCGGCCAAGACCGCGCACCGCGTGGTCACCACCGGCTGCGGCCAGGGCACGGTGTTCGGCGACGCGATGACGCAGTTGCACACCGTGCAGCTGCCTAGCGTGCAAAAAGCACGCATCCGCCAGAGCACCCTGCACCGCATGCTGGAGACCATGCGCCAGCAGGACAGCATCCACCGCAAGGCCGGCTCTGTGCACGGCTGCGCCTTGTTCCGCCTTCATCCGCAAATGTGCGAGATGCTGATGTTCGTCGAGGACGTGGGCCGCCACAACGCCATCGACACCATCGCCGGCTGGATGGCGATGTACGGCGTTGACGGCCAGGACAAGGCCTTCTACACCACGGGCCGGCTGACGAGCGAGATGGTCATGAAGGCCGCCGGGCTGGGCGTGCCCATCGTCGTCTCGCGCAACGGCGTCACGGCCATGGGGCACGAGCTGGCCAGCCGGCTGGGCATGACGCTCTTCGGCCGCGCCGCCAACCGCCA
Organism: Betaproteobacteria bacterium; assembly: GCA_031379415.1. GTDB lineage: Bacteria > Pseudomonadota > Gammaproteobacteria > Burkholderiales > Burkholderiaceae_C > Rubrivivax. The sequence goes on along the minus strand of JANNFE010000136.1, from coordinate 32,421 downwards.
CTTCCTGTGCTACACGGGCAGCGAGCGTTTCGATTCAGAGCCCGAACCGCAGCGGCCCGCCGTGCGCGTGGTCGCCTGAAGCCTGGCCTGAAGTCCGCCGCGCTAGACCAGGCCGTCGAACAGCCACACGTCCACGGCCTCGCCTTCGGCCACCGAGCCCTGATCGTGGCGCAGCACCAGCAGCGCATTGGCTTCACTCATGCTGCGCAGCACACCCGCCCCTTGCGAGCCCGTCAGCCGCACCTGCCAGCCCGTGGCGCCGGGCTCGACGATGGCGCGCTGGAACTCGGTGCGCCCCGGCCGCTTGCGGATGGTGGTGCTGCAGCGCGCCTGCAGCACGGGCAATGGCTCGGGCGTGGCGCCGGCCAGTTGCAGCAGCGCTTCACGTGCGAAGACATAGAAGGTGACGAGTGCGGCCACCGGGTTGCCCGGCAGGGCAAACAGCCAGCTCGGCGCGGCGCGGTCTGGCCGCTGCAGCGGTCCGAAAGCGAAGGGCCGGCCCGGGCGCATGGCCACCTTCCAGAAGGCCACCTCGCCCATGCGCGCCAGCACGGCGCGCGTGTGGTCGGCATCACCCACGCTGACGCCGCCGCTGGTCAGCACCACGTCGGCCTGCGCCACCGCGGCCTCCAGCGTGGCCTGCAGCGCGGCGGGGTCGTCGCGCACCAGGCCCAGGTCCACCACCTCCATGCCCAGGCGCGTCACCGCGGCGGCCAGGCTCTGGCGGTTGCTGTCGTAGACGCAGCCGGGGTCCAGCGGCTGGCCGAGCGTGCGCAGCTCGTCGCCGGTGGAGAACAGTGCCACGCGCAGGCGGCGCCGTACCGTCACTTCACCCATGCCCAGCGAAGCCACCAGGCCCAGGTCGGCCGGCCGCAGCACGCGCCCGGCGCGCACGGCGGGCTTGCCCACGGCCAGGTCTTCGCCGCGGCGGCGGCGGTTCTCGCCCGGCTTCACCGTGGCGGGCTCGATGGTGACGATGTCGCCTTCGGCGCGGCACAGCTCCTGCGGCACCACGGTGTCCAGGCCCGGTGGCATCACCGCGCCGGTCATGATGCGCAGGCATTCCCCGGTAGCGATGGCCCCACTGTGCGGCGTGCCGGCGTAGACGATGCCCACGTTGCGCAACACCGTCGCCTGTGCACCCTGCATGGCGTGGCCGGCGAAGGCATAACCGTCCATGGCCGAGTTGTCATGAGCCGGTACGTCGATGGGCGAGATCACGTCGTCCGCCAGCACGCGGCCCAGCGCCTGCGCCAGCGGCAGGATCTCGCTGCCGAGGATAGGCCGCAGCGCTGCTGCAATGGCGGCACGCGCATCGGTGACGCTGATGTTGCGGTCGCCGGCAGCCAGCGGTGAGGGGCCGAGTTCTGACATGGGAGCGCAGCGTGAATGGCGGGTTGTCGAGGTGCGGATTGTCCTCTGCGCGCCGCAGCGCAGCGGGTGCCTATCATCCGCGCCCATGCCACGCCTGCGCACCCTGTTTCCCCCATGATCGAAAGCCTGTGGCTGGCCCTGGCGATGGTGGCGCGCGCCGACGCCGAACTGCTGCGCGTGGTGGGCCTGTCGCTGCGCGTCAGCGGCAGCGCCTGCCTGCTGGGCGCGGTGTTCGGCCTGGCCTTGGGCACCTGGCTGGCAGCGGCGCGCTTTCGTGGCCACGGCGCGGTGGTGTGGGCGCTGAACACCTTGCTGGCCTTGCCTTCGGTGGTGGTGGGCTTGCTGGTCTACCTGATGCTGTCGCGCGCCGGGCCGCTGGGTGCGCTGGGAATTCTCTTCACGCCCACGGCCATGGTCATCGCGCAGTCGATCCTGGTGGTGCCGTTGATCGCTGCGTTGACGCGCAGGCTCGTACTGGCTGCCTTGGCCGAAGGCGGCGACCAGCTGCGTTCGCTGGGCGCCACGCCGCTGCAAGCCGCCGCGCTGATGCTGCTGCACGAACGGCGCAGCCTGCTGACGGTCTTGCTCACCGCCTTCGGCCGCGCCATTGCCGAAGTGGGCGCGGTGATGATCGTCGGCGGCAACATCGACGGCGTGACGCGCGTGATGACCACCGCCATCGCGCTGGAGACGAGCAAGGGCGACCTGCCGCTGGCGCTGGCCCTGGGCGTGGTGCTGCTGGGCGTGGTGGGTGCGGTGAACCTGCTGATTGCCGCCGCGCAGGGGCGCAGGGCCGTCGCTGCCGAGGGCCTGGCATGACGCCACTGATCACGCTGGAACACGCCGCCGTGACTTTCGGCGCGGTGCGGGCGCTGCAGCCGGTGAACCTCACGCTGCACCGCGGCGAACGCCTGGTGCTGGTGGGCGCCAACGGCAGCGGCAAGACCACGCTGCTGCGCCTGCTGCACGGCCTGCTGCCCGGCGAAGGCCGGCGCACCGTGCACGCGGTCGACGGCCGCGCGCCGCGCGCGGCGATGCTGTTCCAGAAGCCCTTCATGCTGAGCCTGTCGGTGCGCTTCAACCTGCACGTGGGACTGTGGCTGAACGGCGTGCCGCGTGAAGAGCGCGAGCGGCGGGCACTGCAGGCGCTGCAGCGCGTGGGGCTGCAGCACACGCTGCTGCGCCCGGCCCGCGACCTGTCAGGCGGCCAGCAGCAGCGCCTGGCGCTGGCGCGCGCGTGGGCGCTGCGGCCCGACATCCTGCTGCTCGACGAGCCCACCGCCAGCCTGGACCCCAGCGCCAAGCGCGAGGTCGAATTGCTCGTCGAGCAGATCGCGGCCGAGGGCGTGACGGTGGTGATGAGCACGCACAACCTCGGCCAGGCCAAGCGCCTGGCCACGCGCGTGGCCTATCTCGAAGCGGGGCGGCTGGTGGTGGACTTGCCGGTGCAGCGCTTCTTCAACGACGATCTGCCCGCCGAGGCGGCACTCTTCCTCAAGGGCGAACTGCCCTGGACCCGCGCCCTCTCTTCCTGAAAGACTCGCGATGACCAACATCGACTTGCGTTCCGACACCGTCACCCGCCCCACACAGGCCATGCGCGCGGCCATGGCCGAAGCACCCGTGGGTGACGACCAGTACGGCGAAGACACGCTCACCAACCAGCTGCAGGAACGTTGCGCCGCGCTGCTGGGCAAAGAAGCCGCGCTCTGGCTGCCCAGCGGCACCATGGCCAACCAGGTGGCGCTGCGCACCCTCACGCGGCCGGGCGACGAGGTCATCACCAGCCGCGAAGCGCACGCCGGCTGGCACGAGACCGGCGGCGCTGCGGCCAATGCCGGCGTGCAGCTGGTGGAGGTGGGGCAGGGCGGCCTCTTCACGCTGGCCGACTTCGAAGCCGCCATCAAGCCGCGCGGCCTGCCGGTGTTTCCGCCCACGACGCTGGTGCAGATCGAGAACACCCACAACCGCGGCGGCGGCCTCGTCTTCCCGCAGGCCGAGGCCGAGCGCATCTGCGCCGCGGCACGCGCGCTCGGCATGGCCAGCTTCCTGGACGGTGCGCGGCTGTGGAACGCGGCCGTCGCGAGTGGCCGCAGCGAAGCCGAACTGGCCGCGCCTTTCGATCTGGTGGCCGTGGCCTTCAGCAAGGGCCTGGGCGCGCCGGGCGGTTCGCTGCTGGCGGGGCGTCGCGAACTCATCACCGCGGCCACGCGCCACCGCCGCATGCTGGGTGGTGCCATGCGCCAGACCGGCTTCTACGCCGCCGCCGCGTTGCACGGCCTGGACCACCACCGCGTCCGCCTGGCCGACGACCACCGCCATGCGCGCAAGCTGGGCGAGGCACTGGCCGCGCTGCCGGCGGTGCGCCTGGACCTGGCGACGGTGCAGACCAACATCGTCGTCTTCCACCTCGCCGCTGGCGCGCCCGACGGCGCCACGCTGGTGGCGCGGGCACGCGAACAAGGCGTGCTGTTGAATGCCTTTGCGCCGCGCACGGTGCGCGCCGTGACGCACCTGGACGTGACCACCGCGCAGGTGGCGCGCGCCGCCGAAGTCCTGACCGGCCTGCTGTCAGCCGCCGGATGAAGCGACCCTGGAGACCAACCCGATGAAGAAGATCCAACTGCCAGACCCCGCGTCGACCTTCCGCCCGGGCGCCGTGCCCTACAAGCGCATCGCCACCGAAGAGGCCTTCGCGCCGCCCGAGATGCTGGACATCTACCGCCGCATGTTCGAGCGCCACGACCTCGACCCCGGCTTCCGCGGTCTGATGGGCTTCTACATGACGAGCCCCAGCGAACGCGCGCAACACATCATGCGCTGCCTGACGGATGTGGATGCGCTGCGCATCCGGCACATGGACGAGTGCGGCATAGCCATGCAGGTGCTGGCGCTGACCTCGCCCGGCGTGCAGGTCATGGACACCGCCACCGCGGTGAGCTTTGCGCGCACGGCCAACGACTTCCTGGCCGATGCCATCAAGCGCCACCCGACGCGCTACGCCGGCATGCTGGCGGTGGCGCCGCAGGACCCGGCCGCCGCCGCGAAGGAGATCGAACGCGGTGTCACGCAACTCGGCATCCACGCCGTGGTCATCAACTCGCACACGCAGGGCGAGTACCTGTCGGACCCCAAGTTCTGGGACATCTTCGCAGCGGCCGAAGCGTTTGATGCGCCCATCTACCTGCACCCGAACTCGCTGCCCGCGAACATGCTGCAGCCCTTCCAGGAATGCGGCCTGGACGGCGCGATCTACGGCTTCGGCGTGGAGACCGGGCTGCATGCCATGCGCATCATCACCGCCGGCGTCTTCGACCGCTTTCCGAAACTGCGCATGATCATCGGCCACATGGGCGAGGCGCTGCCCTACTGGGCCTACCGGCTGGACTACATGCACCGCGCCACGGTGAAGAGCCAGCGCTACGACAGCATGAAGCCGATCCAGCAGCAGCCCAGCGACTACCTGCGCCAGAACTTCTACGTCACCAACAGCGGCGTGGCCTGGGCGCCGGCGGTGAAGTTCGCGCAGGACTTCATGGGCACCGAGCGCGTGCTCTACGCCATGGACTATCCCTACCAGCATGCGGTGGACGAAGTCGGCTTCATGGACACCATGGACATCACGGCCGAAGCCAAGCAGCAGTTCTTCCAGAGCAACGCCGAGACGGTCTTCAAGATCACCTGAACCAACCCCAAGAGCCCATCCAGGAGACCAGACCTTGTTCAAGAAACTGATGTGCTGGGCAGCGCTGAGCGTGCTGTCCTTCGCCGCGCAGGCGCAAGCCGGCGCTACGCTGAAGATCGTCGTGCCCTTCACGCCGGGCACCGGCATGGACACCATCGCGCGCGCCGTGGCGCCGCGGCTGCAAGAGAAGCTCGGCCGCCCCGTCATCGTGCAGAACACGCCCGGTGCCAGCGGCAACATCGGCGCCGACCAGGTGGCCAAGTCGGCACCCGACGGCAACACCGTGCTGATGGGCGCCAACACCATGCTGATGGCGGCGCAGCTCTACAAGAACGTGCCCTTCGACCCGGTGAAGGATTTCAGCCCGGTGTCGATGGCCGCCTGGGGCACGCTGATGCTGGTGGCCAACCCGAAGACCGGCATCAAGTCGATGGCCGATCTCATCGCCCAGGCCAAGGCACGGCCGGGCCACGTGGTCTACGGCTCGCCCGGCGTGGGCACGCCGCACCACATGGCGATGGAGCTGTTCAAGACGCAGACGGGCCTGTTCATGTTGCACGTGCCTTATCGCGGCTCGGCGGGCTACACGCAGGACCTGCTGTCGGGCGAGCTGATGGTCGGCTTCCTGCCCGTGCATGTGGCGCAGGGTCTGGTGAGCGGCGGCAAGCTGGTGGCCCTGGCCGTGGGCAGCGCCAAGCGGCACCCGGTGGCGCCCACCGTGGCCACCTTCGCCGAACTGGATGTGAAGGGTGTCGATGTCGACCTCTGGTACGCCTTCTTCGTGCCGGCGAAGACGCCCACGGCCACGGTCGCGAAGCTGAACACCGAGATTGCTGCCATCCTGCAACTGGCCGAAGTGAAGGACCTGCTCGGCAAAGCCGGCATGGACGCCGACTCGTCCACACCCGAAGCCCTGCAGGCCGTGGTGGTGAAGGACTACCCGCGCTGGGGCGCGGTGATCAAGCGCAACGGCATCACGGCGGAGTAGACAGGTCCAACGAGCGCGGCATCGATCGCAACAGGAAGGTGGCCGGCTTCAGACGGCGCGCCAAGCTGGAATCGACTCTGCGCGAGCTTGCCAGGAGGCTGATCGCTGTCGCAGGGCATCTTTGGGGTGCGCCCGCTTTCGACCCGGAGCCGACATCCGCGCCCTCGAATTCGTCGCCCTGAAGCCGCCGGTCAGACCGGAGCGACAGCACCCACTGCCGCACCGGTACGTGCGGGATGACGTGATCCACCAGGTGCGCCAACGTCCGCGACATCCGGCGCGCACCGCACGAGGGGCAGAACCCACGGCGCTTGCAGCTGAACGCCAGCAACTTGTCGTGGCCGCAGTCGCCGCAGCGCAGCCTCAGGAGGCCGTGCGCCAGGATGCCGCACTCGAGGAAGGCGTCAAACTCGTCCTTGATGAAGCGCGGCAGCTCAGATCCGGTGCTGGCCTCGGTGTGCGCGATGAAGCTGGCCGCATGCTGCTGCACCAGGCGGTACAGCGCGGTCTGCTCGGGGCGGTAGGCAGCATGACCTCGGTGATCGCGGCGCCGGCCACGGCGGCTTCGCGCTGAGGCACAGGGACCGCCGGCTTCCCGCCTTTGGCGGGCGCCGCGCGGCGGCCGATGCGTATATCCTGCTGGCCGGCGCGTTGCGCGCCTTGCCCTCGACAAGGTGGGCCCCGCATGGACGAACCAGATCCGTCGACCCCGCGTTCCGCCGACGAACGCACGCAGCAGTGGCCACCGAACCAGGCCGAAGCGCTGCTGCAGGATTCGGCCAGCGTCCTGCCCAACGGCACCCGGCTGGGCGAGTTCGAGCTGCTCTCGCTGATCGGCGAAGGCGGCTTCGGCATCGTCTACCTGGCGGAGGACCATTCGCTGGCGCGCCGGGTCGCCCTGAAGGAGTACATGCCTTCGGCCCTGGCCGCGCGCACGGCGGACCTGTCGGTGCAGGTCAAGTCCGAGCGCTACCGCGAGACCTTCGCGGCCGGCCTCGTCACCTTCATCAACGAGGCGCGCCTGCTGGCCAGCTTCGACCACCCGGCTTTGGCCAAGGTGTACCGCTTCTGGGAGGCCAACGGCACCGCCTACTTGGTGATGCCCTACTACCAGGGGCGTACGCTGCGCGATGCCTTGCGCGACCCGCGGACCACGGTCGACGAACCCTGGCTGCTCGGCCTGCTGGGGCCCTTGACCGAGGCGCTGCTCGTGCTGCATGCCGAGCAGTGCTACCACCGCGACATCGCGCCCGACAACGTGATGATGCTGGCCAGCACCGAGAAGCCGCTGCTGATGGACTTCGGCGCCGCGCGCCGGGTCATCGGCGACATAACCCAGGCGCTGACGGTGATCCTGAAGCCGGGTTACGCACCGGTGGAGCAGTACGCCGAGATTCCGGGCATAAAGCAGGGGCCCTGGACCGACGTGTACGCCCTGGCAGCGGTGGTGCACTACGCGATCACCGGCAAGACACCGCCTCCCTCGGTAGGGCGGCTGCTCAACGACACCTACGTGCCGCTGGCCGAGGCGGCGGCCGGCCGCTTCAGCGCCGGGTTCCTGGCCGCCATCGACCGCGCCCTGGCCGTGCGTCCCGAACGCCGCACTCAGACCGTGGCCGAACTGCGCCGGGCGCTGGGACTGCCGGAACCGGCCTCGGTGCAGCAGGCGGTGTCGGCCGGCAAGCTCCTGCCCGACGACTTCGACCCCTTCGCCGCCCCCGCAGTGCTGCCGCCGGCGCAGGCCGTCGGCCAGGCCCAGCCCGCGACGCCTGCCGACCCCTTCGCCGATGTCCTCGCGGTCACCGACGACAGCAGGACGCTGCTCAAGCCCTCGCCCGGTCGCCGCCTGCCCGATGCATTCGCCGGGTCCCGGCCGCCTTCTTCGGACCACACCCAGTTCATCGCCCCGGCCCGCAGCAGCGGCAGCCGTGCTGGCTTCGAGGCGCGCCTGGTCGTCACCGCCAGCACCGACCTGCGCGCGGTGGGCCGTTCGGTGGTGCATCGGGACCAGCGCCTGGAGATCGGGCGTGAATGCGAGGGCCTGCAGATCGCCGACCCCGAGTGTTCGCGCCGCCACGCCGCCATTGACCTCACCGCCGAAGGCTACCGGGTGATCGACCTGGAAAGCCTGAACGCCACCTATGTCAACGGCCGCCGGCTGGCGCCCGGCGTCGCGGCGCCGCTGCTTTTCGGCTCGACGATCCGCATCGGATCGACCTTGCTAACCTTCGCCCAGAGCAGTGAACTGCAGGCCGACCTGTCCGGCGGCGAACTGGCCGGCCGCTACCGGCTGCACGAGCGCCTGCGCACCAGCCCGAAGGGCGCGATTTACCGCGCGACCATCAAGGACTCGGACATCCCCGTGGCGCTGAAGATCCTGGCCCAGCAGGCCTCGTCGGTGCAAGACTACCGGGCGATGTTCGAGGCCGAGGCGAAGATCGCCAAGCAGCTGCGCCATCCGCACATCTGCGAGCTGCGCGACTACGGCCATGGCACCTTGGTGGCCGGCGGCAGCCGCATCGAGGTGAGCTACCTCTGCTACTCGCTGCTGGCCGGGGGTAACCTCGACGACCGCCTCGTCGCCGGCCGGCTGCCGACGGCCGACGAAGCGCTGCAGTGGATCGCCCACGTCGCCGATGCCCTGGACCACGCCCACGCCCAGGGCGTGGTGCACGGCAACGTCAAGCCGACCGCCATCTGCTACAGCGATGCAGGCCATGTCTACGTGACCGATTTCGCCATCGCCGAGCAGGGTGCCGGCGTGCTGCTGGGCGCGCCGGCCTACATGGCGCCCGAGCAATGGGCCGGCGCCGAGTCGACGGCGCGCACCGACCAGTACTCGCTGGCCGCGCTGGGCTACGTGCTGCTGACCGGCACCCGGCCCTTCGAAGGCCAGGAGGACCCGCGCATCCGCGAGCGCAACTTCCGCCGCGGCCCCGAGCCGGCTCACCTGGAGGCCGAGCGCAGCGGCAAGCCGCGCCTGCCGCCGGCGGTGTCCGGCGTGCTGGGGCGCGCCCTGAGCGTCGAGCCGGCGGCCCGCTACGACAGCGTGGGCGAATTCGCGCGCCGGCTGCGCGAGGCCATGAACCAGGTCGCCGTCGCGGCGAATGCCACCGAGGTCTTCATCAGCTACCAGCGCGAGAAGAGTTCGGCCTGGGCGCTGATGATCCAGAAGGAACTGCGCGACCGGCACCAGATCAGGGCCTTCGTCGATTCGCGCCGCTTCGACGGCGCGGTCCAGTTCCCCGAGAAGATCGAGCGCGCCGTGCGCGAGTGTTCGGTCTTCGTCTGCCTGCTGGCCAGCAACACCTTGCAGTCGACCTGGGTGCGGCGCGAGATCGGCGCGGCCTACGAGGCGCGGCGGCCGATGATCCCGGTCTTCCAGGAAAGCTTCAAGCGCCAGGCGGCGGTGCCCGACGACCCTGCCGTGCATGCCCTGCTGCAGTACGACGGGCTGGAACTACTGGACCGGCGCAACATCCACATCCAGCACACGATGAACGACCTGGTGCACCAGATCCAGCTCACGCTGGAAGGGCGCAAGCCGGGCTGAGCCGGCGCTCGACGGCAGGCGTTCGACGGGCACGCCGAGACCTGCACGGACCGTCTCGCGCCCGGCTTCAAGCCTTGGCCACCAGCCCGAGGCGTTCGATGGTGGCCTTCTCGGCCACGAGGCTGTCGCACGCGAACCGGGTGAACTGAAGCACTCGCACGAACACGTCGCGCCCGTGCGGCCAGCGGCTTTTCGTGCCCGTTAGCGCCTCAGGCGCGAATCCAGGAAGCTGCCAGTCGCCAGTGACAGGAAATGGCCGGCTGTGGCCATTGAAGCAAATGAACCTCAACGCTGGCTGAGTCCCACGGTTCGCCCAGTAGCGTCGCGCCGCTGTACCAACGCCGACAGGCCATTCGACGCCTGTCGCTCCTATGCCGTCGGCGGCTGCTTGGTCTCCGCCAGCCGCAGCAGCAGCCGCACCAGCGCCGCCGGCTCGCTGACCATCGGGAAGTGCCCGGTGGCGATCTCGAAGACCTCGAAACCCGGCGTCTGGCGCACGCGCTCGCGCATGGCGGCGATGGTCGGGTAGGCCGGCCGGTTGCAGTCGATGAAGGCGCGCGGCACGGCGGCCACGCGCGCGCCGTCGAAAGGCAGCGGCTCGCGGTACGGGCCGAAGGGATGCGGCACGTGGCGGCGGCGCAGCCAGTCGGCGTCGGCTGCGCTCAGCGCGAATTCGGTGGGGTCGGGCGGGGGCAGCGCGAAGTCATTCGCCTCGGCCAATGCGGTGCGTTTGGCCACGGTGGCCGCATCGTGTTTCTCGCCCCAGCCTTCGCCCGGCACGGGCACCATGGCGTCGACGTAGACCAGCCGCCGCAGCGCGCGCGGGTTCTTCGCCAGCAGTCGGTCGGCGGCACCGGTGATGACCTGGCCGCCGTAGCTGTGGCCCACCAGCACGATGTCGCTCAGCTCTTCGGCTTCGACCAGCGCCACCACGTCGGCGATGTGCGTCTGCAGCGTGATGTCGCGCCGGCGCAGATGGGCGCGGTCACCGTCGCCCGTCAGCGTCGCAGCGTGCACCTCGTGGCCGGCGGCACGCAGCGGCGCCAGCACGCGGCGCCAGATCCAGGCGCCACCCCAGGCGCCGTGCACGAGGACGAAGGTGGGAGCGCTCATGGGCAGGCTTATTGAGGATGAAAGGTCGTGGTTCAGGCGGCCGCGGGCGGCACCACGCCGCGCAGCAGCAGGCCGAGGATGCCGTCCAGCCGCGCGATGCCGGCGGCCAGCCGCGGCGACTCATCGGCCAGCCAGCGCCGCACTTCGATGAGGTAGATGTCGACGATGAGGGCGGCGATCTGCTCGGTGCGCACGTCGGCCACCAGCTCACCGGCGCCCTGCGCCGCGCCCAGCAGCGCGTTGATCTGCGCCTGCATCACGGCGCGGCGGGCCAGGAAGCGCCGCGCCTCGTCGCCCTGGGTGGGCGCCACGCCGACGAAGTCATAGGTCTCGGCCAGCGCCGGGCGCGCCAGCCGCGGCTCGGCCGCCCAGTAGCGGTAGCGCAGCCTGAAGTAGGCCAGCAGGCGCTCGCGCAGCGTGCCGGGCTTGTTCAGCGTGGTGGCGGCCTTGGCGCCGATGGCGTCGAGCTCGTCGTTGATGATGAGCAGCAGCAGGTCGCGCTTGTCCGTGGCGTAGACGAACACGGTGCCGATGGAGACCTCGGCGCGGGCCGCGATCTCGCGCGTGGTGGCGGCCTCGTAGCCGTGTTCGATGAAGACCTCGCGCGCTGCTTCCATGATGCGGCGGCGCTTGTCGAGCTTGCTGCGCTCGCGCAGGCCGGCACGCGGCGCGCGGGCAGGTGACGAGGCAGCGGGCAGGGTGGCGGGGGTGGACACGGCTGCGGTCATCATAGCGGCGGCCCTGCTGTCTTGACAAGAAAATGAGCGCGCTTATCATTGAGCGCGCTCAAAATTCGGCAATGTCCACGTCCTGGCGTGGCGGCCCGCAAGGAGACCTTCCATGTTCCCGAAGAACGCCTGGTACGTGGCCTGCCTGCCGCAGGACATCGACGACAAGCCGCTCGGCCGCAAGGTCTGCGGCGAGAGCATCGTCTTCTACCGCGGCCCCGAGGGCCGCGCCACGGCGCTGGAAGACTTCTGCCCGCACCGCGGCGCACCGCTGTCGCTGGGCTCGGTCATCGAAGGCAAGCTGATGTGCGGCTACCACGGCCTGGAGATGGGCTGCGACGGCAAGACCATCGCCATGCCCGGCCAGCGCGTGCGCGGCTTCCCGGCCATCAAGGCCTATCCCGTCATCGAACGCTACGGTTTCGTCTGGGTCTGGCCCGGCGATCCGGCGCAGGCCGACGTCGCCAAGCTGCACCACCTGGCCTGGGCCGAGAGCCCCGACTGGGCCTACGGCGGCGGCATGTTCCACATCCAGTGCGACTACCGGCTGATGGTCGACAACCTGATGGACCTGACGCACGAGACCTATGTGCACGCCACCAGCATCGGCCAGAAGGAGATCGACGAGACGCCCACCACCACGGTGACCGAAGGCGACAGCGTCATCACCAGCCGGCACATGAAAGGCATCATGGCGCCGCCGTTCTGGCGCATGGCGCTGCGCGGCGCGCACCTGGCCGACGACGTGCCGGTGGACCGCTGGCAGATCTGCCGCTTCACGCCGCCCAGCCACGTGATGATCGAGGTCGGCGTGGCGCATGCCGGTCATGGTGGCTATGACGCCGACCCGAAGGTCAAGGCCAGCAGCATCGTGGTCGACTTCATCACGCCCGAGACCGAGACCTCGATCTGGTACTTCTGGGGCATGGCGCGCAACTTCAGCCCGCACGACAAGGCGCTCACCGCGGCCATCCGCGAAGGCCAGGGCAAGATCTTCAGCGAAGACCTGGAGATGCTGGAATCGCAGCAGCGCAACCTGCTCGCCCACCCCACGCGCCAGCTGCTGAAGCTGAACATCGACAGCGGCGGCGTGCAGTCGCGCCGCGTGCTCGACCGCATCATCGCGGCCGAGCAGGGCGCGGGCGAAGTGGCATGAACGCCGCAGAGCTGCAGGTCCGCGTGACGGCCAAGGTGGCCGAAGCCGAAGGCATCGCCAGCTTCGAGCTGGTGGACGTGGCCGGGCGTGCCTTGCCGGCGTTTTCAGCCGGCTCGCATGTCGACGTGCAGCTGCCGGGCGGGCTGACGCGCCAGTACTCGCTGTGCAACGACCCGGGCGAAAGCCACCGCTACCTGATCGCCGTGCTCAACGAGCCGACGTCGCGCGGCGGCTCGCGCGCCATGCACGAACAGGTGCAGGTGGGCGACACGCTGCGCATCAGCGCGCCGCGCAACCACTTCCCGCTGGCCCATGGCGCCGCGCACAGCGTGCTGCTGGCCGGTGGCATCGGCGTCACGCCCATCCTGTGCATGGCCGAGCGGCTGGCCATCAGCGGTGCTTCCTTCGAGATGCACTACTGCACGCGTTCGCCCGCGCGCACCGCCTTCCGCGGGCGCATCGCGGCGGCCAGGTTCGCGCCGCGCGTGCAGTTCCACCACGACGACGGCGACATCGCGCAGAAGCTGCCGCTGGACCTGCTGCTGGCCAAGCCGCGCCCCGGCGTGCACCTCTACGTCTGCGGGCCCAAGGGCTTCATGGACTGGGTGCTGGGCAGCGCGCGCGCGGCCGGCTGGGCCGCCGAGCAGCTGCACTATGAATTCTTCGGCGCCGAAGTGGTCAAGAGCGACAGCGACGCCAGCTTCGAAGTGCAGCTGGCGAGCTCGGGCCGCATCGTCGTCGTGCCCAAGGACCAGACCGTGGTGCAGGCCCTGGCCGCTGCCGGCGTGGAGGTGCTGACGTCGTGCGAGCAGGGCGTATGCGGCACCTGCCTGACGCGCGTGCTCGAAGGCGAGTGCGACCACAAGGACATGTACCTCACGCCCGAGGAACAGGCCGCCGACGACCAGTTCACGCCCTGCTGCTCGCGCGCCAGGTCGGCGCGCCTCGTGCTGGACCTGTGACCGCGGCCGCGGGCCGGCGGCGCCGACGGCCCCGCCGGGCCTGGGTTCAGAAGACGTGACGGATGCCGACCGCCAGGCCGCTCTGCGACTCGCCACCCGCCGGCGTGCCGCCGGCAGCCGCGCCGCTGACCGACTGCGCCAGCGTGCCGCTGTTGTCCATCTGGCCCAGTGAGGCGTACACGGTGGTGCGGCGGCTGAAGCCGTAACTGGCGCGGGCGGCAATCAGCGTGGCCTTGTTCGGGCTGCTCTTGAACTTCAGCTGCGACAGCTGCGCGTCGAGCGTGACCTGCGGCGTGGCCGGATAACTCAGGCCCAGGTAGGTGAGTTCACTCTTCGGCGTGGTGGCGCTGCCGTCGTTCTTGCGCGTCATGTAGCCGCCACCGACCTTGATGCCGCTGAACCTGACATAGCCGTTGAACAGCGTGCGCGTGTCCTTGCGGTCGCTGGTCGTGAGCCCGGCGAAGGCACCGGCACCACCGCGGTTGCTGTCGCTGGCAAGCGCGGCGCCCCAGGTCGGCGAGTCGTACTTGAGCATGAACGACGTGCCCAGGCAGGCCTTCTTGTCGGCAGCGTTCTCGCCGCCGCAGTTGGTGCCCGCCGGGCTCGGACCGGCGTTGACGGCGTCGCGGCCCAGGCTGTACATCGCGCCGATGGTCAAGCCCGAGAAGGTGCCGCGGTAGGCGATGGAGTTGTCGTAGCGCGCGTTCGGGAAGTAGTTGTCCAGCGACGAGATGCCGATGGTGTTGGGGCCCATGACATCGGCGTCGCCGTTGCCCAGGAACACCATCGTGTACTGGCGGCCGAGCGTCACGGTGCCCCAGCCTCCGCTGAGCCCGACGAAGGCCTGGCGGCCCCAGCCGCGGCCGCCCTGGTTGAGCACGCCGGAGTCCATGCTCATGCCCATTTCCAGCGTGAACAGCGCCTTCAGGCCGTCGCCCAGGTCTTCCGTACCGCGGAAGCCCAGGCGCGAAGGCACGCTGCCCGTCAGCCCGGGCATGCGCGTCAGGCTCTTGCCGCTGGGAGCGACGTTGCTCAGGTGCTCGACGGCGACGTCGACGATGCCGTAGACCGTGACGGTCTGCGCGTAGGCGGCAGGGCCGCAGGCGGCCAGCGCGGCCGCCACCAGGAGTGATCGCTTCATGTCTCGGGACTCTCTTTCTGTGTGTCTCGTGTGCTCGACGACGCCGCTGCGGGTGTGTCGATGTTGTTCAGGTCCGGGCACGGAAGATGGCGCCGCCTGCGGCTGGATCAGCTCAAGGTTTGCGGACAAACCCTGAAACGAACCGATACGAATTCGACCAGAATACAGGCTGTATACAAACAGAGAAAACCCCACTGTGTCCACGGCGCACCACGGTCGCCGAGCATCAGCAAGGTCTACTGCTTGCCTGTGACCAGCCCCAACGCCGTGCCCGCTGTTCCTGACCCGTCCGAGCTGTCGCAGACCGTGAAGGCGCAATCGCGCCTGCGCGAACTGATCGTCGGCGGCGAACTGGCGCCGGGCGAGCGCGTGGCCGAAATGGCGCTGGTGGAGCGCCTGGGTGTCTCACGCACGCCGGTGCGCAGCGCGTTGAGCAAGCTGCTCGACGAAGGCCTGCTCGAGGCCCTGCCCGGTGGCGGCTACGTGGTGCGCGCCTTCACCGAAGCCGAGGTGCACGACGCCATCGAGGTGCGCGGCACGCTCGAAGGGTTGGCGGCGCGGCTGGCCGCCGAACGCGGCGTGGCCACTTCGCTGCTGCTGGCGCTGCAGCGTTGCGTGGCCGGCATCGACGACGCGCTGGCCGCCCCCACGCTCAGCGATGCGCTCTTTGCCGAGTACGCGGCGCGCAATGCCGAGTTCCACCAGCTGCTGGCCGAAGCCTCGGGCAGCGATGTCGTGCGCCGCCAGGTCGAGCGCGCCGCGGCATCGCCCTTCGCGTCACCCAATGCGTTCGTGCAGGTCAGCAGCAGCGGCCCGCGCGCGCGTGACAGCCTCGTCGTGGCGCAGGAGCAGCACCGCGCCGTGGTCGAGGCCATCCACCGCCGCGAAGGCACGCGCGCCGAGGCGCTGATGCGAGAGCACGCGCGCATCGCGCAACAAAACCTCAGCGCCGCCATGAGCAGCCGCCACGCCCGGCAGCACCTGGCCGGTGCGGCCTTGATCCGGCGCGGGCGTTGACACCGCCGCCTTCCGCCTTCATTTCCCGGCCGTCCGCACCCCAAGACACACAACGTTGGAGACCCGTCCCATGAGCACCCGCAGACAACATCTCATCACCCTGGCCGCTGCCGCCGCAGCGCCCGGCCTCGTCGCGCTGCCGGCCTTTGCGCAGGACGTGCTGAAGATCGGCGTCATCCTGCCGATGACCGGCCCGCAGGCCAGCACCGGCCGCCAGATCGACGCCGCCATCAAGCTCTTCATGGCCCAGAACGGCGGCAAGGTGGCCGGCAGGAAGCTCGAGGTCATCATCAAGGACGACGCCGGCGTGCCCGACACCACGCGCCGCCTGGCCCAGGAACTGGTGGTCAACGACAAGGTCGTGACCATCGCCGGCTTCGGCCTCACGCCTTGCGCACTGGCTGCCGCGCCGATTGCCACGCAGAGCAAGACGCCGCTGGTGGTGATGGCCGCCGGCACGTCCAGCATCACCGAGGCCTCGCCCTTCATCACGCGCACCAGCGTCACGCTGCCGCAGGTGGCGGTGGGCATGGCTGAATGGTCGAACAAGAACGGCATCAAGAAGGTCATGACGCTGGTGGCCGACTACGGCCCCGGCATCGACGCCGAGAAGTTCTACGCCGACCGCGTCACGCTCAACGGCGGCAGCGTGGCCGACAAGCTGCGCACGCCGTTGCGCAGCCCCGACTTCGCCCCCGTGCTGCAGAAGGTGCGCGACGTGAAGCCCGACGCGCTCTTCGTCTTCCTGCCGTCGGGCCAGGGCGCTCAGTTCATGAAGCAGTTCGCCGAGCGCGGGCTCGACAAGTCGGGCATCCGGCTCATCGGCGCCGGCGAGATCACCGACGACGACCAACTCGCCGCCATCGGCGACGTGGCCCTGGGCATCGTCACGGCGCACCACTACTCGGCGGCGCACCCGAGCGCCACGAACAAGAAGTTCGTCGCCGACTTCCAGGCCATGCACAAGTTCCGCCCCAACTTCATGGCCGTGGGCGGCTGGGACGGCATGCGCCTCATCACCAAGGGCCTGGAAGCCACCAAGGGCGGCGGCGGCGAGGCCCTGATCAACGCGATGAAGGGCCAGATCTGGGAAAGCCCGCGCGGCCCGGTCTACATCGACGCGCAGACGCGCGAGATCGTGCTCGACATGTACATCCGCAAGGTGGAGCGCGTGAACGGCGAGCTGTGGAATATCGAGTTCGACTCGATCAAGGCGCTCAAGGACCCTGGCAAGACGAAATGACCCCCGCCGAAGCGGCCTGCGGCCGCCTCCCCCCCGGGGGGGCGCCACCGGCGGCCCGGCAGAGCCGGTTCCGCGGTGGCCGCTTGGTCGGGCGCTCCGCACCCAACACCTCATGCTGACTCTGCTCTTCGACGGCATCGCCTACGGCATGCTGCTGTTCGTGCTCTCGCTCGGCCTGGCCGTGACGATGGGGCTGATGAACTTCATCAACCTCGCGCACGGCGCCTTTGCGATGGCCGGCGGCTACATCCTGGTGCTGCTGATGCAGAGCGCGGGTTGGCCTTTCCTGGCCTGCCTGCCGGCGGCCTTCCTCATCACGGCGCTGGTGGGTGCTGGCCTGGAGCGGCTGCTGTACCGGCCGATGTATGCCAGGCCGCATCTCGACCAGGTGCTGTTCTCCATCGGCCTGGTGTTCATGGCCGTGGCAGGAGTGGACTACATCATCGGCTCGGAGCAGAAGATCGTGCAGCTGCCGGAGTTCTTCCGTCAGCGCTTCGAGTTCGGCAGCGGGGCATTGACGCTCGGCATGGGCGCCTACCGGCTCTTCATCATCGTGGTCTGCGTGGCGCTGGCGCTGCTGCTGCAGGCGCTGCTGGCGAAGACGCGCTTCGGTGCCCGTCTGCGCGCGGCGGTAGACGACCCGCGTGTCGCAGCCGGCCTGGGCATTCCGGTCGATCGCGTGTTCATGCTGACCTTCGCCGTCGGCTCGGGCCTGGCCGGTCTGGGTGGTGCGCTGGGCGCCGACCTGCTGGGCGTGGAGCCGACCTTCCCGCTGAAGTACATGGTGTATTTCCTCATCGTCTGCGCGGTCGGTGGCACCAGTTCCATCACCGGGCCGCTGGTGGCGGCGCTGGTGCTGGGCATTGCCGACGTGATGGGCAAGTACTACGTGCCCAAGCTCGGCAGCTTCATCGTCTACTCGCTGATGATCGCCATCCTGCTGTGGCGGCCTCAGGGCCTCTTCGTGCGCCAGGGGGGCCGATGAACGTGCAGGCCTCGCTGCTGGCGCGTGCGCGCTGGCGGCCTTGGGAAATCGCCGCCTGGGTGGTGCTGTGGGCGCTGCCCGTGGTGCTGGGCTCGCATGCCGCGCTGATCAACGAAATCGCCATCCTGGCGCTGTTCGCGCTGTCGCTGGACCTCATCCTCGGCTACGCCGGCATCGTCTCGCTGGGGCATGCCGCGTTCTTCGGCATCGGGGCCTATGGCGCCGGCCTGTTCGCCAAGCACGTGATGCCCGACCCGGTCGTTGGCCTGCTGGTGGCGATGGCGCTGTCGGCGGTGGTGGGCCTGCTCACCAGCCCGATGATCGTGCGCGGCACCGACCTCACGCGGCTGATGGTGACCATGGGCGTGGCCCTCGTGCTCTACGAACTGGCCAACAAGTTCGACGGCCTCACCGGCGGTGCCGACGGCCTGCAGGGCGTGGTGATGGGGCCGCTGCTCGGGCAGTTCGAGTTCGACCTGGGCGCGCGCGTGGCCAGCGCGTATTCGATGGCGGTGCTCTTCGTGGCCTTCCTGCTGTTGCGGCGCGTGGTGCATTCGCCCTTCGGCTCTTCGCTGCAGGCGCTGCGCGACAACCGCCTGCGCATGGGTGCCATCGGCCTGTCGGTCAATGGCCGGCTGGCGGCCATCTACACGCTCGCGGCAGCGCTGGCGGGTGCGTCGGGCGCGCTGCTGACGCAGACCACCGGCTTCGCGTCGCTGGACGCCTTCGACTTCCACCGCAGCGCCGACGTGATGCTGGCGCTGGTCATCGGCGGTGCCGGCTGGCTGTGGGGCGGGTTGGTCGGCGCGCTGGCCTTCAAGGTGCTGCATGACCTGATCTCGTCGGTGACGGCGCAGTACTGGACCTTCTGGATCGGCCTCTTCCTGGTGGTGCTGATGATGGTCGGCCGCGAGAAGCTGTTCCGGCCGTGGACGTGGTGGAAGCGGTCATGAACGAGGTGGTGTTGCGCACGCACGCGCTGGTCAAGCGCTTCGGCGGCATCGCGGCCACCAACGATGTCTCGCTGACCGTGACCCGGGGTTCGCGCCACGCCCTCATCGGCCCCAACGGCGCCGGCAAGACGACGCTGATCAACCTGCTCACCGGCGTGCTCACGCCGACCTCGGGCGGCGTCGAGCTGCTCGGCCAGGACATCACGGCGCTGGTGCCGCACCGCCGCGTCGGCCTGGGTCTGGTGCGCACCTTCCAGATCAACCAGCTCTTCGCCAGCTTCACACCGCTGGAAAGCCTGGCCCTGGCCGTGGCCAGCCGGCTGGATGCGGCGCGCCGCTTCTGGCAACCGGTGGGCGCCGATGCCACCATCGCCGCCGAGTGCGAGGCGCTGCTCGGGCAGTTCCGCCTGCTCGACCATGCCGAGCAGCCGACGCGCGAGCTGCCCTACGGCAAGCGCCGGCTGCTGGAGATTGCGCTGGCCGTGGCCCAGCGGCCGCAGGTGCTGCTGCTCGACGAACCCGCGGCCGGCGTGCCGGCCGCCGAGCGCGCGGACATCCTGGCCACCGTGGCCGCGCTGCCGGCCGACGTGTCGGTGGTGCTGATCGAACACGACATGGACCTCGTCTTCAGCTTCGCCACGCGCATCACCGTGCTCGTGAATGGCGCCATGCTCACCGAGGGCACGCCGGCACAGATCGCGGTCGACCCGCGCGTCAAGGCGGTCTACCTTGGCGACACGGAGATCGCCCATGGCTGAGCCGCTGCTCATCGTCGAAGGGCTCACCTGCGGCCATGGCGACGCCGTGGTGCTGAGCGACGTGGCCTTCACGCTCGAAGCCGGGCGCTCGCTGGCGCTGCTGGGCCGCAACGGCACCGGCAAGACGACGCTCATCGACACCCTGGTCGGCGTGACGCGCCGCTTCGCCGGCCGCATCGTGCTGGCCGGCCGCGAGATCCACGCGCTGCCGGTGCACCGCCGCGCCGAGGCGGGCATCGGCTGGGTGCCGCAGGAGCGCAACATCTTCAAGTCGCTGACGGTGGAAGAGAACCTCACGGCCGTGGCCCGCCCCGGCGCCTGGACGCCGCAGCGCGTGTTCGAACTCTTCCCGCGCCTGGAAGAGCGGCGCGGCAACCTGGGGCACCAGCTGTCGGGCGGCGAGCAGCAGATGCTGGCCTTCGGCCGCGCGCTGGTGCTCAATCCCAAGCTGCTGCTGCTGGACGAGCCGCTGGAAGGCCTGGCGCCGCTCATCGTGCAGGAGTTGCTGAGCGCCATCCGCCGCGTGGCGCGCGACGAAGGGCTGCCGTCCATCGTCGTCGAGCAGCACCCGCACATGGTGCTGGCCGTCACCGATGACGCGCTGGTGCTCGACCGCGGCGGCGTGGCCTACCGCGCGACCAGCGAAGCCCTGCTGGAAGACCCCGCACCGCTGGATGCCTGGCTGGGCGTTTCGGCCCGCCACTGATACGACGAACACTTCAAGGAGTCACCATGACCACCCGTACCACGCCCCCGTTCCGCGCCGACCATGTCGGCAGCTTCCTGCGCCCCAAGTACCTGCTGGACGCGCGCGATCAGTTCTTCGAGAAGAAGACCCTCACCGCCGAGCAGCTGCGCGCCGTGGAAGACCAGGCCATCGCCGAGATCGTGAAGTTCCAGCAGGACGTGGGCCTGCAGAGCATCACCGACGGCGAGTTCCGCCGCACCTACTTCCACCTCGACTTCCTGGAACAGCTGGGCGGCGTCACCACGCAGGCCGGCCAGCTGGCGGTGCAGAACGCCGACGGCAGCACGAGCCTGGCGCCGCCCATGATCAAGGTGGTGGGCAAGGTCCAGCACGTCAAGGACATCCAGAAGGCCGACTTCGAATACCTGAAGAGCCAGGTGGCCGCCGGTTTGACACCCAAGGTGACCATCCCCAGCCCGACCATGCTGCACTTCCGCGGCGGCCGCGCCGGCATCAGCAAGGAGGCCTACCCCGAGCTGGAACCTGCCTTCTACGACGACGTGGCGAAAGCTTATGGCGACGAGCTGCAGAGCCTGTTCGATGCCGGCTGCCGCTACGTGCAGATGGACGACACCAACCTGGCCTACCTGTGCGACGAGAAGATGCGCGAAGCCGCGCGCCAGCGTGGTGACGACCCCAACGAACTGCCGCACCGCTACGCCGGCTTCATCAACAAGGTGGTGGCACACAAGCCGGCCGGCATGACCCTGGCCATGCACCTGTGCCGCGGCAACTTCAAGAGCACGCACGCGGCGGCCGGCAACTACGAGCCGGTGGCCGAGGCGCTGCTGTCCGAAATGAACCTGGACGCCTTCTTCCTGGAATACGACGACGAACGTTCGGGCGACTTCCGCCCGCTGCGCTACCTGAGCAAAGGCAAGGTCGTCGTGCTCGGCCTGGTGACGACCAAGTTTGGCGAGATGGAAAGCAAGGACGCGCTGAAGCGCCGCATCGACGAAGCGGCCAAGTACGCGCCGCTGGACCAGCTGGCCTTGAGCCCGCAGTGCGGCTTTTCCAGCACCGTGCACGGCAACAACATCGCCGTGGAGGCGCAGCGCAGCAAGTTGCGGCTGGTGGTGGAGACGGCGCAGGAGGTCTGGGGCTGAGCAGCCGCGCAGCAGGCGCCTCAGCAGCCGAGCTGGCGCCGCATTTCGCTGCCGCGCATCGGCTGCGGGCGTGGAGCTGCCAGCCAGTTCGCCATCTTGGCGTTCACCGGCGCCGCCATGCCATGCGCCTTGGCCAGCCGCACCACGGCGCCGCAGAAGGCGTCCACCTCGGTCGGCCGGCCCAGTGCCAGGTCGTCGGCCATGCTGGAGCGCGCCTTGTCGTCCATCTTCAGCATGCGGGCGGCGATGCGGCGGAAGAGCCAGGTGGGCAGGCGCAGCACCGCGGGCAGCAAGCCCGGCGGCAGCGGCGTGAGCCGGGCCGGCGCTATGCCGGCGGCGTGGAGCGCCATCAGGGCCTCGTCCTGCAGGGCGGCGAACACCATGCGGAAGTTCCGGTTCAGCAGCTGCGCGCGCAGCGGCAGCCCGCTCAGCGCATTCACCGGGTTGTTCAAGTTCAGCAGCAGCTTGCCCCACTGCACCGGCCGCAGATCGGCATGCACGGCCAGTGGCAGGCCGGCGGCTTCGAAGAAGGGCATCCAGGGCTGCAGGGCGGGGTGGTCCTGCGCCGCCAGCCGCCCCGCCGTGCCGCGGTGCAGGTGGCCAGGGGCCAGCTCGGCAATGTTGTAGGGCACCATGCCTGGCAGCCAGCTAAGGGCCGGTGCCGTCGCGGCGCCAAGCTCGGCATTGGCCACGCCGTTCTGCAGCGACAGCACCAGCGTGCCCGGTGACAGCACCGCGGCCAGCGCGCTGGCTGCTGCGGCTGTGGCGCCGCTCTTCACACACAGCAGCACCAGTGCGGCGCCCACCGGTGGCGTGTCATGCAGGTACAGCTGGCCGGGCGTGAACTGCAGGCGGCCGCCATCGAGGTCGGTGACGGTCAGGCCGCGTTCTCGAAGTGCGCCCAGCATGCGCGGCCGGGCGACGAAGTGCACCTCGGCACCCGCGGCCAGCAGCCGGCCGCCGACGTAGCAGCCCACCGAGCCGGCGCCCATCACGACCACCGGGCCGGGGGCGGCGCCCCTCATCGGGCCGTCATCGCGGAACGGGGTGTGCCAGGTCGCGGATGAAGGTCGGCCCGGCGTGGCGTTCGATCTCGGCGACCAAGCCCTTGAACAGGCCCAGCGTGGCCAGCATCTCCAGCACCACGAACATCGGGCCCACGAGCAGGCCCACCAGGTCGTCGGCGAAGGCCGGTTTCTTGCCTTCGTAGTAGTGGCCGATGAACTGGATGACCCAGCCAACGGCGAAGAAGCCCAGGCCCCAGGCCAGCCACTGGCCCAGCGGGGCGCCCGAGACCTGGTGCGCCAGCAGCATGAGGATGCCGACGCCGGCCGAGGTGGCGGCGCCGATGCCCAGGTGGCCGCGGCTCAGGTACCACGCCGCCACCAGTGCAAATACCGCCCAGGCCAGCGTGATGTCGCGGCCATTGACGATGAAATGCACACCGGCCAGCAGCACGCCGACGCCGAAGACGATCATCGGTACGCCGACGAAATGGGTGAGGATGTTGCGCCGGTCGCGGTGGTATTCGGCGTATTGCTTGAGCAGCTCGACGGCAGGGCGGAAGGGGCTGGCCATGGCTTGTCTCCTTGGTCCGAACATCCTAGCGCAGGAACCTAGAATCCGCGCCAGCCTGGATGAGGAAGAGTGCATGACGATCAAGAGCGACAAGTGGATCCGCCGCATGGCCGAGCAGCACGGAATGATCGAGCCCTTCGAGCCCGGCCAGGTGCGCACCAACGGCGACGGCCAGCGCATCGTCAGCTATGGCACCAGCAGCTACGGTTACGACATCCGCTGCGCGCCCGAGTTCAAGGTCTTCACCAACATCTACAGCACGGTGGTGGACCCGAAGAACTTCGACGAGAAGAGCTTCGTCGACATCAACCAGGACGTCTGCATCATCCCGCCCAACAGCTTTGCGCTGGCGCGTACGCTGGAGTACTTTCGCATCCCGCGCAACGTGCTCACCATCTGTCTGGGCAAGAGCACCTATGCACGCTGCGGCATCATCGTGAACGTCACGCCTTTCGAGCCCGAATGGGAAGGCTACGTGACGCTGGAGTTCAGCAACACCACGCCGCTGCCGGCCAAGATCTATGCGGGCGAGGGCTGCGCCCAGGTGCTGTTCTTCGAGAGCGACGAGGTCTGCGAGACCAGCTACAAGGACCGCGGCGGCAAGTACCAGGGCCAGCGCGGCGTAACGCTGCCCAAGACGTGATGATGACCTGAGGATCTGGCGCCGCAAAGTGGCGCTCATCAAAGCCTGCGACCGCAACGCCTTGCCCGGCACCCTGCACTGAGGTTGGGGCCTGCCCGGGTTCCTGGCCGTGGCGCAGAATCCACCCGCGGCCGTCTTGGCCGCAGCGGGAGCGCTGCGCATGAAGTGGGAAGGCCAGGAGCAGAGCGACAACGTCGAGGACCGTCGCGGGCAGGGCGGTGGCGGTAGCGGTTCGCGCATCGGCGGCCGTGGCATCGGCGTGGGCACCATCGCCATTGCGCTGGTGGCCGGCTGGATCTTCGGCATCAACCCGCTGACCGTGCTGGGCCTGCTCGGCGGCGGTGAGGGGGCACCGGTGGCGCAGTCGCCGGCGGCGCCCGGCCAGAAGCCGCCGCCCGAGGACAAGGCGGCGCAATTCGTTTCGGTCGTGCTGCGCGACACCGAAAAGGTCTGGGGCAAGGTCTTCCAGGCATCGGGTGGCACCTACCGCCAGCCCGTGTTGGTGATCTTCCGCGGCGCCACGCCCACGGCCTGCGGCACCGGCGAAAGCGCCATGGGCCCTTTCTACTGCCCGGGCGACAGCCAGGTCTACCTCGACCTCGACTTCTTCGACACCCTCAGCCGCCGCCTGGGCGCCCCGGGCGACTTTGCGCAGGCCTATGTGGTGGCGCACGAGGTGGCGCACCATGTGCAGAACCTGATGGGCATCACGGGGAAAGTTGACGCCATGCGCGGCAAGGTGTCGCAGGCGCAAGGCAATGCGCTGTCGGTGAAGGTGGAACTGCAGGCCGACTGCCTGGCCGGCGTGTGGGCCCACCACTCGCAGCAGGGCAAGGACTGGCTGGACAAGAGCGACATCGAAGAAGGCCTGAACGCGGCCGCGCAGATCGGCGACGACACGCTGCAGCGCAAGAGCCAGGGACGCGTGGTGCCCGAGAGCTTCACCCACGGCAGCAGCGCGCAGCGCGTGAGCTGGTTCAAGCGCGGGATGGAGGGTGGCAGCGTGGCCCAGTGCAACACCTTCGAGACGCGCTGACCCCGTGAAGCGCGGCGAACGCCTGGCCGGCCAGCGAGCCGAGGGCAAGGGCAAGGTCGTGACTGCGGCCGAGGCCTTGAAGCTCGTGCGCGACGGCGACACCGTGGCCAGCAGCGGCTTCGTCGGCATCGGCTTTGCCGAGAACCTGGCGGTGGCGCTGGAGAAGCGCTTCCTCGAACACGGCACGCCGCGCGGCCTGACGCTGGTCTACGCGGCCGGGCAGGGCGACGGCAAGGAGCGCGGCCTCAACCACCTGGGTCATGAGGGCCTGGTGGCGCGGGTCATCGGCGGCCACTGGGGCCTGGTGCCGAAGCTGCAGAAGCTGGCCGTTGACAACCGCATCGAAGCCTGGAACCTGCCGCAGGGCGTGATCTCGCACCTGTTCCGCGACATCGCCGCCGGCAAGCCCGGGCACCTGAGCCGCGTCGGCCTGGGCACCTTCGTCGACCCGCGCCACGGCGGCGGCCGCATCAATGCCCGCACTACCGAAGAACTGGTGCGGCTGATGCCCATCGACGGCGAAGACTTCCTCTTCTACAAGGCCTTCCCCATCGACGTCGGCCTGATCCGCGCCACCACGGCCGACCCCGACGGCAACCTGACCATGGAGCGCGAGGCGCTGACGCTGGAATCGCTGGCCATCGCGATGGCGGTGCGCAACGGCGGCGGCATCGTCATCGCGCAGGTCGAGCGGCTGGCCGAGCTGCATTCGTTGCCGCCGCGGCAGGTCAAGATCCCCGGCATCCTGGTCGACTGCGTGGTGGTGGCCGAGAAGCCCGAATACCACCCGCAGACCTTCGCCGAGCCCTACAGCGCCGCCTTTGCCGGCGAGCTGCGCGTGCCGGTGGCGAGTGTCACGCCGATGGCCATGGGCGCGCGCAAGATCATCGCCCGCCGCGCCGCGCTGGAGCTGCGGCCCAACGCGGTGGTCAACCTGGGCATCGGCATGCCCGAGGGCGTGGCCGCGGTGGCCGCGGAAGAGCGGCTGATCGACCTCATCACGCTCACCGCCGAGCCCGGCGTCATCGGCGGCATCCCGGCCGGCGGGCTGAACTTCGGCGCCGCGGTGAACACGCAGGCCATCATCGACCAGCCCTACCAGTTCGACTTCTACGACGGCGGCGGCCTCGACATCGCCTTCCTGGGCCTGGCGCAGGCCGACGCCGAAGGCAACGTCAACGTCAGCAAGTTCGGGCCGCGGCTGGCCGGCGCGGGGGGCTTCATCAACATCAGCCAGAACGCCAAGCGGGTGGTCTTCGTCGGCAACTTCCTGGCCGACAAGGCGCCCAAGTTCGTGGCCGAAGTGGAGCAGCGCACCTTCTCCGGCCGCGAGGCCCAGCGGCGCGGCCAGCACGTGCTCTACGTCACCGAACGCGCCGTGTTCGGCCTGCACGAACACGGCCTGGAACTGCTGGAAGTGGCGCCCGGCCTGGACCTGCAGCGCGACGTGCTGGGGCGCATGGCCTTCGCGCCTGTCATCGAACGGCCGCCGGCGCTGATGGACGCGGCGCTCTTCGCCGACGCGCCCATGGGCCTGCGCGCGCGGCTGCTCATGCTGCCGCTGGAAAGCCGCTTCACCTACGACGCCGCCAGCCGCACGATGTTCATCAACTTCGAGCGCCTGGCCATCCGCACGCCGGCCGACGTGGAAGCCGTGCGCCGCGAGGTGGAACGGCACCTGGCGCCGCTGGGGCACCAGGTCTACGGCGTCATCAACTACGACCACTTCGCGCTCGACCCGCTGGTCGAGGATGACTGGGCGGCCATGGTGCGCGAGCTGATGGACCACCACTACCTCGAGGTGGCGCGCTACACCACCAGCGCCTTCCTGCGCGCCAAGCTCGGCCCGGCGCTGGCGGCGCGCGGCGTGGCGCCGCACATCTACGAAACCCTGGCCGACGCGCAGCGCGCGCTGCACGGTGGCGGCAAGGCACCATGAACGCAGCCATTCACCACCAGCAGCTGCAGCCCGGGCTGGCCGAGCGCTATGCGCGCATCCGCGCCCACAGCGTGGCGCTGGCCGCGCCGCTGAGCGAAGCCGATTGCCAGGCGCAGAGCATGCCCGACGCCAGCCCGGTGAAGTGGCACCTGGCCCATGCCACCTGGTTCTTCGAAACCTTCGTGCTCGAAGCCTTCGAGCCCGGTTTCCGCCCGCACCACCCGGCCTACCGCGTGCTCTTCAACAGCTACTACAACGGCGTGGGTGAACAGCACCCGCGGCCGCAGCGCGGGCTCATCACGCGCCCCAGCCTGGCCGAGGTGCTGGCCTGGCGCGCCGAGGTCGACAGCCGTGTGCTGGCCTTGCTGGCGCAGTCGTCCGACGCGGCGCTGGCCGAGCGCGTGGCGCTGGGCCTGCAGCACGAGCAGCTGCACCAGGAACTGCTGCTCACCGACCTGCTGCACCTGTTCTCGTGCAACCCGCTGGCGCCGGCCTACCGCGCCGCCGCCGCATCGGCGCCTGCGCCATTGGCAGCGGCCTGGGTGTGCTTCGCAGGCGGCCTGGTCGACATCGGGCACGAAGGGGAGGGCGACGCCTTCGACAACGAGAAGCCGCGCCACCGCCAGTTCCTGGCGCCCTACCAGATCGCCAATCGGCTGGTGACGCAGGGCGAATGGGCCGAGTTCATCGCCGATGGTGGCTACGGCGATGCGCGGTGGTGGCTGGCCGCCGGCTGGGACTGGGTGCGCGCGCAGCGCATCGGGGCGCCGCTGTACTGGCGGCGCGAGGGCGGCGCCTGGTGGGCCTTCACGCTGCAGGGCCTGCAGCCCATCGCAACCGACGCGCCCGTGCTGCACCTGAGCTTCTACGAGGCCGAGGCCTACGCGCGCTGGCGCGGCGCCCGCCAGGGCCAGGCACTGCGCCTGCCGACCGAGGCCGAGTGGGAGCATGCCGCGCGCAGCGGCAGAATGCAGCAGACCCATGGTGCCGCCTGGCAATGGACGAGCAGCGCCTACCTGCCTTACCCCGGCTTTCGGCCTGACGCCGGCCTGGTGGGTGAGTACAACGGCAAGTTCATGGTCAACCAGGTGGTATTGCGCGGCAGCAGCAGCGCCACGCCGCCGGGGCACAGCCGCACCAGCTACCGCAACTTCTTCCCCGCCGACGCGCGCTGGCAGTTCAGCGGCCTGCGCCTGGCGATGCACGATGACGGCGCGCAACCCGCGCTCGGCCCACACCGCGGGTGAACGATGCCCCTGAGTCGCCTGCTCCGTCTGCTGGCTGCCTTGCTGCTACTGGCCACCGCCTTGCTGGTGGGCCGCGTCGCGCTCACAGCCTGGCAGGAAGTGGGCCGCGCCGAGCGCAGCCTGCGCGCTGTGGCGCAACTGCAGCAGGCGCTGACGGCCGCCGAGCGGGTGTCCAAGGAACGCGGGCCCACCAATGGCGCGCTCGGCGACGAAAGGCCGGTGCTGCCGGCGCGGCAGCAGGCCCTGCAGGAAGCGCGCGAGCGCACCGACGAGGCCTTCGCGCTCGTTGCCGCCTGGCTGCAGGGCGACGCCAGCACGCCCGTGCGGCAAGACGCCGCGCAGCGCTTCGCCGCTGCGCGCATTGCGCTCGGCGCGGCGCGCGACGAGGTTGACCGCACGCTGGCCCTGCCCAAGGCCGAGCGCACGCCCGACGCGCTGCGGGCCGCCGTCTACGGCATGGTGGCCGTGGTGCCGCGGCTGTCACCGGTGGTGAGCATGGCTGCCGGCGAGGCGCAGGACGCGCTGCCCGCCATCGGCGACGACGTGCAGGGCGCGCGCCTGAGCGCCGAGCTGCGCGAATACACCGGCCTGCTGGGCTCGCACTTCACTGCCGCGCTGGCGCGCAGACTGCCCTTCACGCCCGAGGACCGGGCGCGCATCGAACGCACGCGCGGGCGCATCGACCAGCTGCGCTTCCTGCTGCAGCTGCGTGTGCAGGTGCCGGGGCAGGCAGAAGCCGTCAGGCGCGCCTGGGACCTGGTGGAAGAGCATTACTTCGGCGCTGCCATGGCGCTGGCCGGGCAGGTCATCGAACAAGGCGAGGGCCGCGGCCAGTACACGCTGGACCCGGCTGGTTTTGCCGCTGCCTACGTGCCTGACATGAACACCATCCTGGGCCTGCGCGACGTGCTGCTGGAGCGGGCGCGCCAGGGCGCTGCCGACGAGCGTGAGCGCGCCCTGCGCGCGCTCACCGCAGTGGCCGCCGGCGCGGCGCTGCTGCTGGCGGTGCTGCTGGGCAGCATGCTGACCATCCAGCGGCGTGTGCTGCGGCCACTGGCCGCCACGGCGCGCACGCTCAAGGCCATGGCGCGCAGCGAGCCCGGCGCCGAACTGCCGCAGCCCCTGGCCGATGACGAGATCGCCGCTGTCATCGGCGGTGTGGCGACCTTGCAGCAGCAGACGCGCGAGCGCCAGGCGCTGGAGCGCGAGCGCGACGAACTCATCCAGCGCCTGCAGGCGCAGTCGAGCACCGACTTCCTGACCGGCCTGGCCAACCGCCGCGCCTTCTTCGAAGCCGCTGAACGCGACCTGGCGCGCGCGCGCCGGCATGGCCTCGGGGTGGTGGTGATCCTGCTCGACATCGACCACTTCAAGCAGTTCAACGACACCTGGGGCCACGACGCCGGTGACCGCGCGCTGCGCACCGTGGCCGACGCCCTGCGCGAGCAGTTGCGCCAGGGCGACCTGGCGGCGCGCTTCGGCGGCGAGGAGTTCGTGCTGCTGCTCAGCCCCTGCGACCGCGCCAGCGGCCTGCGGTTTGCCGAACGGCTGCGCGAGGTCATCGCCCAGGCGCCCGTGCGCCAGAGCTCGGGCGACGCCCGGCACGTCAGCGCCAGCCTGGGCGTGGCCGCCTCCGACGACCACGGCCTGGTGCTGGAACTGCTGCTGTCACATGCCGACCGCGCCATGTATCGCGCCAAACACGCCGGTCGCAACCGCGTGCAGTTGGCCGAAGCCACCGACCTGGTGCGCCCGCAGGGCCACGTGGCTGAATGAAGTCGACTGACGCTGACCGACGCCAAGCGAGCCCGCGTCGAAGCCGGCTGTAAGGGCATGCGGCCTGGCCCGACAAGGCAGGACAGCGCCAGGCACTAGCATCGGCGCGGCTGTCGTTGAAGAGAAGGCCCGCCATGCAGACACCCGAAGCTTTGTTCATTCCCGCCCTGGTGGACGCGTCGGTGGCGCCAGAGCAGGAACTCGCGGCGGGTCTGCTGCAAGGGGCC
Source organism: Betaproteobacteria bacterium (assembly GCA_031379415.1). Lineage (GTDB taxonomy): Bacteria > Pseudomonadota > Gammaproteobacteria > Burkholderiales > Burkholderiaceae_C > Rubrivivax. Next base: position 2,465 of record JANNFE010000136.1, on the reverse strand, counting down.
GCGCAGATCTCGCCCAAGTACTTCTACGACCGCCTCGGCTCGGCACTGTTCAGCGCCATCACCGAACTCGACGAGTACTACCCCACGCGGACCGAGGCCGCCATCTTCGAGGCGCATCGCGCGGCCATGGCGCAGGCGCTGCACGCGCAACTGGCACCCGGCTTCACGATGGTCGACCTGGGGGCGGGTGACGGCGCCAAGGCGGCCAGCCTCTTCACGGCCCTGCAGCCGGGCCGCTACGTGGCGGTGGACATTTCCGAGGACTGGCTGCGCCTGTCGCTGCAGGCGCTGCAGCAGCGTCACCCCGCGCTGCCGATGGTCGGCGTGAGCCTGGACTTTGCGCGCCGCCTGGTGTTGCCGCCGCGTGTGGTGCACGGTCAGGCGCTGGTGTTCTATCCCGGCTCCAGCATCGGCAACTTCGACGCCCGGCAGGCGCTGCAGTTGCTGCAGCAGGCGCGCACGCTGGCCGGCGGCGGTGCGCTGCTCATCGGCGCCGATCTGTCCAAGCCGGCGCCGCTGCTGCAGGCCGCCTACGACGACGCACTGGGTGTCACCGCGGCCTTCAACCTGAACCTGCTGCGCCACGTCAACCGCCTGCTCGGCAGTGACTTCGACGTGCGCGACTGGCAGCATGCGGCGCGCGTGAACGAGGCGCAGGCGCGCGTGGAAATGCACCTGCAGGCCCGCCGCGAGCTGCGCGTGCGCTGGCCCGGCGGCGAGCGCGCCTTCGTGGCCGGCGAGACCATCCACACCGAGAACTCGCACAAGTGGGAGCCCGCCGCCTTCGAGGCCCTGCTGCGTGACGCCGGCTGGCACGGCGTGCGGCGCTGGACCGACGAACGCGGCTGGTTCGGCGTCTTCCTGGCGTTCGCCTGATCCTGGCCTGAACGCGGCCTGAACGTGGCCTGAGCGGCTACTCCACGCCGGCCAGGAACTCCTTCACCGGCACCACCGTCGCCGCCGGGTCTTCTTCCTGCGGCACGTGGCCCAGCTTGTCGAACATCACCAACCGGCTGACGACGATCTGCTGCTGGAACTTGCGCGCCACCGACGGCGGCACCAGCTTGTCGCGCCCGCCCCAGAGGATCAGCGTGGGCTGCTGGATGCGGGCGATGCGCTCGGCGCCTTCGCCCACCACCAGGTGCTGCATGCGCATCGCCAGCGCGCGGCGGTTGCCGGCGCGCAGCGCCAGCTCGAAGTAGCGCTCCACCAGTTCGGGCGTCACCTTGGCAGGGTCGCCGTAGACCTCGGCCAGGCCCTGCGCCACCAGCGCTTTCGGCAGCGCGAATTCGCTGATGCGGTTGAGCACCGGCACGCGCGCGATCATGAAACCCAGCGGCATCGACTCGGGGGTGAAGGCCGGCCCCACCGCGTCCACGAGCACCAGCGCGGCGACGCGCTGCGGCGCCAGCACGGCGGTGCGCCAGGCCACTTCACCGCCCAGCGAGTTGCCGCCGAGCACGGCGCGCTGCACCTTCAGCACATCGAGCAGGTCGAGCAGGAAGCGGGCATAGGTGTCGCCGCGGTAATCGTCGGGCGTGTACTGGCCGGTGAAAGGGCCGGTGAGGCCGAAGCCGGGCAGGTCGAAGCTGATGACCCGCCGCTGGGCCTTCAGCGCCCGCACCCAGCCTTCCCAGGTGTGCAGGCTGGCCGAGGTGCCGTGGATCAGCACCAGCGGCAAGGGGTCGTCGCGCGGGCCCTCGTCGCGCACATGCACGACCTGGCCCTTGACATCGATGAAGTCAGAAGGCGGCGGCGCCCAGCGCGCGACCAGCGTTTCGACCGGCCGGTCGGGCGCGCGCGACAGCGCCAGGCCCAGCGCCGTGAGCAGGAGCAGCACGCCGACGATGCGCAGGATGAGGTTGCTCATGTGGCGGCCGTGGCCGCGGACGGGCTCAGCGCATCTCGCTCGCCAAAGAAGACGCAGCGGTCCTGCCATGCGGCCGGGAAGTCGCTGAATTTGCCGAGGCCCCCCGCGAGCGCGCCTTCGAAGGCCCCAGCGGCCACATCGAACGCATGGCGTCTGTCCAGCACCGCCGCGCGACGGCCGTCATCACACCGGCCAGCGACAGATCGATGCCCTCTGGCGGCCTCTGCCTCCCGCAGGGCATCAGCGGCGTCGAGATCGACGAGACGGTAAGCGGCAGCCATCAGGACCGGGAACGTGAGCAAGGGTGGATTGTAGGGAGGGGACTGCTGCGCCGCCTGGTCGTGACGCCCGACCGCGTGTCGAACGGCTCGCAGAGGCAGCTGGTCTTTCCCTTCGTCTGGCGCAGCAAGCACGCACAGCCCGTGACTGCCGGGGCCCGGTCCCTAGAATGCCGGCATGGTGCGTCGTGACGCTGAGGAAGAACTGGATCCCAAAGGGGGAGGTTCGACCCTGGCTTGCTGCGCCACTCCCACGGGTGAGAGTCCCGTCCCGGTAGGCGTCGGTGCGCCGGGTAGCAGGCCCCAGGTAGTGGAGG
>JANNFE010000386.1:0-11799 GCA_031379415.1 Betaproteobacteria bacterium | reverse complement strand
GCACGGCGGCTACATCCCCTACGGCGGCACCTTCCTGACCTTCAGCGACTACAGCCGCAACGCCATCCGCATGGCGGCGCTGATGAAGCGGCGTGTCATCCACGTCTTCACGCACGACAGCATCGGCCTGGGCGAAGACGGGCCTACCCACCAAAGTGTGGAGCATGCGGCCAGCCTGCGGCTGATCCCCAACCTGGACGTCTGGCGCCCGGCCGACACCGCCGAGACCACCATGGCCTGGACGCTGGCGCTGGGCAACCGCACGCGCCCCACCGCGCTGCTGCTCAGCCGCCAGGCCCTGCCGCACCTGCCCAAGCCCAGCCTGGCCGACATCGGCAAGGGCGCCTACGTGCTGGCCGAGCCGGCCGAGGTGGGGCTGAAGAAGAAGGCGCAGGCGGTGATCATCGCCACCGGCAGTGAGGTGCAGCTGGCCCTGCACGCGCAGGCCGAACTCGCGAAGCTGAAGATCGCGGTGCGCGTGGTGAGCATGCCCAGCACCAGCGTCTTCGACCGCCAGAGCGTGGCCTACAAGATCAGCGTGCTGCCCGCTGGCGTGCCGCGCGTGGCGGTGGAAGCCGGCGTGACGGATGGCTGGTGGAAGTACGGCTGCGCCGCGGTGGTGGGCATCGACACCTATGGCGAAAGCGCACCGGCGCCGGCGCTGTTCAAGCACTTCAAGCTCACGGCGGCGAACGTGGCCGAGGTGGTGCGCAAGGTGCTGGGGCGCTGAGGGAGGCACTGCGGTGCTGCGGTGGCACGTGCTCTGCGCCGGGGTGCTTTGGCTGCAGGCGCCCTGGACTCGGGCTGCCCCGGAGATGACGCTCGAACCCTCGGCGGCACTCGAATGCCTGACGCCGCCGGCGGCCGAGCGCGGCGCCCCCGAGTACCCGTTTGTGCTCTACAAGAGCGGCCAAGGGGGCCGTGTCAGGGCGAAGGTGGAGTACCCCGGCGGCCTGTTCGGGCCGGCCGTGACCGTGCTGGAACACACCGGCGACGACCAGCTGGTGCTGTCGGTCAGGCGTCACCTGGGCGGCCTGAGCGTCCCTTGTCTCCGACCCGGGGAGACGGTGACGCTGCAGTTCGACTTCCTCTTCGAACCGGATCAGCGCGTGTTGCATTGGGCGCGGCCGGTCGACGCGCCTGATCCCGACCGCCAACGGAAGCTGATATGCCTGGTCCACCAGCGCGGCGCAGCGCAACCGGCCTTTCCCGACCGCGCACGACGCAGCGACGTGCAGGGGCGCGTCAGCACCCACCTGGTTTTCAGTTCGCCCGATAGCGCGCCGGAAGTGCGGCTGTTGCACCGCGAGAGTTCAGGGCCGCTGGCCGAGGCCGTGAAGACTTGGGCCGCCGGCCTGCGCATGCCCTGCCATCAGGGCGCGCCGCTCGCCTATTCAATCGTCTATGTCTTCCAGTTCGACGGCGACAGCTTCGGCTTCAAGGACCTGACGCTGCGCAAGCTGCAGCCGGCGATCAAGGGGCTGCGGGAAAAGGGCCTGGTGTTGGACACGAACACGATGGCTTGCCCCTTCGAGCTGAAGTTCCAGTACCTGCAGCCCCATGCACCGAACAACGTCGGCGAGGTCGCGACATCAGACCCGCGCCGCCGCCCGCTGCTGGACTGGCTGGCAGGCGTCGAACTGGCCCTTCCCGACGCCACGCTGGACGCGATCTTTGCGGATCGAGCCGATCTGGCCGTGCCATGCCTCAAAATCAACATCAAACCCCAGGAGAAAACCTCGTGACCATCAAAGTCGGCATCAACGGCTTCGGCCGCATCGGGCGCATGGTGTTCCGCGCCGCCGTGCAGAACTTCCCCTCCATCGAGATCGTCGCCATCAACGACCTGCTCGAACCCGACTACCTGGCCTACATGCTGAAGTACGACAGCGTGCACGGCCGCTTCAAGGGCGACGTGGCGGTGGACGGCCACACGCTCATCGTCAACGGCAAGCGCATCCGCCTGACGGCCGTGAAAAGCCCGGCCGAGCTGCAGTGGGGCGCGGTTGGCGCCGACGTGGTGGTCGATGCCACCGGGCTCTTCCTGACCAAGGAAAGCTGCCAGGGCCACCTGGATGCCGGCGCGAAGAAGGTCATCCAGAGCGCCCCCAGCAAGGACGACACACCGATGTTCGTCTACGGCGTCAATCACAAGAGCTATGCCGGCCAGACCATCATCAGCAACGCCAGCTGCACCACCAATTGCCTGGCCCCGGTGGCCAAGGTGCTGAACGACAGCTTCGGCATCAAGCGCGGCCTGATGACCACCGTGCACGCCACCACCGCCACGCAGAAGACGGTGGACGGCCCCAGCAACAAGGACTGGCGCGGCGGCCGCGGCATCCTGGAGAACATCATCCCGAGTTCCACCGGCGCTGCCAAGGCGGTGGGCGTGGTCATCCCGGAGCTGAACAAGAAGCTCACTGGCATGAGCTTCCGCGTGCCCACCAGCGATGTGAGCGTCATCGACCTGACGGCCGAGCTGGTGAAGGAAGCCAGCTGGGACGACATCTGCAACGCCATGAAGGCCGCCGCCGCCGGCCCGATGAAGGGCGTGCTGGGCTACACCGAGGACAAGGTGGTCTCCACCGACTTCCGCGGCGAAACCATGACCAGCGTCTTCGACGCCGACGCCGGCATTGCGCTGGACAAGACCTTCGTCAAGGTGGTGGCCTGGTACGACAACGAGTGGGGCTACTCCAACAAGGTGCTGGAAATGGTGCAGGTCATCGGGCGCTGAGTCTGGCCGCCGAGGCGGCAGCGGGCGGCTGCAGGGTCAGCGTGACGGGCAGCGGCGTCGCCAGTTCGACGCCGGCTGCCGACTTCAAGTAAGCCAGCGCCTGGTAGCGGCCCGCTGACAGGCAGGGCGACGGTGGGGTGCCGTCGCTCCGGAAGACACACCACGCGACTTGAAGCGGCACCTGCCCCGATCCATAGGGCTGATAGCCGATGCAATTGAACACCAAGCACGGCACCTGGCTCAGCCACTGGATGCCCCCCGCGTCGGCATTGCCCGCGCCCGCTGGCAGGTACACGACGCGGCTCAGGCTGTCGTAGTTCGTGCCATCGGCGGCCAGCACGCGCTGGTTGATCGTCGACACGCTTACTTGCGCGGGCAGCTGCCCGACCACGTTGATGCTCTCCGGCAAGAGCCACACGGACTTGCCCGGTGTCGCAAGCACCTCCATGTTCACCAAAGTGCTGGCCCGGATGCCGTTGACAGTGCCGTTGATTGGGGCCGTGCCTTCGACATTGAGTTGCAGTTGGTATCTCCCGACCGGGGCTGGGCCGGGTATCCAGTCCAGTCCCGCCGCGTCGTCCGGCGCCAGGGTCACGAGGCGGTCGCCCCCCGTGAAGGGCATGGGGGGACGCACGCCTGTCGCACCGGGAAAATAGAGCGACATGCCGGTCACTCTGCCCCCAGGCGGCAGATCTACAAGCTCGTCGACGCGGTAGCGGATGTGGGGATCTGCAGGGTCGAAGCCACCGCCAACTTGCTGTGACCAAACCCCGAACTGAACCGCCACAGGGGGCGGCGCCGCCTTGATGCGCAGGCCCGCCCGAACACGCACGTTGTACGGAACGAGGATGGGTTCGCCGCCCACGCGGCGCTGGCAGGCCGCGTCGAAACAGACATTCACCCGCACGTTGCCGCTGAAGTCGCCGGCCGCGCTGACGGCCCGGCCGCTCATGCCGATGCCGTGGTTCTTGCCGTCGGCGTAGCTGACCGTGATCGGCGGGCTGGGGTTGAACAGGCCCACCGGATCGTCGAGCGAGACATGGAAGCTCTGCCCCACCATCTGGCCCAGGTCGCCTTCGAAGTCGAAGCGGATCTCCTGCCGGTAGTTGGGCACGGCCTCATTGCCCGCGAACACTTCGGCGCTGACCGCCGCGAGGCTGCGCACGTTCGTGATGCGCAGGCCGCTCGTGGCCTCATTGCCGCCACTGCCACCGCCACCGCCGCACGCCGTGAGCATGATGGCCGCTGCACCGCACCAGGCCCAAGCGCCTTGCCGAAACCTCAGCTTGTGACGATGCATGCGGGTCAACCCTCTACCTGTTGATCGCATGTTAGTCCCGGTGTCGAAGCGCTGCATGCTGTCACGACCCAGGGGACAAAGAAAAGGGCCCGCACGAGCGGGCCCTTTTCATGAAACGAAGGCTGATCAGTCGCGCGCGGCCAGCACGCGCCGGCGCAGCCCCAGGCCCAGCAGGCCCAGGCCGAACAGCGCGTAGGTGGAAGGCTCGGGCACCGCGGTGGCCAGGTTCCAGCCAATGGCGTCGAAGGCCGTGGTGTCGTTGGCCGAGATGCTCAGCGTCTCGCCGGTGCCGGCGGTCGGGTCCATGATGCCGATGCCCAGGTTGTCCTTCCAGTGGCTGGCCTGGCGGCCGTCACCGAAGCTGGCGTTGGAGCCGGTGGAGAAGCCCGGGCCCACAGTGATGCCCTTGTCGAGCGAGAAGTACTTGACCCTCGTGTCGGCGGTGAAGTCGATGACGCCGGAGGTGGTGCTGAGCGCCGAGTAGCGGAACAGGTCCAGCGAGTTGACGTAGGTGAAGGCGTCGGAAGAGAAGCCGCTGGGGTTGGCGACCAGCGTGTCGACGCCGCTGACGAAGCCTAAAGCGTGGCCGATCTCGTGCGTGGCCAGGCCCACCAGGTCGTAACTGCCGGCGGTGGTGCCGTTGCTCGGGTCGTAGTCGTAGGTGAAGCCGGTGCCGAAGGTGATGCTGGCGTCGTTGGTGGCCGTCACCGTCAGGCCCAGCGCCTTGGCGTTGGCCGTGGTCAGGCGCACGGTCGTGGTGTTGGCGCCCGTAAGGTCGACAAAGGGCGTGGCCGAGTTCGCACCGTTCGGGTTGTCGCTGGTGCGATTGATCAGCACGCCGAAGCTGGCCGCGTTGGGCAGGCTCGTCAGCGCCTGCGCGTCGGTGGCGCTGGTGGCGTCGGCCGCCAGGGCCGCGCGGAAGTCGGTGTAGCTGTAGGTGGCGCGGGTGGACCCGGCCTGGGCCAGGATGCCGGAACCCAGGGCCGCCGTGCCCAGGGTCAGGTTGATTGTCACGTTGTCGGTGAACAGGTTCGACCAGCGCGCTGCGGCGTCGAGGAAGGCTTGCTGGTCCTGCGCGCTGGTGGTCGCCAGGAAGGTGATGTTGAAGGTCAGGGCGTTGGCAGTACCGCTCAGCACCAGCAAGGACGCTGCAGCGAGCGTATTCAGGCGACGGATCATGGGTGTATCCCCGGGTAGAAGAGTGTTGAGAACCGCCCGCCGCGGGTTGCGCAGCGGTACGGCAATGATTCTTTTCGATGTGCAGCTGACGATAAGGGGCATTGGCAAGGTGAGAGCCCCCTTGGTCGGGGGAGTTTTGCGTAACGACTACAGCCATGCAGCAGCCTGTGCTGTCACAAGCTGAAACGCCTGCTGACCAAACGGCGCAAGCGGGCGCTATCCGTGCGCCTTTTCGCAAACTCGGGGCGCTTGGGCGGCCCCTACACTGCCCGCATGAAGCTTGCCCTTTCCTGCTCCGCCTGGTCGTTGGTCGCCTGTCTGGCCTTTGCCGCCCCCCCCGCCACCGCAGCGCGCCCGGCGCTGCCGCCCCTGCAAGGCCAGGTGATCGTGAAGTTCAAGGCCGACGCCAGCGCGTTGCGCCAGCATGCCCTGGCCGCACGCGCCGAGGGTGCCGCGGTGCGCAGCGCGCTCAGCGGCCGTGCCAGCGCTCTGGGCGCGCGCGTGGGCCAGGCGCTGGAAGCGGGTGCAGCAGTAGGCCCGCGCCTGCAGGTGGTGCGCGCCAACGGCGTCAGCGCCGCGGCGCTGGCGGCGCAGCTGGCCGCCGACCCGGAGGTGGAGTACGCCGTGCCGGACGAGAAGGTGCGCAAGGCGGCGGCGCCCAACGATCCTTTCTATCTGGCGGGGCCGGCGGTTTCTGGCGGCAGCGGCGGCCCGGTCAGCGGCCAGTGGTACCTGCGCGCGCCGACGTCGACCGTGCGTTCGTCCATCGACATCGAGGCCGCCTGGGCGCGCACCACGGGCAGTTCCAACATCGTGGTGGCGGTGCTCGACACCGGCGTGCGCTTCGAGCACCCTGACCTGGGCCGCGTGGCCAGCGGCGGCAAGTTGCTGCCGGGTTACGACTTCGTAGCCGCCACCGACGTGGCCAACGACGGCGACGGCCGCGATGCCGACCCGAGCGACCCGGGTGACTACACCACGGCGGCCGAGAACAGCGACCTGAACGGCACCTTCTATCAGTGCGACCCGTCCGGCACCGGCCGCGCCGTGGCCACGCCCAGTTCCTGGCACGGCACCAGCACCGCCAGCCTGGTGGGCGCCACCACCGGCAACGGCATCGGCATGGCCGGCGCCGCGCCGGGCGTGCGCATCCTGCCCGTGCGGGTGCTGGGTAAATGCTTCGGCAACCGCTCCGACATCCTGGCCGCCATGCGCTGGGCCGCCGGCATTCATGTCGACGGCGTGCCCGACAACCCCAGTCCGGCCAAGGTCCTGAACATGAGCCTGGGTGGCGGCACCTGCAACGCCGCTTACCAGGACGCGGTGAACGAGGTCATCGCCACCGGCGCCACCATCGTGGCATCGGCCGGCAACAGCGACGGCGGCCCCGTCGAGGCGCCGTCGACCTGCACCGGCGTGATTGGTGTCGTTGCGCTGCGCCATGTCGGCACCAAGGTCGGTTTCTCCAGCATCGGGCCCGAAGCCGTGATCGCGGCGCCGGGCGGCAATTGCGTCACGACGAGCAGCGGCAGTGCCTGCCAGTACCCCATCCTGTCGGCCAGCAACACCGGCAGCCAGGGGCCGGTGAGCTCGACCTGGTCGGACAGTTTCAACACCACACTGGGCACCAGCTTCGCGTCGCCGCTGGTGGCGGGTGTGGTAGCGCTGATGGTGTCGCAGCAACCGGCGCTGACGGCGGCTCAGGTGCGCAGTGCCATCACCAACACGGCGCGACCCTTTCCCACCACGGGCGGCTCGGCCAACATTCCGCAATGCGTGGCGCCCAGCACGACGACCGTGCAGGACGAGTGCTACTGCACCACCGGCACCTGCGGCGCGGGCATGCTGGACGCTGGTGCGGCGGTGGCCGCCGTCGGCGTGGCCGTGCCCACGGCGCGCATCACCGTCACGCCGGCCGTGGCCACCGTCGGCAGCCTGGTCACGCTCAGCGCCAGCGACAGCACGCCCGTCGGCAACACGCCCATCACCAGCTACGAATGGTCGCTCACCGACGGCGGCGGCAGCGTCAGCGGCTTCAGCAGCTCGACCAACACGGTGACGGCCACGCTGACCCCCACGGCCGTCGGCAACATCACGGTGACGCTGGCCGTAACCGATGCCGCCGACCGCACGGGCCTGGCCAGCACGGTGATTGCCGTGGTCGGCCGGGCGCAGACCATCACCTTCACCTCACCCGGCAACCAGACGCTAGGCACGGCGCCGCCAGCGCTGACTGCCACGGCCAGTTCGGGGCTGGTGGTGGCCATCAGCTCCAGCACACCCACGGTCTGCACGGTGAACGGCAGCACGCTGACGCTGGTGGCCGCCGGCACCTGCACGCTCACCGCCAACCAGGCGGGCAACACCACCTACGCGGCGGCGCCCGCGGTGAACCACACCTTCACCGTCGCCGCCGTCGTCACGGTCAACGGCGGCGGTGGCGGTGGCGGTGGCGCCCTGTCCTGGCCCTGGCTGGCGCTGCTGGCGCTGGCCGTGGCCGGCCTCTTCAGGACGCCGCGCAGGGCTTGAATCCGCCGCCAGTGGCCGCGATGGCGGCCGGCGGCAGCGACAGCAGCCGGCCCTGGGCATCGACATCGGCCTTGGGCACGCGCAGCCACAGCCGCGGCGGGCCCGGCGGCAGGTTGACCACGCGGCCGCCCTTCAGCGGCGGGCTGGCAGCGGCCAGCACGGCCAGCGCGCTCTCGGCCGCGGCCTTGGTGACATGTCGAGACAGCACCAGGCCGGGCGCCAGTTCCGCCGGTGCACCGAGCGGCTCCCAGGCCAGGCCGAGCTTGCGCAGTTCCTCTTCGCGCGCCTTGCGACTGGCGGCCTCGGGCCAGCGGCCGGCGAACACCAACCAGGCCGGCGCCGGCGGCGCCGCTTCGCGCACCCAGGCACCTTCGGGCAGTTGCGCCGGGGCCAGTGCGGCTTCGGCGGCGGCATATTCGCTGTCCAGCAGCGGCCCGGCCTGCAGGCACACGACCGCGGCGGCGCGGGCGTTGCGGATGGCCACTTCGGCGGCCTTGGGTGCCAGCACCGTGACGGCGTCGGCGCGCACCTGGGCGGCCAGACGCTGCGGCTCGCGTTCGGCGTGGCGCGGCGCCGGCATGCCGGGTGCGAACCAGCCACTCGCCCAGCCGAAGAAGGCCAGGTTGGCCAGCAGCAGCAGCGCCACCACCACGCGCAGCATCAGGGCATGTCCATCAAGACGTGTCTGCCAGGCGCACGCTGACTTCGCCGCTCACCACGTGGTGCAGGCGTTCGCTGCGGATGCGCAAAGCGCCGCGTTCGTCCACCCCCTCGGCCATGCCGACGGGCACACCGGCCAGGGTGGTGGTGACGCTCTGGCCCAGCAGCAGGTCGCGCTGCGTGTAGGCCGGCACCAGCGGCGCAAAACCCTCGGCCTGGAAGCGCAGCAGCGCGCGCACCAGCGGCTCAGCCACCTGCGTCAGCACGGCGGGGGCGCTGGCCGCGGCATCGAGCTCCTGCACGCAGGCGTAGCCCTGGGTCAGCTCGGGCATGGGCTGGGGCAGCACGTTCAGGCCCACGCCCACCACGCACATGCGGTGGCGGCCGACGCTGACGGTCTCGATCAGGATGCCGCCCAGCTTGCGCCCGCGGCCGGGGGCGTCGAGCAGCCACAGGTCGTTGGGCCACTTGAGGTGGATGCGCGGCGGGCCGGCCGGGTCCAGCGCCTCGGCCAGGGCCAGCCCCACCGCCAGCGAGAGCCCGCCCCAGTCGGCCGGCGCCAGCGGCAGCGCCAGCGAGAAAGTGAGCGAAGCCCCCGCGCTGGACACCCAGTCGCGCCCCATGCGGCCGCGGCCGCGCGTCTGTTGCTCGGCCACCAGCAGGCAGGGCATGACATCGGCGCCGCGGCGGCCGTGCGGCGTGGGCCGGCCGGGGCTCAGGGCGTCGAGTTCACCGGGGCGCGTGACGGGGCCGTCGGGTTCGCCGCTGAGCTCACGCGCGCGGTCGAGCAGGCGCGTGTTGGTCGAATCGACGCGCGCCACCACTTCCACCGAAAGCCCCGGCAGCAGTGGCTCCAGGCCCTGCCACAGCGCCTCGGCGCCCCAGTTCAGGTGCTGGCCGGTGGGCATGTCAGACATGCACGCGCTCCCCTATCGCTTGGGCGCCAGCATGGTGCCGCGGCAGCGCGGGCTGCCGCAGCGGCAGGCGTATTCACGCTTGAGCTTCTGCGTGTAGCGCTCGTCGATGATCAGCCCGTAGTCGTAGAACAGTTCTTCGCCAGCTTTCAGCTTGCGCAGCGCCTTGATGAACACGCGCCCTTCCGGTGTCTCGTCGGCCTGGCAATTGGGGGCGCAGGCATGGTTGATCCAGCGCGCCGCGTTGCCACCCACCTTGGCGTCGATGACGTGTTCCTCGTCGATGTGGAAGTAGAAGGTGTGATTCGGGTCCAGCGGGTCGTGCGGGTGGCGGCGCAGCGCCTCGGGCCAGGTGATGACCTGACCCTTGTATTCGATGATGCGTTCGCCGGCCGCGATGGGCTTCAGCGCAAAGACGCCCTTGCCATGGACACCGCTTCGACGCACTTGGATACGTCGTGGGTCGGGACCAACACTATGGGCGGCAGCTTGCGGGGTCTTGCTCATTCGGTACATTGAAATCGTACGAGCGCGCGTGTGTGCGCGCGAGACCGGCGGATTGTAGGCACGGCCGCCGGCCGACCCGAAGGCGTAGGACGCCCCCCAAGGAACCATGAGCAAAACCATCATCATTGCCGAGAAGCCCAGCGTGGCGCAGGACATCGTGCGCGCACTCACGCCGGTGGCTGGCAAGTTCGAAAAGTTCGCCGACCATTTCGAGAACGAGCAGTACGTCGTCACCTCCGCTGTGGGCCACCTGGTGGAGATCAAGGCGCCTGAGGAATACGACGTCAAGCGCGGCAAGTGGAGCTTTGCCAACCTGCCGGTGGTGCCGCCGCACTTCGACCTGGCGCCCATCGACAAGGCCAAGACGCGGCTGAACGCGGTGGTCAAGCTGGTCAAGCGCAAGGACGTGACGGCGCTCATCAACGCCTGCGACGCCGGGCGCGAGGGCGAGCTGATCTTCCGCCTGATCGTGCAGTACGCGGCGAACAGCGAAAAGAAGCCGACGGTCAAGCCGATCCAGCGCCTGTGGCTGCAGAGCATGACGCCGCAGGCCATCCGCGACGGCTTTGCACACCTGCGCAGCGAAGGCCAGATGCGGGGCCTGGCCGACGCCGTGCGCAGCCGCAGTGAAGCCGACTGGCTGGTGGGCATCAACGGCACACGCGCCATGACGGCCTTCAACAGCCGCGACGGCGGCTTCTTCCTCACCACCGTGGGCCGCGTGCAGACGCCCACGCTGAGCATCGTGGTGGAACGCGAAGAGAAGATCCGCAAGCACGTGGCGCGCGCCTACTGGGAAGTGAAGGCGCAGTTCGACGCCGTGGCCGGCCTCTACGAAGGCAAGTGGTTCGACCCGAAGTGGAAGCGCAACCCCGACGACGTGGAGCAACGCGCCGACCGCCTGTGGACGGCCGAGGAAGCCGAGGCCATCGCCGCCGCCGTGCGCGGCCAGCCGGCCAGCGTGGTGGACGAAGCCAAGCCCAGCACGCAGGCGCCGCCCATGCTCTACGACCTGACGACTCTGCAGCGCGAAGCCAACGGCCGCTTCGGCTTTTCCGCCAAGACCACGCTGTCCATCGCGCAGGCGCTGTATGAAAAGCACAAGGTGCTGACCTACCCGCGCACCGACAGCCGTGCCCTGCCCGAGGACTACCTGCCCACCGTCAAGGAAACCTTCGGCATGCTGGCCGACGAAGAACTGCCGGGCCCTCTGCGCGAGCTTTCCATGCACGCGCGCAAGGGCCTCAACGCCGGCTACGTGAAGATGACGAAGAAGGTCTTCGACAACACCAAGGTGTCGGACCACTTCGCCATCATCCCTACGCTGCAGGCGCCGAAGTCGCTGACCGAGCTGGAACTCAAGCTCTACGACATGGTGGTCAAGCGCTTCCTGGCGGTGTTCTATCCGAGCGCCGAGTTCATGGTTACCACGCGCATCAGCACGGTGGTGAACGCAGGCCACGAGCACAAGTTCCAGACCAACGGCAAGGTGCTGGTGAACCCCGGCTGGCTGGCGGTCTACGGCAAGGAAGCCCAGGACGACGACGCCAACCTGGTGGCCGTGGCGCCGGGCGAGCTGGTGCGCACCGAGAGCGTGGACGTGAATCCGCTGAAGACCAAGCCGCCCGCGCGCTACACCGAAGCCACGCTGCTGAGCGCGATGGAAGGCGCGGGCAAGCTGATCGAGGACGAAGACCTGCGCGACGCCATGAAGGAGAAGGGCCTGGGCACGCCTGCGACCCGTGCGCAGACCATCGAAGGCCTGATCGCCGAGAAGTACATGCACCGCGACGGCCGCGAGCTGGTGCCCACCGCCAAGGCCTTCCAGCTCATGACGCTGCTGCGCGGCCTGGCCATCGAGGAGCTGACCAAGCCCGAGTTGACCGGTAACTGGGAGTACCAGCTGGCCGAGATGGAGCATGGGCGGCTGAAGCGCAGCACGTTCATGGCCGAGATCGCCGCGATGGCCG
>JANNFE010000376.1:0-6262 GCA_031379415.1 Betaproteobacteria bacterium | reverse complement strand
CACAGCAGCCAGCCGGCCGCCCAGGCCAGCAAGGCCGGCAGGGGCCAAGGCAAGGGAAACTTCATTGACGCAGTGTGGAAGGCCGGCGACGCCGCCGCGGCCGGATAAGCCAGCTCACAGGCTGGCTGTTCGGCGCATGGGTATCAGCGCTTGGTGGCTACTGCATTTCTGCGTGCACTGCCTGGCCTCGCGGACTGGGTCATAGACCGACGCATCGCGGCGGCGCGCCAAAAAAATGCGGGTCCCGAAGGACCCGCTGAAAGCACAGAGAACTGTGCCAGGAGGAGACGTGTAATGAACCGACTGAAGGGAATGTCGGCGCCCGGACGGCGTGCTGAACGCCAGCCCGCGCGCCGAGCGTGATCAATGACCGCTTTGCAGCGCGTGGGTGGCCTGGCCACCCAGGCTGCCGGCCAGCTTGCCCTTGCCGGCGCGCGCTGGCGGGTTGCACAGGCCGCACACGTAGTGGCGCGCAATCTCGTGCGGGTGCGTCACGAAGTGGCCGCCGCACTTGCTGCAGGCCGTCATGGTGAGCATGCCGTTGTCGACGAACTTCACCAGGCGCCAGGCGCGCGTGACGCTGAGCAAAGGCTCCAGGCCCATCGACTGCATCTGCTCGACATAAAGCTGGTAGGCCTTGATGACGGTGTCGATCTCGTCGAGCGCGGCCACCTTGTTGAGGTATTCGTGGATGTTCAGGAACAGGCTGCTGTGGATGTTGGGCTGCCAGGTCATGAACCAGTCGGTGGAGAACGGCAGCTGGCCCTTGCTGGGGCTCTTGCCGGCCACTTCCTTGTACAGGCGCAACAGGCGCTCGTAGCTGAGGTCGGTTTCGCTTTCCAGCACCTGCAGGCGGGCACCCAGGTTGATGAGCGTCACTGCGCGCTCGATTTGCCGGGCTTCGGTCAGGATGCTCTTGTTGCGGGCCATGGTGTTCTCTCCGTCCTGTGTATGTGTCTTGATCAAGTCCCTTGCACGGATCCGGCTCTGCCGGGCCGTCGCAAGAGCCCCCGCGGGGGGCAGCGAGCGCTAGCGAGCGTGGGGGCCCTGTTACGCCGCTTCTTGGTGGCGGCCGGCCATCAGGATCGACGCATGCAGGCGGCTCATGCCGTCGTTGGCGGCGCCCTTGCCGTGGCTGGTGAGCAGGTTCCAGACGATGTCGTCGTCCATGCGGAAGCGGCACAGCAGCGTGTTGCCGCCGGCGATCTTCATCATCTGCGCCGGCGTCAGCGCGCCGATCAGCGTCGCCGTCTCCTCGCTCACGCCCAGGCGGAACAGCGCCTGTTCCTTGTCGCTGCGCACCAGGCTCTGGGCCAGCATCAGGTAGGACAGGTTGGCTTCGCGGATTTCGGCGAGGATCTGTTCGGTGTTCATTCGGCGTGCTCCGGGGGTGTGTGGGGGCGGGATGCGATGGAATGAACTGTAGAGATCGCAACTGAGCCGGGACATCAGCCCATCTCCGTGGCTGCAGTCCCCCTTCTTCTACGGGTCTTGTCAGGCAAACACCTACAAGCAAAACGGGCCGTGATCTGCATCACGGCCCGTGGCTGGCAAGCTATCCGGAGGTCGGGCTACTTGAAGCTGTACTGCAGGTTCAGGTAGTAGCTGCGGCCACGCGGGTCGGTGTAGGTGGGGTCGTAGCTGGCCAGGAAGTAGTAGGCCTGGTTGGAAAACGGCGGGTCCTTGTCCAGCAGGTTCAGCACGCCGCCTCGCAGGCGCAGGGCCTTGGTGATCTGCCACGAGCCCGTCAGGTCCCACAGCGAATAGGCCTTGACCTTGTTGGCCGGGATGAAGTTGCCGGTGTCCAGGTTGATGGCGGTGTTCTGGTCGGTGTAGCTGCCGTAGAAGGTGTTGGCCAGGGTCAGGCCGAAGTCACCGCTGTCCCAGTCGGCCGCGAGCCGGTGGCGCCAGCGCTGCACGACGCCGTCGTTGACGAACTTGTTGAGGTTGCTGACATAGGGATCGTCGGGCGCGGTCTGCTTCTTCGATTCCAGCACCACGGTGCCGGTGAACTTGGCGCCGAAGCGGCCGATGTCGGTCTTCGCACCGCGCCAGTCGATGCCGAGGTCCAGGCCTGATGTCTTCTGCCGGCCCTGGTTGCGCTTCTGCAGGATGATGTCGGTGATGACGCTGCTGGCGTCGCGGGTGATCAGGCTGGCGTACTTGGTGGGGTTGGCGACGATGATCTCTTCGCCGATGTCGCTGATGACGTCCTTCTTCAGGATGTTCCAGTAGTCGGCCGTGAGCTTGAGGTCACGCACCGGCTCCCAGGCCGCGCCGAGTGAGAACTGGCGGCTCTTCTCGGGCTTGAGGTCGGGGTTGCTGCGGCGCTGCACGGGCCACTGCTCGGCGCAGAAGCTCAAGTCGCCGCCTTCGATGGCGCACAACACGGGGTCGGGCAGGATGCTGCTGGCGGTGCCAAAGATGGTGGGCCGGTACAGCTCGCTGAAACTCGGCGCGCGGAAGCCGGTGTTGAAGCTGCCGCGCAGCACCAAGTTGGAGAGCGCCTGGAAGCGCAGGCCGAGCTTCGGGTTGGTGGTGTTGCCGATGCCGCTGTAGCGGTCGTGGCGCAGCGCGAACTGGCCTTCCAGTTCCTTGGTGAAGGGCGCGATCAGCTCGGCGTAGACGGCGTTGATGCTGCGCGAGTTCGACGTCGCCTGCGGGATGCCGCTGCCGCTGGCGCTGCGGTCGCCGCCAATGTCGTTGCTGCGCAGCAGGTCGGAGGGCGTGAAGTCCTGCTTCTCGCGCCGCGTTTCGGCGCCCAGGGCCAGCGCCACGTCGCCACCGGCGAGCTTGCCCACGGTGCTGGAGGCCTTCACGTCCAGGCTGTCCATCGTGCCCTTGCTCTTGCGCGCGTCGTCCTGCACGCGCGCCGCGGCGATGATGGCCTTGCCGGCGGCGCCGGAGTTGCCGTCGAGCGCGATGGCGCCGCTCTTGATGCCGTCGGCGATCTGGCGGTAGCGGAAGTAGCCGTCGACGTAGCGGTCGGTCGCGGTGTTCTCGCTGTGGTTCACGGCGGCGTCGTAGTCCCAGCCGGCGGCCGTGCCCGACAGGCCCAGCACCACCCGCGTGGCGTCGCTGGTGACCTCGTTGGTGCGGTTGCCCATTTCCCTGGTGCGCAGGCGCACGCCGCCGATGACGCCGGTGATGCCCGCGGCTGCGAACTGCGGCACCGAAGCCGCCGGCACGCGGTCGTCCACGCCACCCACGTTGCGCAGCCGCAGCGGCACGGGCGACAGGCGGTAGGTGGTCTCGGCGCGCGACTTCAGCACCTCGGCGAAGAGCTGCGTGTCGGGGTTGAGCTGCAGCACGCCGCGGCCCAGGAAGCCGATCTTCTCGGCCTCGGGGTAGATCTCGGTGTCGGCCATGTAGTTGTAGGTGCAGCCGCTGGCGCCGCCCACGGCCGCCGGTGCGTAGACGCTGGTCGGCGGGTTGCAGCCCGGGCGCGAGAAATTCACGCGGTTGTTCGTGAAGCCGTAGTTGCCGTTGGCATTGAGCGCGTTGCGCTGCGCCGTGTTGACGTCGAAATTGGCCGGCACCGGGAAGCTGGAAAGCAGGTTGCCCAGCGTGTTGGGGATGTCGTTCTGGGCGATGAAGTCACGCTGGCTCGAGCGCAGCGCGTCAAGCTTCTGCACGTCGAGCACGCCCATGACGTTGAAGCCCTGGGTGTTCAGATCGCCGAAGCCGGCAGCCACCGAAGCCGCCTTCTTGCCCGCGCCGCCATGCTGCGTGCCGGCGACGTAGACGCTGAGGTCCCCGCCGGTGTAGTCCTTGCGCGTGATGAAGTTGATGACGCCGCCGATGGCGTCGGTGCCGTAGATGGCCGAGGCGCCGTCCTTCAGCACTTCCACGCGCTGGATGGCGGCGGCCGGGATGTTGTTGAGGTCGACGCCGGCACTGTCACCGGGCGATGCGAAGTTGGCCAGCCGCCGGCCGTTCAGCAGCACCAGCGTGCTGCTGGTGCCGATGCCGCGCAGGTTGGCCGAATTGAAGCCGCGCTGGCCCGAGGTGCCGTCGGTGATGCTGGCACCGTCGGAGAGGCCGTTGCTGTTGGCGCTGATGCTCTTCAGCAGTTCTGCCGCCGTGGTAACGCCGCTCTTCTCGATGTCTTCACGCGTCACGGTCTGCACCGGCAGCGCCGTTTCGCCGTCCAGCCGCTTGATGCTGGAGCCGGTGATCTCCACGCGCTGCGGCTGAGGCTGCGGCTGCTGCGCACAGACGTTCAGCGTGGCCAGCAGCGCCAGCGTGGCGGCGGCCAGAGGCTGCAGGCGCAGCGGTGACAGGGGATGCTTGCTCATGCGGCGGGTTCCTTCGGGGGCATTGAACGGCGTGGTGAGGCCGGGGCTGGCTTGGCGGCGGACTCTAGGCAGCGTGGCGTGGCTTGCCTACGGGGCTTTGGAGCGCCGGTCGCGCTGAGGCAAGTCGGCGTCGCATCGCCCCAAGTCGCGGCGCGCGACCGTGGCGGCGAAGATGACAAGATCGTCGCCCATGCATTGCCCTCCCCTCGCTCCTTGCCTGGCCCTTGTCCTGTGTCTGTGCACGAGCCTCGTGCGGGCGCAGGGCAGCACGGTGGCCATCGGCGGTGCGCTGCTGGACAGCAACCACGCGGTGTGGTCGCGCCTGGTGCAGCTGGCAGGTGGCCGTGGCAGCTGCTTTGCCGTGTTCGCCACCGGCGCCGACCAGCCCGACGAGTCGGCCGCTGCCATCGCCGCCAACCTGGCGCGCCACGGCGCGCGTGGCGAGGCGATCCGCGTGGCCCCGCGCATCGAAGGCCAGGATGCCGCCGCAGCGGCCAGAGATCCGGCCTGGGCCGCCAAGGTGCGCGGCTGCCGCGGTGTGTTCTTCAGCGGCGGCGCGCAGGCGCGCATCCTCGACACGCTGATGCCCGGCGGCGTGGACACGCCCGTGCTGCAAGCCGTGCGCGACGTGTGGCGCGGCGGCGGCGTGGTGGCGGGCACGAGTTCGGGCGCTGCGGTGCTGAGCGCCATCGCGTTTCGCGATGCCGGCGAGGTGCTGGCGGTGATGAAGGGCCGGCTGCGCGAAGGCCAGGAGTGGGCGCGCGGCTTCGGCTTCGTGCCGGCGAACGTGATCGTCGACCAGCACTTCGTCCGCCGCGGCCGCATCGCGCGGCTGCTGCCGCTGCTGCAGGCCACCGGCACGCCGCTGGGTGTGGGCGTGGAAGAGGACTCGGCAGCCATCTTCCGCGGCGATGAGGTGGAAGTCATCGGCGCGCGCGGTGTGCTCGTCGCCGACCTCTCCGCCGCCACGCGCGACGGCAAGCTGCCGGCCTTCAACCTGCAGGGCGCCACGCTGCACTGGCTGCAGTCTGGCGACCGCTACGACCTGGCCACGCGCCGCATGACACCCGGCGTGCCGCGCGCCACGCTGCTGGAGCCGCTGGCCGCGGGCTTCAAGGGCTACCACGCCGGCGCGCCCTTCGTCACCGACGTGCTCGCCGAAGGCCGGCTCGTGCAGGCCATGGCGCGCCTGGTGGACAGCGACCAGCGCGAGCTGCGCGGCCTGGCCTTCGAGCCACGCCCGGCCAAGGACGACCCAGCGCCCGAGCTCGGCTTCGAATGGCGCTTGTGGGTGGACGCCGGCACGCGCGGCTGGCTGACGCTGCAGCCCGAGGCCTACAGCCTCTACGGCGTGCGCCTGGACATCGCGCCGGTGCGCATGGCCCGGCCGCTCTACACCCCGATGCCCACGCCGCTGCCCGCCGATCGATGATGCGCGTGCAGTGCCACGGCTTCCTGCTGCTGCCGCGCTTTTCGCTGCTGGCGCTCGGCGGAGCCATCGACGCACTGGCCGCCGCCAACGACGTGCTGGACGAAATCACTTACGGCACCGTCACGCTCAGCCTCGACGGCCGCCCCGTGCGCGCCGCGTGCGGCACGCTGGTGGCGCCGGCGCATGGCCTGAACGACGCGCCATCGCTCGACGCCGTGTTCGTGGTCAGCGACCTGCCCCTGCCCGAGCCGCTGCGCGACGGCCACGCCGCGCTGCACGGCTGGCTGCGCGAACAGGCGATGACGGGGCGGCTGCTCGGCGGCATCGGCAGCGGTGCGGCGGTGCTGGCGCAGGCCGGGCTGCTGAACGGCCACCGCGCCACGCTGCACTGGGCCTTGGGCCCGCAGCTGGCGGAGGCGCATGCGCAGGTCGTCATCTCGTCGAACGTGCACGAGATCGACCGCGGCCGCCTCACCTGCACCGGCGCCACGGCCAGCCTGGACATGATGATCACCTGGCTGGGCCAGCGCCA
>JANNFE010000374.1:0-15006 GCA_031379415.1 Betaproteobacteria bacterium | reverse complement strand
GGCCGAGCTGGTGCGCGGCGTGCGCGCCCTGGGCCTGCAGACCTGCGCCACGCTGGGCATGCTGAGCCCGGGCCAGGCCGGCACGCTGGCCGATGCCGGCCTGGACTACTACAACCACAACCTCGACAGCGCGCCCGACTTTTACGGCAGCATCGTCGGCACACGCGACTATCAAGACCGGCTGGACACCCTGCAGCATGTGCGCGGCGCCGGCATCGCGGTGTGCTGCGGCGGCATCGTCGGCATGGGCGAGACGCGGCAACAGCGCGCCGGGCTCATCGCCGAGCTGGCGAGCCTGGACCCGGCGCCCGAGTCGGTGCCGGTGAACAACCTGGTGCGCGTGGCCGGCACGCCGCTGGGTGATGCCGAAGCGCTCGATCCTTTCGAAGTCGTGCGTGTCATTGCCGCCGCGCGCATCACCATGCCGAAGGCCCGCGTGCGCCTGTCGGCCGGCCGCCGCGAACTGGGCGACGGCATCCAGGCCTTGTGTTTCATGGCCGGTGCCAATTCCATCTTCTACGGCGACAAACTGCTGGTCACCGGCAACCCCGACGTGGCCGAAGACCGCGCGCTGCTGCAGCGCCTGGACCTGCCCGTCACCGGCCAGCCCGCAGCATGAGCACCGTCAAGCCCTTCCGCATCCTCGGCATCCAGCAAGTCGCCATCGGTGGCCCCGACAAGCAACGCCTGAAGTCGCTGTGGGTCGACATGCTGGGCCTCACCGTGAAGAGCACTTTCGTCAGCGAACGCGAGAACGTCGACGAGGACATCTGTGCGCTCGGGCAAGGCCCGCATGCGGTGGAGGTCGACCTGATGCAGCCGCTGGACCCCGAGAAAAAGCCCGCTGTGCACACCACGCCGCTGAACCATGTCGGCCTGTGGGTTGACGACCTGCCGCTGGCCGTGCAGTGGATGACGGCGCAGGGCGTGCGCTTC
The DNA here is from genome assembly GCA_031379415.1 of Betaproteobacteria bacterium. Classification (GTDB taxonomy): domain Bacteria; phylum Pseudomonadota; class Gammaproteobacteria; order Burkholderiales; family Burkholderiaceae_C; genus Rubrivivax. The sequence goes on along the minus strand of JANNFE010000374.1, from coordinate 14,070 downwards.
GCGCCCGGCGGCATCCGCCAGGGTGCCGCGGGTCACGACATCTGCTTCATCCACCCCAAGGGCAATGAAGAGTTCCCACTTGGCGGTGAAGGCGTGCTCATTGAACTCGTGCAGGCGCCACCTGAGGTGGTGGCGGCGCTGTCGGCTCAATAGCGGCCACTGAGCAGGGCGCCCGCGTTCGGCACCACCGCCTTCAGCCCCAGCGTCTTCAGCATCTGGTGCGTAGTGGCCACGGCGGCACTGAGCACCGGCAGGCCCAGGCGGTCTTCCACCGGCTGGATGCTCGGCAGCGAGGGCATCTGCACGCAGGCTGACAGCACCACGGCGTCGACGCCATGCGTATTCAGGCGCTTGCTGATCTCGATCGGCGCCTGCGGGTCGCGCGCGCCGACCTCCAGGTTGTCGGGGATCTCCAGCGACAGCGCGTCGTGGACCTCGAAGCCCTCGTTCTCGAGGTAGTCCACCACCAGTTGCGTCAGCGGCTTCATGTAGGGCGTGAGGATGGCGATGCGCCTGGCGCCCAGGGTCTGCAGGCCGTGCACCAGCGCGCCGGCGCTCGTCACCACGGGCGCCGGGCCGCCGTTGGCCACGGTGCGCTCGTGCAGGCGCTGTTCGCTCACGCGGTGGTAGCCGCGGCCCATGCTCATGATGGCCACCAGGCAGGCGTAGCCGAGCACATCGACGCGCGCGTCGGACAGTTCCAGCGCGCAGCGGTCGCTGTCGGCGTCCATCGCCGCCAGCTCTTCGGCGGTGACCTTCATCATGCGCATGCGCGCCGAGTGAAAGGTGAAGCGCTCGGCCTCGATGGCCTCGCGGGCGCGCAGCATGGCCGGGATCTCGGTTTCCATGGTCGTGTTGCTGCTGGGCACGATCTGGCCGATGCGGAAGCGGGTCTTCATGTTGCTCAGTCCCCGGTGATGTTGCGCGACTTGATGACCTTGCCCCAGTAGTCGGTGTCCTTGGCCACCAGGGCGGCCAAGGCGTCAGGGCCCAGGTAGCGCGGCTCGATGCCCAGCGTGGCGGCACGGGCCTTGGTCTCGGGCAACTCCAGCGCCTTCTTCACGGCTTCGCTGAGCTGCGCCACCACGGCCGGCGGCGTGCCGGCAGGGGCGAACAGGCCGACCCAGGCTTCGAGCTCGAAGCCGGGCAGGCCGGCTTCGGCGGTGGTGGGCACGTTGGGCAGCATGGGGTGGCGGGTCTTGCTCGTCACGGCCATGGCCTTGAGCTTGCCGGCCTGCACATGGCCCATCACGCTGGGCGGCGTGGTGATGAAGACCTGCACCTGGCCGGCCAGCACGTCCTGGATGGCCTGGCCCGAGCCCTTGTAAGGCACATGCATCATGTCGATGCCCGTGGTCTGCTCGAAAAGCGCCGTGCCGACATGGGCCAGCGAGCCGTTGCCCTGCGAGGCGAAATTCACCTTGCCGGGGTTGGCCTTCACGTAGCCGATGAAGTCCTTCAGGTTGTTGGCCGGCAGCGAGGGGTGCACGGTGATGACGTTGGTGGCCGCGGCGATCAGCGCCACCGGCACGAAGTCCTTCTGCTCCCAGGGCAGCTTGGCGAACATCGACGGGTTACCGACGTGGTAGGCCGAGTAGCTGATGAGCAGCGTGTAGCCGTCCTTGGGTGCGCGTGCCACGTGCTGGTAGGCGATGTTGCCGCTGGCGCCGCCCTTGTTGTCGATGACCACGGCCTGGCCGAGCAGCTTGCTCAGCGGGTCGCCCACCAGGCGTGCCGACGAATCGACCACGCCGCCTGGCGGGTTGGGCACGATGAAGGTGACAGGCTTGGAGGGGAAGACCTGGGCGTGGGCCGCCAGGCTCATCAGGGACAGGGCGCCGGTGGTCAGGGCACGGTGCAGCAGGTTCATGGGCTCGTCTCCGTCGTGTTATGAGACCCTGAGTGTCGATCAGCCGGCAGCGCTTGAAAATTCGGATGTGATTGACTCATCCTCAACGCGTGGTTGAGGATCAGGCCGTGACCAGCCCCATCAACCCCAAGCGCTTCGATCTGGTGTCGCTGCGCCTCTTTGTCGGCGTGGTGGAAGCCGGCAGCCTGACGGCCGGCGCCGGCCGTTTCGGCATCAGCCTGGCGGCGGCGAGCAAGCGCATCGCCGAGCTGGAAGCGCATGTCGGCAGCGCTCTGCTGGAACGCAGCAAGAAGGGCGTGGTGGCCACGAGTGCCGGCCAGACGCTGCTGCGCCATGCCATTGAACTGGTGGCGGGCGTCGAGCAGCTGGCGCTGGCCATGGACGACCTGCAGCGCGGCGCCAGCGGCCACCTGCGCCTGTGGGCCAACACCTCGGCCTTTGGCGGCTTCCTGCCGGCGCTGCTGGCCGACTTCTCCGCGGCGCATCCGCAGGTGCGTCTGGACCTCGAAGACGCGCTCAGCGAAGACGCCGTGCGGGCGGTGCACAGCGGCGCCGCCGAGCTGGCGGTGATAGGCGAGAACACGCCGGCAGCCGGCCTGCACACGGTGGTGTGCGACCACGACGAGCTGGTGCTGCTGCTGCCCAGGGGGCACGCCTTGGCAGGCACCGCGGTGGTGGCCTTCGAGGACGCGCTGCGCTGCGACCTGGTGGCGCTGGGCCGGGCGACGGCGCTGACGCGCCAGCTGGCGACGGTGGCCGAAGCGGTGCGACGGCCGCTGCAGATCCGCGTGCAGGTCCGCAGCTTCGACGCCATGTGCCGCATGGTCGCCGCCGGCCTGGGCGTGGCCGTGTTGCCGCGCGCCGGCGCGGCGCCGCACGCGGCGGCGCTGGGCCTGGTGCTCAAGCCGCTGTCGGGCATCGACACCTCGCGCCGCCTGCTGCTGGCCATGCGCAGCCGCGAGCAGTTGTCGCCGCCGGCCGCGGCGCTGCTGGCCATGGTCGAAGCACGCCTGAAGACCACCATCACCGGAAACGGCGCACGGGCTCGGCGGCGGCGCTAGAGTCCGGCGCCCTGACTTCGCCGGAGCCCGACCATGAGTGCCTTCTCCTTTCTCGACCAATTGCTGAAGGCCGGCGCCAACGCCGCCGGCAACTACAACGCGCGCCAGACTGACGCCGGCAAGTACGCCACTGGCGCCGCGGCGGGCAGCCTGCTGACCATGCTGCTGGGCTCGCGCGGCGGCCGCCGCATGGGCGGCGGGGTGCTGAAGATCGGCGGCGTGGCGGCGCTGGGCATGCTGGCCTGGAAGACCTACAGCGACTGGCAGGCGCAGCAGCAAGCGGCGGCACCCGCCACCACCACCACCACCGCCACGCCGCCGCCGCCGGCCGGCGGCTTCGCCGCGCTGCCGGCACCACAGGCCGAAGCTCATGGCCAGGCCATGCTGAAGGCCATGATCGCGGCGGCCAAGTCCGACGGCCACCTCGACGAGCGCGAACGCGGTCTGCTGGACACCGAACTCGGCCGCCTGCAGGCACCGCCGGAACTGCGCGCCTGGTTCGATGCGGAACTGCGCCGCCCCATCGACCCGGCCGACGTGGCCGCCGCCGCCACCACGCCCGAGATGGCCGCCGAGGTCTACCTGGCCAGCGTGCTGGTGGTGGACCAGACGACGAGCATGGAGCGCGCCTACCTCGACGCACTGGCCCGCGAACTGCGGCTGGACGCCGGCCTGAAGGCGCAGCTCGAAGCCCGCGCCGCGCAGGCCGCCTGAGCCGGGGGGCCGCGCAACCTTCGACCGGATTCCTGGCACTCACGTGCAGCGCAAGCCGGGGATGGCCCGGCCCGCACCAAGGCCCGCACCAAGGCCACACAGGAGTCCGACGATGCTTCTTCACCTCATGCCCCAACGCCCGGCGGCTGCGCTGCTGATGGCCGCTGCGGCGGCCTGCCCCGCGGCCGCATTGGCCATCGACGGCATCACCGACCGCCCCGGCGACTTCCTCGCCACCTTCGCCGGCAGCACCACGGCGTTCGACCTGGACGTCATCGCCGCCACCGTCACCTACAACTCGGCCACCGACATCTTCACCTTCGCCAGCACGCAGAGCGGCGCCGTGGGCCTGACGGCCACCGGCCTCTACGTCTGGGGCGTCAACCGCGGCGCCGGCACGGCCGGCTTCGCGGTCAACGGCCTGCCCGGCGTGCTCTTCGACCGCGTGGTCCTGCTGCGGCCCGACGGCACCGGCTCGGTGTCGGGCACCAACCTGCCGGCTGGTTCTGTGCTGATCAGCGGCAACACCATCACCGCCAGCGTCAGCGGCAGCCTGCTGCCCAGCACCGGCTACGCGAAGGGCGCCTACACCTTCAACCTGTGGCCGCGCGACGGTGGCCTGGCCGCCGGCTTCACGCAGATTTCCGACTTTGCGCCCGACAACGCCAACTTCACCGCCACCGTGGTGCCCGAGCCGGCCAGCGTGGTGCTGATGTCGCTGGGCCTGGCCGGCCTGCTGTGGCGGCGCCGCCAGGGGGCGTTCAGCGCGGTGCAGCCGCAGCGCAACTGAGCGCCGCGCGCAGGCCTTGCAGCGCGCGGCAGGCGTCCAGCGTGGCGCTGCTGCCGGCCAGCAAGGGCTGCAGCGCGGGCCCGTCCAGGCGGTGGTCCAGCGCGCGCAGCAGCGCAACCACGCCGCTGACCTGCGCGGCGGCCATCGAGCTGCCACTGGCGTAGTCGTAGCCGCCACCCGGCGCCAGCGTCAGCACGCGCCGGCCCGGCGCAGCCAGCACGCCCGCGGCGGCGGGGCCGTCTTCGCGGCTGGCCACTGCCAGCACACCGGGCACGGCCGCGGGAAAGCCGCTGCGCCCGCCGCCCGGCGGCACGGCACCCACCACCACGGTGCCGCGGGCCAGCGCCACGGCCAGCAGCTTTTCGAGCAGCGGGTCGCGCGGCCCGGTCAGGCTGAGGTTGATGACGTCGGCCGGCGCCGCCAGCGCCGCTGCCAGTGCCCGCGCGAGCGTGAAGCTGTTGCAGCGCGCCGCCTGGCCGTCGCCACCACCCCAGCAGGCGCGCAGCGGCAGCAGCCGCACCGCCGGGGCCACGCCGACGATGCCGATGCCGTTGTTGGCGGCGGCGCCTATGACGCCGGCCACTTCGGTGCCATGGCGCTCGGCAGCGGCGGCCGTCTGCGGGAACTGCGGGGCGAAGTCCTGGCTGGCGGCGGTGCGGCCCTGCAGGTCGGGATGTTGCGCATCGAGCGCGGTGTCGATGATCGCCACCGTCACGCCTTCGCCGCGGCTGGCGCGCTGGGCGCCGCCAGCGTCGATGTCGGCAAAGGCGGTCTGCAGAGGCAGGTAGGGGTCGTTGTAGACCGCCGGCTGTGCCAGCGTGTTGAACTCGTTCAGCGGCTGCGCCAGCGCCACGCGCGGGTCAGCGGCCAGCCGTTGCAGCAGCGCCGTGGCATCCGTGCCCGGGGCCAGCCGCAGCAGCGCACAGCGCCAGTGCAGGGCGTTGATGGTCCAGGCCTCGACCTCGGTCAGCCGGTGTTCAGCGGCCAGCGCGTCCAGGGCGTCCAACGCCGGGTCGCTGCCGCTGTCGCGGGCGCCGCGCGGGTCGCCGCCCCCCGCGCCGCTGCCGGCCGAGGCGCGCAGGCTCGCGCTCTCCGTCACGGCAACGACGATCAGCGGGCCGGCGGCATCGGGTTGCCGGGGCAGCCGCTCGGGCACGGCGCAGCCCGCGAGGGCCGCGGCGGCCAGCAGCCAGCCAACGAGGCTAGCGCGGCGCATGGCCGGTGGGCTCGGCCATGCGCACGCCGGCATGGCTGCGCAGGCGCGGCAGGGCCGCCAGCGCGGTGTCGGCGCGGCCGTCGCTGGCGGCCAGGCCCAGGCTGCTGCCGTCGGGCGCGGCGTCGACGATCTCCAGCCGCAGTTCGGCCAGCAGGCGGCGCAGCGCCGCGAAGTCCATCTCGGCCGTCGGCACCAGCCGCAGGCTCGCTGCGCGGGCCGTGGCGGGCAAGCTCAGGGTGCGGAAGTCGCGGTCGCGTGGCGGGCCCAGCAGCGCCAGGCCCAGCGCGGCCAGGCCGACCGCCTGCACCACCACGGCCAGCGCCAGCCAGCGCTGGGCCGCCGGCACGCGCGGCGGCATCGCGGCCGGGGGCTCGGCGGTGGCGATGCGCGCCAGCAGCCGCTGCAGGCCGGGTTCAGGTTCGACCGCTGGCGGCACGGTCTCGTTCAGGTGGCGGTGCAGGCGTTGCTGGAAGTCGATCTCCTCGCGGCAGCTGGCGCAGTGTGCGAGGTGACGCGTGACCAGGTCGACTTCGGCCATGGGCGCGCTACCGGCCACCACCCAGGGGATGGCATCCCAGGCACGGCGGTGCTCTGAAGGGTCGCTGGCCGGTGGGGGCTTTGGGTCAGCCATGTCGGGTCTCCGTTCCGCCGGGTCCGGTGGCGTTACCACCGAGCCCCGGCAAGCTGCTGCGCAGGCGCACGCGGGCGTGGAACAGGCGCGCCTTCACGGTGCCCACCGCGCAGCCCATGATGGCGGCAATGTCCTCGCAGCTTTCGCCCATGTAGTAGGCCAACTCCAGGGTCATGCGCTGGTCGGGCGGCAGCGTGGCCAGGCCCTGCGCCAGCCAGTCGCGGGCCTCCACGGCGGCGTCGAGGCCGGGCTGGCCGGGCAGGGCGTCGAAGCTGAAATCGTCCAGCGCCGATGCGTTCACCTCGCCCGGCGGCGGGCCGTCGCGCAGGGCGCGCAGCATGCAGCGGTAGGTGATGCCGGTGATCCAGGTGCGCACCTTGGCTTCACCGCGAAAGGTGTGGGCGCGCGTCCAGACCAGCCACAGGCTGTCGTTGACGATCTCCTCGGCCAGCTCGGGCCGCGTGACGAAGCGCCACAGGAAACGCATCAGGCGCGGCTGGTGGCGCCGGTACAGGCGGGCAAAGGCCGCACGCTCGCCGCGCGCGGCGGCTTGCAGCCAGGCAGCGTCTTCGGTGTCGTCGGCGTCAGGGTCCATCGAGGGTGGGTGCCAGAATCGGCCGCAATGGTTGCATCGGTGGCGGATCTTCGATGAGCTGGCGCCTGGCGTGTTGCAGCGTTCTGCTCCTGGCCGGCGTCGCCCATGCCGGTGTGCTGGAAGCCGTGCTCGGCCTGCAGTCCGACAAGCGCCTGCGTGGCCTCAGCCAGAGCGACGGCGAGCCTGTGGCCAACCTGGACACGGCATGGCGCGCCGATGACGGCGGGCTGGCCCAGGCCGGGCTGTCGACGCTGGGCCGAGACCGCCGACGCGGCGATGCCGAACTGGTGCTGGGCCTTGGCTACACCGGCGCCTGGGCCGAGGCCTGGACCTGGCAGGTCACCGCCTCGCAATACCGCGTGCTGGGTGGCGGCAGCCAACGGCGCGCGGCCTACGAGGAACTGGCCCTGAGCCTGGCCGCCCCTGCGCGCTGGGACCTGTTGCTGGCCGTGGCACCGGCCTACCCCGGCCGGCTGCCGGGCGGCGGCAACGGGCGTGGCCGCACCCTGGTCAGCGAAGCCGGCTGGCATCCGCGGCTGGCGCCGGGTTGGGTGCTGGACCTGGGTGTCGGCCAGGTGCGCTATGCCGACCTGGTGTTCGCTGACCATGCCTACGGCAGCGTCGGTCTGAGCTGGCGCCGCGGCCGCCTGGGGCTGTCGGCGACGCGCGTGTTCCGCGGTGGCACCGGTCCTGCGCCGGCCCGCGCCGTGCTGGCGCTGTCCTGGCGCCTGTGAGTTGTGCTTTCGCGGAATGCGAAGGCTTGATTGACAATCGAAGCAATCAAGGCTCTCTGGCGAAGGCTAAGGTTCGGTCCTGCGCGAGGCTGGCCTGGGCCGGTCTAGCCCACCCATGCGTTTCGACCTCACCACGCTCAACCTCGTGCTTGCCATCGCCGACACCCGCAGCATCACCCGCGGCGCCGAGCGCGAGCACCTGGCATTGGCAGCAGCCAGCAAGCGCCTGAGCGACCTGGAAGCGCGCTTCGGCGTGCCGCTCTTCGAACGCCGTTCGCGCGGGGTCGAGCCCACCGAGGCTGGCCGGGCACTCGTGCGCCACGTGCGCAGCTTGCACGCGCAGCTGCACGCGCTGGAAAGCGAGGTGGTGGAGTTCTCGCGCGGCATCCAGGGCCACCTGCGCATCGTGGCCAATGCGGGCGCCATCAGCGAATGCCTGCCGCCCGACCTGGCCGCCTTCTCGCAGGCCCACCCGCAGATCCGCATCAGCCTGGAAGACCAGACCAGCGCCGAGGTGCAGGCGGCGGTGGCCGAAGGCCGCGCCGATGTCGGCATCTTCGTGCCGCCGCAGCTCGACAACCGGCTGACGACGCGGCGCTACCGCCACGGCAGCCTGTCGGTGATGGTGCCTGCCGGCCACGCGCTGGCGGCGCGCGGCCGCGTGCGCTTCGAGGCGCTGCTCGACTTCGACATCGTCGGCCTGCACCACGGCGCCGCCGTGCACGAGCTGATGCGCGCCGAAGCCGAAGGCCAGGGCCGGCCGCTGAAGTCGCGGCTGCAGGTGCGTGGCTTCGACGCCATCGCGCAACTCGTCGAAGCCGGCCTCGGCGTGGCCGTGCTGCCCGCCGCGGTGGCCGAACGGCTGGCCCAACTCTTCCGCGTGCAGGTTCTGGGGCTGGACGAAACCTGGGCCGAACGCGACTATCTGCTGGCCGTGCGCACGCAGGACGTGCTGCCGACCGTGGTGCAGCGCTTCGTCGACGCGCTGTGCCCGCCTGACGACAACGGAGACCACAAGCCATGACCGCCAGAACGCTCTACGACAAGCTGTGGGACGAACATGTCGTCCACACCGAAGAGGACGGCACCGCCACCCTCTACATCGACCGCCACCTCGTGCACGAGGTGACCAGCCCGCAGGCCTTCGAAGGCCTGCGCCTGGCCGGGCGCAAGGTCTGGCGGGTGAGCAGCATCGTCGCCACCGCCGACCACAACACGCCCACCACCGGCTGGGCCGACGGCTACGACGGCATCACCGACCCCATCAGCCGGCTGCAGATCACCACGCTCGACGCCAACATCAAGGCCACCGGCGCCGCGGCCTACTTCCCCTTCCTGGACAAGCGCCAGGGCATCGTGCACGTCATCGGGCCCGAGAACGGCGCCACGCTGCCGGGCATGACGGTGGTCTGCGGCGACAGCCACACCTCCACGCACGGGGCCTTCGGTGCGCTGGCCCATGGCATCGGCACGAGTGAGGTCGAGCATGTGATGGCGACGCAGACGCTGCTGGCCAAGAAGGCGAAGAACCTGTTGATCAAGGTGGAAGGTGCGCTGGGCCGCGGCGTGACGGCGAAAGACGTGGTGCTGGCCATCATCGGCAAGATCGGCACCGCCGGCGGCACGGGCTACACCATCGAGTTCGGCGGTTCGGCCATTCGCTCGCTGAGCATGGAAGGCCGCATGACGGTGTGCAACATGGCCATCGAAGCCGGCGCGCGCGCCGGGCTGGTGGCGGTGGACGAAAAGACGATCTCCTACTGCAAGGGCAGTGCCTTCGCACCCAAGGGCGTGGAGTGGGATCAGGCGGTGGCCTACTGGCGCACGCTGCAGTCCGACCCCGGCGCGCACTTCGACGCGGTGGTTGAACTCGACGCCACGCAGATCCAGCCGCAAGTCACCTGGGGCACCAGCCCCGAGATGGTGGTGGCCGTGGTCGGCCGCGTGCCCGACCCCGACAAGGAGAAGGACGCCACCAAGCGCGGCGCCATCGAGCGCGCGCTGGTCTACATGGGCCTGGAACCGAACAAGGCCATCACCGACATCCGCATCGACAAGGTCTTCATCGGCTCTTGCACCAACAGCCGCATCGAAGACCTGCGCGAGGCGGCGGCCGTGGTCAAGCGCGCTGGGCAACGCGTGGCCAGCAACGTGAAGCTGGCGCTCGTCGTGCCCGGCTCGGGCCAGGTCAAGGCGCAGGCCGAAGCCGAGGGCCTGCACGAGATCTTCAAGGCCGCCGGCTTCGAATGGCGCGAGCCCGGCTGCAGCATGTGCCTGGCGATGAACGCCGACCGGCTGGAGCCCGGCGAGCGCTGCGCGAGCACCAGCAACCGCAACTTCGAAGGCCGCCAGGGTGCGGGTGGGCGCACGCACCTGGTGAGCCCGGCGATGGCCGCCGCCGCGGCCTTGAACGGCCACTTCGTCGACGTGCGTCGCATCGGCTGAGGAGACATCAACATGCAAGCCTTCACCGTCCACCAAGGTCTGGTCGCACCGATGGACCGCGACAACGTCGATACCGACGCCATCATCCCCAAGCAGTTCCTGAAGTCGATCGCGCGTTCAGGCTTCGGCCCCAACCTGTTCGACGCCTGGCGCTACCTGGACCCGGGTGAACCGGGGCAAGACCCGGCCAGTCGCAAGCCCAACCCCGACTTCGTGCTCAACCAGCCGCGCTACCAGGGAGCCAGCATCCTGCTGGCGCGCCGCAACTTCGGCTGCGGCAGCAGCCGCGAGCACGCACCGTGGGCGCTGCAGCAGTACGGCTTCCGCGCGGTGATAGCGCCCAGCTACGCCGACATCTTCTTCAACAACTGCTACAAGAACGGCATCCTGCCCATCGTGCTGCCCGAGCCGCAGGTGGCCAAGCTCTTCGACGAGGTCTTTGCCTTCCCCGGCTACCAGCTCACGCTGGACTTGCCGCGTCAGGTGGTGGTGAAGGCCGACGGCACGGAACTGCCCTTCGAGGTGCAGCCCTTCCGCAAGTACTGCCTGGTGGGCGGCTTCGACGACATCGGCCTGACCCTGCGTCACGCCGACAAGATCCGCGCCTACGAGGCCGAGCGGCTGGCCAGGATGCCCTGGCTGGCGCAGCGCCAGCTCTAGACCGGCCATGCTGAGCCGCGCCTTCCGACGCGTCGTGCTGACCCGGCGCTGGCTGAGCTTTGTCGTGCTCTGCATGAGCTTCATGCTCTTCGGCGCCGGCTCGCTGAACCTGTTCAACATGTTCAGGCTGAACCTGGGCCTCATCGCCGACCACGGTGTGATGGCGCTGACCGACGGCGCGGCACAACAGCTCCTGGAACTGATCGTCACGCTGTTGGCGAGCATGGCCGCCTACGTGATCTTCAAGGCCTGCGAGCACAGTCTGGTGCAGGGCCTGACCCACCACACGGACAACGAGGAACACTGATGAAGATCGCCATCCTGCCCGGTGACGGCATCGGCACCGAGATCGTCGAACAGGCCGTGCGCGTGCTGAACGTGCTGGACCTGAAGTTCGAAACCGAGACCGCGCTCGTCGGCGGTGTCGCCTTTGAGGCCCACGGCCACCCGCTGCCCGAAAGCACGCTGAACCTGGCCAAGGCTGCTGATGCCATCCTCTTTGGCGCGGTCGGCGACTGGAAGTACGACAGGCTGGAACGGTCACTGCGGCCCGAACAAGCCATCCTGGGCTTGCGCAAGCATCTCGGCCTGTTTGCCAACTTGCGCCCGGCGCTGTGCTACGAGCAGCTGACGCATGCCTCGTCGTTGAAGCCTGAACTCGTCGCGGGCCTCGACATCCTCATCATCCGTGAGCTGACGGGCGACATCTACTTCGGCCAGCCGCGCGGCCGCCGCATCGCGATCGACGGCCATTTCCCGGGCGCGGAGGAAGCCTTCGACACCATGCGCTACAGCAAGCCCGAGATCGAGCGCATCGCGCATGTCGCCTTCCAGGCCGCGCGCAAGCGGAACAACAAGGTCACCAGCGTCGACAAGGCGAATGTCCTGGAGAACTTCCAGTTCTGGAAGGACGTGGTCACCGAGGTCCACGCCCAGTACCCGGATGTCGAACTGCAGCACATGTACGTCGACAACGCCGCCATGCAACTGGTGAAGGCACCAAAGGCCTTCGACGTGGTGGTCACCGGCAACATGTTCGGCGACATCCTCAGCGACGAGGCCGCCATGCTCACCGGCAGCATCGGCATGCTGCCCAGCGCCAGCCTCGACCAGTTCGGCAAGGGCCTCTACGAACCCAGCCATGGCAGCGCGCCCGATATTGCGGGTCAGGGCATTGCAAACCCGCTGGCTACAATCTTGTCTGTTGCCATGATGCTCCGCTACACCCTCAACCAGCCGGCCGCGGCCGACCGCATTGAGTCGGCTGTGAAGGCCGTGCTCACGGCCGGTCTGCGCACGGCCGATATCTGGAGTACCGGCACGCAGAAGGTCGGCACGCGTGAGATGGGTGATGCGGTCGTCGCCGCTGTCACGGGCAAATTGATCATCACCAAGACCTAGCGTCTCGATTTCGTCTCGCCCCCACCCTTTCGGACCCCGGCGACACGAGCCGGGGGCACCCAGGGGTCCGAGTCAAAGGAAAGGCGAACCTGAAATGGCACTCGTAGGATTGGTCGGCTGGCGCGGCATGGTCGGCAGCGTGCTGATGGACCGCATGCAGGCCGAAGACGACTTCGCGCTCATCGAGCCGATGTTCTTCAGCACCAGCAATGCCGGCGGCGCGGCACCCTCGTTCGCCAGGAATGAGACCCGGCTGCACGACGCGAACGACATCGCCGCGCTCAAGCGCTGCGACATCGTCATCACCTGCCAGGGCGGCGACTACACGGCCGAGGTCTTCCCGAAACTGCGCGCGGCAGGCTGGAACGGCCACTGGATCGACGCCGCCAGCACGCTGCGCATGAAGGACGACGCGGTCATCATCCTCGACCCCGTCAACCTGCCCGTCATCCAGAAAGCGCTGAGCGCCGGTGGTCGCAACTGGGTCGGCGGCAACTGCACGGTCAGCTGCATGCTGATGGGCGTGGGCGCGCTGTACAAGGCGGGGCTCGTGGAATGGATGAGCACCCAGACCTACCAGGCCGCCAGCGGCGGCGGCGCCCAGCACATGCGCGAGCTGCTCACGCAGTACGGCACGCTGAACGCTGCGGTGCGTGCGCTGCTCGACGATCCGAAGAGCGCCATCCTTGAGATCGACCGCCAGGTCATCGCCAGGCAGCGTTCACTCTCCGCCGAAGAGACGGTCAACTTCGGCGTGCCGCTGGGCGGCTCGCTCATCCCCTGGATCGACAAGGATCTGGGCAACGGGATGAGCAAGGAGGAATGGAAGGGCATGGCCGAGACCAACAAGATCCTCGGGCAGGGCGAGGGCTTCGGCACCGCGCCCGTGCCGGTGGACGGTTTCTGCGTGCGTGTCGGCGCCATGCGCTGCCACAGCCAGGCGCTGACCTTCAAGCTCAAGCGTGACGTGCCGCTGGCCGACATCGAAGCCATGATCGCCACCGACAACGCCTGGGTGCAGGTGGTGCCGAACACGCGTGAAGCCACGCTGCAGCACCTCACGCCCGTGGCCGTGACCGGCACCATGAACATCCCCGTTGGCCGCCTGCGCAAGATGGCCATGGGCCCCGAGTACCTGGGTGCTTTCACCATTGGCGACCAGCTGCTGTGGGGCGCGGCCGAGCCGCTGCGCCGCATGCTGCGCATCTTGCTCGGTCAGTGAGGGTGGCGCGCCGTTGTCCACCGGCAACGGCGTGCAACTACCCCCGAAACAAAGCATTTCTCGCGGGATCATCAGCTTCTGCGTGAGCTTGCGCTCCTATATGCTTGATACTGTTGCGATTTCCGCCGTTAACTGGCCCTGCGCATGCGTCGGGCGCAGGGCGGCACGAAGAGACAGCCGCCGGCTTGTTGGCAAAGCCGCATCGGAGCGCCTGGGGGAAAAGCCTTGAAACACAGATCAACTGACGCGGCGCGCTTTGCGCTCACGGGCATCGCACTGGCGAGCGCCTGCCTCTGGGCCTCGCAGGCCTCGGCGCTGGGGCTGGGCCGCCTGACGGTGACTTCGGCCCTCGGTGAGACGCTGCGCGCCGAGATCGAAGTGACGAGCATGACGCCCGAAGAGGCGTCGTCGCTGAAGCTGCGCGTCGCGCCGCCTGAGGCCTACCGGGCTGCCGGCGTCGAATACAACGCTGCGCTGCCATCGGCGCAGGTGCAGATCGCGCGCCGTGCCGACGGCCGCCAGATCCTGCGCATCACCGGCGACCGCGCGGTGCTCGAGCCTTTCGTCGACGTCATCATCGAAGCCACCTGGTCCAACGGCCGCCTGGTGCGCGAGTACACGATGCTGTTCGACCCCCCGAGCTCGCGCGTGGCGCAGGCACCCGCGCCAGCCCCGCCCACCCCGCCATCGATCACCCCCGCGCCGGGCGCGCAGTCGGCCGGCGCCGCGCC
>JANNFE010000369.1:0-3400 GCA_031379415.1 Betaproteobacteria bacterium | reverse complement strand
GAAGCGGCGGTATTGCAGATTGGGCAGGAAACGCCGCTTGGTCTTGTTGTTCGCGTGCGAAACGTTGTTGCCCACCATCGGGCGCTTGCCGGTGACTTGACAGACGCGTGCCATGACGCTCTCCAGGAATGTTGGTCGTGTGCCTCGATGTCTACCTAGCGGGTATACGACTCAGCAAAGCCCACTATTGTAGCGCGCAATTCAGCCCTGCTGTTGCTCCAGGAAGCGCTGCGCGTCGAGCGCCGCCATGCAACCGGTGCCGGCGCTGGTGATGGCCTGGCGGTAGACATGGTCCTGCACATCGCCGGCGGCGAAGACGCCGGGCACGCTGGTCATCGTGGCCATGCCGTCCAGGCCCGTCTTCGTGACGATGTAGCCGTCCTTCATCTCCAGCTGGCCCTTGAAGATGTCGGTGTTGGGCTGGTGGCCGATGGCAATGAAGCAGCCCTTCACCGTGAGGTCCCGGGTCGCGTGGTCCTGCGTGCTGCGCAGGCGGACGCCGGTCACACCGGTCTGGTCGCCGAGCACCTCGTCCAGGGTCTGCCACAGGTGCAGCTGGATCTTGCCGGCCGCCGCCTTGGCCTGCACCTTGTCGATGAGGATGGCCTCGGCGCGGAACTTGTCGCGGCGGTGGATCAGGTGCACCTTGCTGGCGATGTTGCTGAGGTAGAGCGCTTCCTCCACGGCGGTGTTGCCACCGCCCACGACGCAGACCTCGTCACCGCGGTAGAAGAAACCGTCGCAGGTGGCGCAGCCGCTCACGCCCTTGCCCATGAAGGCCGTTTCGCTGGGCAGGCCCAGGTACTTGGCGCTGGCGCCGGTGGCGATGACCAGCGCGTCGCAGGTGTAGGTGCCGGAGTCGCCCTTCAAGGTAAAGGGGCGCCTTGCGAAGTCGACGGTGTGGATGTGGTCGAAGACGATCTTCGTGTTGAAACGCTCGGCGTGCTTGAGGAAGCGCTCCATCAGCTCGGGGCCCTGCACGCCGCCCACGTCGGCTGGCCAGTTGTCGACGTCGGTGGTCGTCATCAGCTGGCCGCCCTGTGCGATGCCGGTGATGAGCATGGGCTCGAGGTTGGCGCGCGCGGCGTAGAGCGCAGCGGTGTAGCCGGCCGGACCGGAGCCGAGGATGAGGACGCGGGCGTGCTGGGTGCTTGTAGTCATGACAGGGTGGAAGTGGGGTGCTGGCGTCGCGTCGATCCGACGCCTGGCGCGCAGATCGGGGCGCAGAACGGGCCTTGCAAGGGTTTACGTCGGCACAATACGTAGATTCTTGCAGACGGCGCGAGGCATGCCGTTGCAGGGGCCAGAACACAACAAGAGGAGTTCAGTCGATGTCGATGCTGTCCAACCTGGACCTGATCCGCCGCGTACCGTTGTTCTCCATGCTCACCGCCGAACAGGCGCAGGCGATTGCTGACAGTGTGGTGAAGCGCCGCTTCCGCCGCGGTGAACTGGTGGTGGAGCAGGGCCGCAAGAGCAACTCGCTGTTCATCCTGCTCAACGGCCGCGCCCGCGTGCTCACGGCCGACACGCGCGGCCGCGAGGTCATCCTGGCGGTGCTCGAATCAGGCGACTACGTGGGTGAGATGAGCCTCATCGACAACGAACCGCACAGCGCCACGGTGCGTGCCGAGATCCAGACCGACATGCTCGTGCTGGCCCGCGCCGACTTCGCGCGCTGCCTGCCCGAGAACTCCACGCTGTCCTACGGCATCCTGCGCGGGCTGGTGAAGCGGCTGCGCAATGCCGACCGGCAGATCGAGAGTCTGGCCCTGCTGGACGTATACGGCCGCGTGGCGCGCACCTTGCTCGATATGGCCGAAGAGATCGACGGCATCAAGATCATTCGCCACAAGGTCAGCCGCCAGGACATGGCCAAGGTGGTGGGCGCTTCGCGCGAAATGGTCAGCCGCGTCATGAAGGACCTGGAAGAGCGGGGCGTCATCGAGACGCAGGAAAACGGCTCGGTGGTCATCAAGGAACGGCTGCCCAACGACTAGCGCGGCGCGGCGGGCTTGCTGCCCTGATCGGCCACAATCTCGTTCATGAGCTTTCCTCTCGGTTCGCTGGCCAGCGATGGTGCCGCCACGCTGCAGGCGCCCGCCGCCGGCAGCACGCCGCGCTGGCGTCAGCAAGGCCTGCTGCTGCTGGGCGCGCTGGCTTGGCTGCTCTTCCTGCTGGCCATGCTCACGCACCATGCCAGCGACACCGCCTTCACGACCTCGGGCACTGGCGAGACCGTGCACAACAAGGCCGGCCTGCTGGGCGCGCGCGTGTCGGACATGGCGCTCTTCCTGTTCGGCTTCTCGGCCTGGTGGCTGCTGCCGGTGGCGCTGCGCGCCTGGCTGTCGGCCCTGGCGCGGCTGTTGCGCGGGCCGTCCCCCGAAGCCCATGCGCCGCGCTGGCTGTTCTGGCTCGGCCTGGCGCTGCTGATGACGGCCAGCAGTGCGCTGGAATGGACGCGCCTGTACCGCTGGGAAGCACTGCTGCCAGGTCATGCCGGCGGCGTGCTGGGCTACACGCTCGGGCCGCTGTCGATGCGCTGGCTGGGCTTCGCGGGTTCGGGTGTGCTTTGGATCGCGTTGCTCGTGGCGGGCTCGGCGCTGGCGCTGCGTTTTTCGTGGCTGCAGCTGGCCGACGCCATCGGCGAGCGCTTCGACCGCCTGCGCGAGAGCCGCCAGGACAAGCGCGAGGCCGAAGAAGACCGTCGCCTGGGTGAACTGGCTGCGCGGGAACGTGAACTGGTGGTGGAGGAGCAGCGGCACGACGTCGAAGAGCACCTGCCGGTGGTCATCGCGCCCACGCTGGCCGAGATTCCGAAGTCGCAGCGCGTGGCCAAGGAACGCCAGAAGCCGCTGTTCGCCGAACTCGTCGACACCAAGCTGCCCCAGGTCGACCTGCTGGACAGCGTGTCGGCCGCCAGCCGCCAGGAAACGGTGACGCCCGAATCCATCGAGATGACCTCGCGGCTCATCGAGAAGAAGCTCAAGGACTTCGGCGTCGAGGTGCGCGTGGTCGCGGCCTCGCCCGGCCCGGTGATCACGCGCTACGAGATCGAGCCGGCCACTGGCGTGAAGGGTTCGCAGGTCGTAGGCCTGGCGCGCGACCTGGCGCGTTCCCTGTCGCTGGTGAGCATCCTTGTCGTGGAGGTGATCCCGGGCAAGAACTACATGGCGCTGGAACTGCCGAATGCGCGGCGCCAGACCATCAAGCTCAGCGAGATCCTCGGCTCCGAGGTTTACAACGATTCGGCCTCGATGCTGACCATGGGCCTGGGCAAGGACATCGTCGGCAAGCCCATCGTCGCCGACCTGGCGAAGATGCCGCACTGCCTGGTGGCCGGCACCACCGGTTCGGGCAAGAGCGTGGGCATCAACGCCATGATCCTGTCGCTGCTGTA
>JANNFE010000362.1:0-9138 GCA_031379415.1 Betaproteobacteria bacterium | reverse complement strand
CAGCGTCAATCTGGGCGCGCCGGTGCTGATGCGCGTGCAGTGCGTGGGTGGCGACACGCGGCTGGAAGCCATCGTCTCGATGATGAAGAGCGCCATGGCGCAGCGTCCGGCTGCGGCGCAACTGGCCGACCGCTGGGCCGCACCCTTCTTGTGGGTGGTGCTGCTGCTGGCCGCCGGTGCAGCTGCCGTGTGGAGCGTGATCGATCCGTCGCGCGCCGTGTGGGTGGCGGTGTCGGTGCTCATCGTCACCTGCCCGTGTGCACTGTCGCTGGCCGCACCGGCCACGCTGGTGGCCGCGGCGCGGGGCCTGGCGCGGCGCGGCGTGCTGCTGCAGCGGCTGGACGCGCTGGAGCGCCTGGCCGCCGTGCAGCAGATCTTCTTCGACAAGACCGGCACGCTGACCGAAGAGCGGCTGCAACTGGCCGGCGTGCGCCTGGCCCCGGGCGGTCCGCATGGCTTCGATAGTGAGCGTACAGCGCTGGCGGCCGCGGCGGCCCTGGCACAGTGGTCGACGCATCCGCTGTCGCAGGCCCTGGTCGCGGCTGCGCCGGCTGGGCGCTCGGCGGCGGTCTGGGCCGAGGTGCAGGAAGCGCCGGGCCAGGGCCTGCGCGCGCGCGGCGCCGACGGCCGCGAGTGGCGCCTGGGCTCGGCGGCCTGGGTGGGTGCCACCGACGAGGCTGCCGGCGACGCGGCCAGCGTGTGGCTGGGCGCAGCCGGCCAGGCGCTGGCGCGTTTCGAATTCGAGGAGACGCTGCGCCCCGGCACTGCCGAAGCCCTGCACGCGCTGCGGGCCGAAGGTGTGCGGCTCACGCTGCTCAGCGGCGATGCGCCCGCGCGCGCGCTGGCTCTGGCCGCGCGCCTGGGCCTGGCCGACGTGCACGCCCAGGCCACGCCCGAGGGCAAGCTGGCGGCGGTGGCCGATGCGCAGGCGCAAGGTCGCATCGTGGCCATGGTGGGCGACGGCATCAACGACGCGCCCGTGCTGGCACGCGCCGACGTGTCGCTGGCCATGGGGCAGGGCGCGCTGGTCGCACGCAGCCAGGCCGACGCCGTCATCACCTCCAGCCACCTGGGTGACCTGGTGCGCGCGCGCGCCACGGCGCGGCGTGCCGTGCGCATCGTGCGTCAGAACTTCGTCTGGGCCGGGCTCTACAACGCCACCAGCATTCCGCTCGCCCTGGCCGGCTGGCTGCCACCCTGGGCCGCGGGCCTGGGCATGGCCGGCAGTTCACTGATCGTGGTGCTCAATGCACTGCGCGCGGCGCGCTGAACATGGAAAGCCTGTGGTTGTTGATCCCCTTGTCGGCCGGCCTGGTTCTGGTCATCCTCGCCATCTTCGGCTGGGCGGTGCAGCGCGGGCAGTTCGAAGACCTGGAACACGAAGGTGAACGTATCCTGACAGACGAGGCCGGGCCACTTGACCCCGGTCAAGGCGCTCGTCGGCCTTCACCAGAAAAATCCGCCCCTTAAGTTCAGAGCACTCGGAAGAGGAGAAGTCCCATGGCATCAAACGCCGCTGTCGTCGGCACGGCAGTACCCGTCCAGGGTGTCTACAGCGACACCACGGTGCGGCTGTTCTCGCTGGCCGCCGTGCTGTGGGGCGTGGTGGGCATGACGGTCGGCGTGATCATCGCCGCGCAGCTGGCCTGGCCGGAGCTCAACTTCGGCATCTCCTGGCTGAGTTATGGCCGCCTGCGGCCCCTGCACACCAATGCGGTGATCTTCGCTTTCGGCGGTTGCACGCTGTTCGCGTGTTCCTACCATGTGGTGCAGCGCACCTGCCAGACGCGGCTGTTCGCGCCGGGGCTGGCGCTGTTCACGTTCTGGGGTTGGCAGGTCGTGATCCTGGCCGCGGCCGTCACGCTGCCGCTGGGCATGACGCAGGGCAAGGAGTATGCCGAGCTCGAGTGGCCCATCGACCTGCTGATCACCGTGGTGTGGGTGAGCTACGCCATCGTCTTCTTCGGCACCGTCGGCATGCGCAAGGTGCGCCACATCTACGTCGCCAACTGGTTCTTCGGCGCCTACATCATTGCCGTGGCGCTGCTGCACATCGTCAACAGTGCGGCCATCCCGGTCAGCCTGACGAAGAGCTACTCGGCCTACGCCGGCGTGCAGGACGCCATGATCCAGTGGTGGTACGGCCACAACGCGGTGGGCTTCTTCCTCACCGCGGCCTTCCTGGGGATGATGTATTACTTCATCCCGAAGCAGGCCGGGCGCCCGGTCTACAGCTACCGCCTGAGCATCGTGCACTTCTGGGCGCTGATCTTCACCTACATGTGGGCCGGCCCGCACCACTTGCACTACACCGCGTTGCCCGACTGGGCGCAGAGCATCGGCATGGTCTTCAGCCTGGTGCTGCTGGCGCCGAGCTGGGGCGGCATGATCAACGGCATCATGACGCTGTCGGGCGCGTGGCACAAACTGCGTGACGACCCGATCCTGAAGTTCCTCATCGTCAGCCTGTCGTTCTACGGCATGAGCACCTTCGAAGGGCCGATGATGTCGATCAAGACCGTCAACGCGCTCAGCCACTACACCGACTGGACGGTGGGCCACGTGCACAGCGGCGCCCTGGGTTGGGTGGGGTTGATCAGCATGGGCAGCCTGTACTACCTGATCCCGCGCCTGTTCGGCCGCAAGGAAATGTTCAGCGTGCGGGCCATCGAGCTGCACTTCTGGGTGGCCACCATCGGCATCGTGCTCTACATCGCCGCGATGTGGATCGCCGGCGTGATGCAGGGCCTGATGTGGCGCGCCGTCAACCCCGACGGCACGCTGGTCTACAGCTTCGTCGAAAGCGTCAAGGCCACCTACCCGTACTACGTGGTGCGCCTGCTCGGCGGCCTGCTCTACCTGAGCGGCATGCTGATCATGGCCTGGAACGTGGTGATGACGGCGCGCAGCGGCCAGGTGGTCGAGGCCGCGATCCCTGCCGTCGGCGGCACGCCGGCGCACGCCTGAAGCCGCGGAGCACAAGAGCATGGCACAGCACCACACACCCACCGGTCACGAGAAGATCGAGACCAACAACTTCCTGATGATCGTGCTCATCCTGCTGGCCGTGGCCGTCGGCGGGCTGGTCGAAATCGTCCCGCTGTTCTTCCAGCGTTCCACCACGCAGCCGGTGGAAGGGCTCAAGCCCTATACCGCGCTGCAACTGGCGGGCCGCGACGTCTACACGCGCGAGGGTTGCTACAACTGCCACTCGCAGATGATCCGCCCCTTCCGCGCCGAGGCGCTGCGCTATGGCCAGCATTCGGTGGCCGGCGAGTTCGTCTACGACCACCCTTTCCAGTGGGGCAGCAAGCGCACCGGCCCCGACCTGCACCGCGTGGGCGGCAAGTACAGCGACGAGTGGCACCGCATCCACCTCAACAACCCGCGTGACCTGGTGCCCGAATCGAACATGCCGGCCTACCCCTGGCTGCTGACGGCCACGGTCGAGCCCGACGGCATGGCGCCGCGCATGAAGGCGCTGCGTTTGGTTGGTGTGCCCTACAGCGACGACGAGATCGCCAAGGCCGCCGACACCGTGAAGGGCCGCACCGAGATGGAAGCCCTCATCGCCTACCTGCAGGTGCTGGGCACCGCGCGGAAGTAGACCATCGAGGCCCCCCAGGAGCACACACCCCATGGACATCAATGACCTCCGCATCGCCGTCACCGTGGTCAGCCTGGTGCTGTTCATTGCGCTGATGGTGCACACCTGGAGCCGCCGCCGCCGCGCCGAGTACGAGGCGGCCGCGCTGCTGCCCTTTGCCGAGGAAGAGACCCAGGCCAACGGTCGAGGAGACAAGTCGTGAGTGATTTCGTCAACAGCGGCTGGGCGATCTTCGTCGCCGCCACCACGGTGGCGGGGCTGGTGCTGTGCCTGGCCTTGCTGATCATCGCCGCGCGCCGCCGCGTCATGGCCAGCGACAACACCACGGGCCACGTCTGGGACGAAGACTTGCGCGAGATGAACAACCCGCTGCCGCGCTGGTGGATGTGGCTGTTCATCATCACCGTGGTCTTTGCCGCCGTCTACCTGGCCTTCTATCCCGGCCTGGGCAGCATGAAGGGCACGCTGAACTGGACCAGCGTCGGCCAGTACGAAGCCGAGCAGGAAAAAGCCCGCGCTGCCATGGTGCCCGTGTATGCGAAGTACACGGGGATGAAGCCCGAAGAGCTGGCGCGCGACGCCGCGGCCATGGGCATCGGCCAGCGCCTGTACCTGAACACCTGCTCGCAATGCCACGGCAGCGACGCTCGCGGCAGCAAGGGATTCCCCAACCTGACCGACCAGGACTGGCTGGGCGCCGGCACGCCCGAGTACATCGCCAAGGTCATCAACGAAGGCCGCACCGGCATGATGCCGCCGCTGGCCGCGGCGGTGGGCAGCAGCGAGGACGTGCGCAACCTCGCCCACTATGTGCTGAGCCTGTCGGGCAGCGCGCACAACAACGTGGCGGCGCAGCTGGGCAAGAGCAAGTTCGCGGCCTGCGCGGCCTGCCACGGCAGCGACGGCAAGGGCAACCCGCTGCTGGGCGCGCCCAACCTCACCGACAAGATCTGGCTGCACGGCTGGGGCGAGCAGGCCATCGTCAACATCGTCACCCAGGGCAAGAACAACGTCATGCCGGCACAGGGCCGCTTGCTGACGCCGGCGCAGGTGCAGGTGCTGGCGGCCTACGTGTGGAGCCTGTCGCACGGCACCAAGGTGGCCACGCAGTGAGGGGAACGCACGCGTGACCGATTCGGCAGCACCCGCGGTCACGGCCGGCAACGACGCCGTGGATGCGCGCATCGCCGTCATCTCGCTATACCAGAAGCAGGACAAGATCTATGCGCGCGCCGTGTCCGGCTGGTTCGCCGGCTGGCGCTGGGCGCTGGTGTGGTTCACGCAGCTGGTCTTCTACGGCCTGCCCTGGCTGGCCTGGAATGAGCGCCAGGCCGTGCTCTTCGACCTGGGCGCACGCCGCTTCTACATCTTCGGGCTGGTGCTCTACCCGCAGGACTTCATCTACCTGACGGGCCTGCTCATCCTCTCGGCCTTCGCCTTGTTCCTGTTCACCGCGGTGGCCGGGCGCCTGTGGTGCGGCTACGCCTGCCCGCAGACCGTCTACACCGAGATCTTCATGTGGGTGGAGCGCCACCTCGAAGGCGACCGCATGCGCCGCATGAAGCTGGACAAGGCACGCTGGTCCTTCGAGAAGCTCGCGCGCAAGGGCGGCAAGCACCTGATCTGGGGCGCCATCGCGCTGTGGACCGGCTTCACCTTCGTCGGCTACTTCACGCCCATCCAGGAACTCGGCGCCTCGGTGCTGGTGCTGGGCCTGGGGCCCTGGGAATGGTTCTGGGTGCTGTTCTACGGTTTCGCCACCTACGGCAATGCCGGCTGGATGCGCGAGCAGGTGTGCAAGTACATGTGCCCCTACGCGCGCTTCCAGAGCGCGATGTTCGACAAGGACACGCTGATCATCAGCTACGACGCCGAGCGCGGCGAGCCGCGCGGCGGTGTGCGCGCCAAACGCTCCGAGGACACGCGCAACATCGACCCGAAGGCCACCCCGCTGGGCGACTGCATCGACTGCGGCCTGTGCGTGCAGGTCTGCCCGACCGGCATCGACATCCGCAATGGCCTGCAGTACGAGTGCATCGGCTGCACAGCGTGCATCGATGTGTGCAACGGCGTGATGGACAAGATGCAATACCCGAAGGGCCTGATCCGCTACGCCACGCAGAACGGCTTGCAGAAGCACCTGTCGCGCAGCGACGTGCTGCGCCGCCTGCTGCGGCCGCGCGTGCTGGCCTACACGGCCGTTCTCGTCGCCCTGTGCGGCGCCGTGCTGGCCAGCCTGCTGCTGCGCGTGCCCTTCAAGGTCGACGTGGTGCGTGACCGCGGCGCGCTGGCGCGCCAGGTGGAAGACGGCTGGATCGAGAACGTCTACCGCCTGCAGATCATGAACGCCACCGAGCGGATGCAGACCTACCGCGTGCGGGCCAGCGGCCTGCCCACGTCCTCAAGCGCGCTGGCCACCGACGTGCAGGGCGACATCCGCATCGAGCCCGCCCAGGCCCGCTGGGTGCCGGTGGCCGTGCGCGTGGCGCCCGAAGTGGCCGCCAAGGCCGGAGCCGGCGCGCACCGCATCGACTTCACCGTCGAACGCCTGGCGGGCGCGGCGGGCGAAGGCACCCGCACACTCAGCGAGAAATCCACCTTCCTGGTGCCGCGTTGACGGCACCCCCAGGAGACAAGCCATGTCCACGACCCCCTCGACCGCACCAGACGCCGAAACCGTCGCCTGGTGGCGCTTGCCCATCGTCTGGATGGTCATCGGCGGCCCGGCCATCGTCGTCGTGGCCAGCTTCGTCACGCTGTCGCTGGCCATTCGCTATCCCGACCCGGTGCTCAGCACCGCGGCCACCAGCAAGTCAGAGCAGCCGGCGGTGCAGGGCCGCAACCATGCGGCCACGCCGGGGCGCTGAAGCCGGGACGCCACGATGAAGCGTCTGGCTCGCCGCGCTGCCGCCATCGCCTGGCCGGCCTTCCTGGTGGCCGCGGTGCTGGAGATCGGCGTCTTCGCCTTCGTCGACCCGCAGTCGCTGCACACGCTGGGCGGCGCCGAACTGCAATGGTCGGAGACCGCGATCTACTCGCTGGCCTTCCTGTTCTTCTGGGCGGCCACCGCGGCGGCCTGTGCGCTGACGCTGCTGCTGCAGCGCGCGGCCGACGACGTCAACAGCCGCAGCTGGGCGGAATAGGGCAGGGCGGCTCAGCAGCTGGTGCCGTTGACCAGCGCCTGCAGCGCGTCGGGGTCGAGCACGCGGATGTGGCGTTGCTTCACTTCCAGCACGCCGTCGTCCTGGAACTTGCTGAAGGCGCGGCTCACGGTTTCCAGCTTCAGGCCGAGGTAGCTGCCGATCTCTTCACGCGTCATGCGCAGCACCAGCGAACTGGCCGAGAAGCCACGCGCACGCAGCCGCTGCGTCAGGTTCAGCATGAAGGCGGCCAGGCGCTCTTCGGCGCGCATGCTGCCCAGCAGCAGCATCACGCCGTGGTCGCGCACGATCTCGCGGCTCATGATCTTGTGGAAGTGGCGCTGCAGGTCCGACAGCTCGCGCGACAGTTCTTCCAGCTGCTGGTACGGGATCACGCAGACCGACGAATCCTCCAGCGCGATGGCGTCGCAGGTGTGGCGGTCGGTGCCGATGCCGTCCAGGCCCAGCAACTCGCCCGCCATCTGGAAGCCGGTGACCTGGTCGCGTCCGTCTTCCGACGAGAGACAGGTCTTGAAGAAGCCGGCGCGCACGGCATAGAGCGAGGTGAAGGCGTCGCCGGCGCGGAACAGCGGGTCGCCACGGGCCACTGAGCGGCGCGTGGCGACGATCGCGTCCAGCCGCTCCATCTGCTCGCTCGACATGCCCATCGGCAGGCAGAGCTCGCGCAGGTTGCAGCTGGAGCAGGCCACCTTGAAGGGTTCGAGCTTGACGGGCGGCAGGGGGTGGTGCATGGGGCGGGGGCGCGCAAGCGGTGGTGGCATTGTCGCCCATCAAGCCAGCGCCGTGACCGCAGGCCTCGCCGGCCCTGGCGCTTGAGAATTGTCAAGGCGCGCGCGGGCGCCTTGGGCACAGTGGCGCGATGAACACCGCTGTCAGTCCCCTGGTCGAAACGCTGTTGTCCGACGCGCTGCTGCGCCGGCTGGACGTGCCCGGCCCGCGCTACACGTCCTACCCCACGGCCGACCGCTTCGTCGAGGCCTTCGGCCCTGCCGAGTACCGCCAGGCGCTGCGCCAGCGTGCCGAGGGGGCCGTCGTGGGCGGGGCGCCGCCGCTGTCGCTTTACGTGCACATTCCTTTCTGCGAGTCGCTCTGCTACTACTGCGCCTGCAACAAGGTCATCACCAAGCACCACAGCCGCGGCCGCGAATACCTGGTCGACCTGGCGAAAGAGGTCGAACTGCACACCGCTGAACTGGGGCGCACGCAGCCGGTGTCGCAGCTGCATCTGGGCGGCGGCACGCCCACCTTCCTGTCGGACGGTGAACTGGGCGACCTGATGACGCTGCTGCGTGCTGCCTTCCGCCTGCTGGCCGACGCCGAGGTGTCGATCGAGGTCGACCCGCGCACGGCCTCGCGCGAACGCCTGCGCAACCTGCATGCGATGGGCTTCAACCGCATCAGTTTCGGCATCCAGGACTTCGACCCCGACGTGCAGCGGGCCGTGCATCGCGTGCAGCCATTCGAAGGCGTGCGCGAGCTTGTGGTCGAGGCGCGCGCCCTGGGCTTCGTATCGATCAACGCCGACCTCATCTACGGCCTGCCGAAGCAGACGCCGCAGAGTTTTGCGCGGACCATCGCGCAGGTGGCCGAGTTGCGGCCGACGCGCATTGCGCTCTATGCCTATGCCCACCTGCCGCAGCGCTTCAAGCCGCAGCGCCGCATTGACGACCATGCGCTGCCCAGCGCCGAGCAGCGCGTGGCCATGCTGCGCGCGGGCCTGGCCGGCTTCATCGGCCACGGCTATGTGTACATCGGCATGGACCACTTCGCATTGCCCGACGACGCGCTGGCGGCGGCCAAGCGCCAGGGCCGGTTGCACCGCAACTTCCAGGGCTACACCACGCAGCCCGACTGCGACCTGGTGGGCCTGGGTGTGTCGGCCATCGGCCGCATTGGCGCCACCTACAGCCAGAACGCCAAGACCCTGGCCGAATACCACGACGCGCTGGCCCAGGGTGAGTTTCCCATCGTGCGCGGGCTGGCACTGACGCGCGACGACCTGCTGCGCCGCGCCGTCATCATGGCGCTGATGTGCCAGGGGCGCGTGGAGTTCGAGTCCATCGAGCTGGCGCACCTGGTGACCTTCAACGAGGCCTTCGCCAACGAACTGCAGCAGCTGCAGGCGCTGCACGAGCTGGGCCTGGTGGACGTGTCGGCGCACGACATCCAGCTCACCACCACGGGCTGGTTCTTCGTGCGCGCGGTGGCCATGGTCTTCGACCGCCACCTGCGGGCCGACCGCGCCCGCGAACGGTTTTCGCGCATCATCTGAGGGTGGATCTCGCCCTCATCGCAAGCGCGACGCTGCTCGGCCTGGCCGGTGCACCGCACTGCACCGCCATGTGCAGCGCGCCTTGCGCCGCGGCAGTG